>CAZTEB010000026.1:0-12567 GCA_964612735.1 uncultured Pseudomonadales bacterium
GTTTGATCATGATATAGACATTCAGAAAAAGATTCGTGGCATGACCACGAGTCGAACAGACGAGTAGCGCCACGAATCTTTTTCTGAGAAACGATAGATGTTGCTTACGTACCGGGAATGCGAAACGCAGGCGGTTTACACTCGTTACCGTGTATTGAGGTAGAAGCGCGATCTTCTACGAAATCAGGTGGCACCACGGAGTCCCATTCGTCCTGTTATGGCGAATGGGATTTTTTATTTTGTTGGTCAAAGTAGGTTGGAGCTGCGTAAGCTAGGTTCTGCCGCCAAGCGAGCGGAGCGAGCATGGGTAATGCATGCGGAACGAACAAAGTGAGTGGAGTCGTGAAGTCCTAGTAGGCCTGCAAGCACGAACCACCATGATCCATTGTTCGATGTGTGCAGCCCGGAAGCAGCAAAGCATTAGAAGTTGCAGGGGGCGCTCACTTGATGACATCAAAACTGCTTTTCTGCGGTGTATACTCACTCCATGCTCACATTCTTGCCACCAGCTATAAGACAGCGCGTTCTTCACTGCAATCATTTGTTGCATTGGAGAGTAGGTCACTGGAAGTCAGTCTGGAATAGGCCGCAAACGGTGGAAGAGTATTTAGAGAAACATAGGGTGCGAAAGATTCAGTTTGGGTGTTGGCCGTACTTGCTAGATGGCTGGCTGAACTCAGAGTTGTATGGCAGCAAAGACCTGTTGCCACTGGATCTCACCAAGCCTTTTCCACTGCCCGATGCCAGCTTTGACTATGCTTTTTCTGAGCACGTTATTGAGCACTTCTCACTGGGGCAGGGCACACACATTTTTAATGAAACATATCGCATTCTTAAACCCGGTGGTTGGCTACGGATGTCTACTCCAGACTTGGCATTTTTGATTGCTTTGTACTCACCAAAGAAAACCGCAGTCCAGAAACGCTATCTCAAGTGGTCATCGCAGGAATTTTTCAAAGAACTTGGCACTCACCATGAAGCTTTTGTGATCAACAACTTTGTGAGAGCTTGGGGACATCAATTCATCTATGACTTTGAGTCATTTAAGATCCTGCTTGCAAAAGCAGGTTTTACTCAAATTCGCCGTGCTGCTCCAGGTAAAAGCAAGGATGCCCAGATGAGACATCTTGAGCATCACGGTCAGTCATATACCGAAGAGTTTAACCAGCTCGAGTCGCTGGTGATAGAGGCCCGCAAACCACTAAAAGCCTCGTCGTAATTGTCTAACAACAGCTTGCATGCGTAGCTTGATTTGTCTGCACGCTAGCCAGATGCGGTAGGTGGTTGATTCTCGGAACTGGTGTTCTACATTTAGTGCGTGCTGTATGGCCGACCAGTTTTTTGGAGTGATTGTGTCGTGCTTCAGCCAGTACTTTGCTACCTCGGCAAAGCGATAGGTTTCCATCAGTTTGCTCATGATAAATCCGGGAAACGCATCTTTTGATAACTCTTGATCAAAGTAACTCTGTCCAAAGGCTGATCGGGTGTAGTTCAGTATGCTTTGAGCAGAGTAGCCGTGCTGCTGCACGAACGACTCGAAGCTTGTTTCGAAGTTGGTGTAGGCGTCTGTCCGAGCTAGAAAATGCTGAGGATCGGTGGTGACGTGGTGCTGAAGAGCCAGATTTTTCTTTGCAGGTAGGTAATGTATTTCGTGTTTGGTTATAGGATCAGCATGAATAGTATCCGTCCAAGTCACCGCTCCTTTTCTAAATAGTCGAACTTGGTAGTTTGGCCAGTAGCCTCCACCTTTGAACCAGTGATCAAAAATGATGTTCTTCCTAGGAATGGCGACGACGTAGAGGTCGCTGCTCTTGATGAGACCGCGGATTTCTTGTGTCAATTTTGGGGTAATGTGTTCGTCAGCATCAAGTAGCAATATCCAGTCGCTGGTCGCTTTTTTGAGCGCAGCTTGGCGCGCTGGTTCGACATAGCCCATCGGTTTGTGGTTGTAGACCTTAGCTCCTAGTGAACGAGCGATGCTCTTAGTGTCATCATCACTGGCCATGTCCATCACGATGATTTCATCGGCAAGTGAGCCCATGCTTTTGATGCAGTTGGCTATATTTTTAGCTTCGTTGCGCGTATTAATGACGAG
Organism: uncultured Pseudomonadales bacterium; assembly: GCA_964612735.1. Taxonomy (GTDB): domain Bacteria; phylum Patescibacteriota; class Microgenomatia; order UBA1400; family PJMF01; genus CAZTEB01. The sequence continues at coordinate 2,096 of CAZTEB010000026.1, forward strand.
GCTGAGAGTGGGGGAGGGCATGCGTGAGTGATTATTGTATATAGTATTTGAATTGTATCGCATGATGGAAACTGGGTTCGTCGTGTTCTGAAAAACCCTATATACTCTGAACATGGCCCAGTTACGATCTTATTGTGGATTACAAGTGTATCGTGATCCCTCCAAACTAACTTATAACCTAAGCCACTATGATGAATGAGAGTTCTGAAGATGTGCCACTGACAGCGTAGAATAACTTCTAGTTTGGTATAGTTTATAACATATAGCTGTATACTCAATTCTTATGAAGCAAGCAGAAGTTCAAGACTATGTCAAAATACAAGGAGGCATGCCCTCAGTGAGTACAAAGGGAAAACTGACGGTTATCCATCATGATTACGAAGCGGGTCAGGGGATGGTTGTTAGGAGTCATAAGAGCATAGATGAGTATGGCTATGTTGACTTGCAAACTAGTGCCAGTAGCACAAAGAGATTTAAGGTTGCTTTGCTGAGGGCGTTTCATGGTGAGCCGTGTGAAAAAGTTAGTCTCAAGACTGGAGGAGATGGTTACGAAAGAAAAAGATCGAGTCATGAGTAGCCTTCAAAAACTCTGGTATTCCTATGCCGAACTTTGGCTCTCGCTCCTGCTAACTGCTGTAGTCTGCTTTATTTTATTCCGCCCTATCATTACAGACCTCTCTGGGCAGCTCTACGACTGGAACGACTATCCGCTGATGGTTTGGATCATGGATCAGCATCTTGATCACTGGCAAACAGGGGAGTGGGGGAGTTTTTTTCAGTCAAATATCTTTGCGGGTAATCCTGACTCGCTACTTTTTACCGACTTGTTGCTACCCAGTGCTGCGATGGGTTGGGTTATTTCCTGGTTTACTCCAGACAGAATTGCGACCTTCAATCTAGTTTTTTTACTGACATGGTTGTTGAACGCTGTGGCAGCTTGGCAATTGTGGCGCAAGCTTTGGCGTGGCCCTCAGTTAGTATTGGCTGCTTTCGTGACTACCTTCATGCCGTTCGTAGTAGTCAATACCTCGCACTATCAGATGATCACTATTTGGCCGTTCTTACTAGGGCTTAGTCAGCTGGTGAACATGAAGATGGATTTATTTACAGGTGATAAGCGACTCAATCCCACTTCACTGGCCAAGTCGGCTTTTTGGCTAGGAATCTGGATCAGCATCACCTTTGTCTCAAGTGTCTACCTGGCTGTATTTTTGATGTACTGTATCGGAATTTGGACGTTAGTGCAGCTAGCGTTTGAAGGTAAGCAGTTGAGGAAAAACTGGCGAGCTTGGGCGCTTTGGATGGGGGTACTAGTCGGAGTTGTGGCAATCTTGGCTGGCCCATTCGCCTACAAGTACTACCAGGTGAAGAGCTACTACCAAGTTGACCGACCTTTGGAAGAATACATTAATTACTCAGCTGGAATTTTAGATTATTTTTCAAATGCACATTATTGGAGCATTCTCACCACTCAGCCACAAATGCAGCGCTGGAACACCTTGATTGCTACCAGTGCGGGCGGATATTTTCCTGGGTTTGTGTTAACAGCGTTGGCGGGGTGCAGCTTGATGATCATCACCAAGCGTAAGCCAGTCAGATGGGGAGTAGGGCTCGAGGTCAACCGAGCATCAGTTTTCTTCTTGGTACTACTGTTGTCGGGTGTGCTATTTTCACTTGGTCCCAGACTAAGAGTGGGGGCTGTGTATGTGGGACCACCACTGCCGTACGCAGTGCTACTCAAATTTGTGCCGTTGTTCGAGCCAGTGAGAGCTGTCGCAAGATGGTCGTTTTTGGTGTCACTTGGAATGGTTTATTTTGCGATGATTGGGCTCGAGAGACTGCTGCGTCACAAGCAAGCGGTCGGTCGTGAGTGGTTGGTTGTAGTAGGACTGCTTCTAGTATTTTCATTGGAGCTGTTGCCCCTCAAGAGACCATATCAGCCTGCGTCTCCTCAGCAACACATTGAGCCTCATTTAGCGGAGTTATGCAGCATAGATCAAGATGAGGAAGGGGTTGTGCTACTCGAGTATCCCTTCACCTATAATCCCTACGGTGATGCTCGCGGCATCTTTGAGATGTTGCAGCACTGGACTGGGGTGGTGCTGGATGCTACCTCTCACAACTGTCGAGTTATCAATGGCTACAGTGGTTTCTTTCCACCCGAGTATCAAGAGTATGAAGCGGCTGTGGCAGGAGTTTTAAGTCGAGAAGCTGGGCCTGAGGTGTTAGAAGATTCTCAGTCTGAGTCAGATTCGATTACCTATCCCACAAGTACGCCGAGTAGAACAGCTGTATTCAGACGATTGCTCAATGGACACGACGTAGGTTTGCTTCGAGTTCACACTGCCAAGCTCACCGCTACAGAGTCAGCTACTCTCCAGAGCTGGGCAGAAGAGTATGGTGCTGAGTCCGTGTTCAACTCAGACCAGGAAGTGATCTACGCAGTTCAGTAGCTTCTCACTCTGGTGAAAAGCAGTTTGCTCTGCTCCTTTCAACTCTTTCATGCTATACTATCCACCGGTTATACGACAGACCACAGATATCGCTCCTACATTTCTTCCTACGTTTTTTTGACTTAGTTTTTGATCTTTAGATAGCTTTCTGTGTAGTAGATAGTAGTTCGTAAACCGGAGAAAGAGAACATATGGATAATGATGTTCAAGAAAATCCCAAGAAGCTTTTCGTGGGTAACGTATCATTTAACACCAGTGAGGATCAGCTCAGAGAGCTGTTCGCTGAGTACGGCACGATCACTCAGATCAAGCTCGTAACCGACCGTTACACTGGTAGATCTCGTGGCATTGCGTTCGTCGAGTTCGAGACAGAAGACGAGGCAGCTGCAGCTATCGAAGCTCTCCATGAGTACGAGTTCGATGGTCGTAACTTAGTCGTCAATGTCGCTCGACCTCCAAGGCCTCGAAGTGAGTACCGCGGTGGCAACAATCGTGGTGGTGATCGCCGAGGCGGTTACAACCGTGATAATCGCGGTGGTTACAATCGAGACGATCGAGGTGGTTACTCCAACCGCCGCTCTGGTGACAGGTAATTGTTACCAGCGCAGAGCGCTTTCGTAAGAACACATAAAACTAGCCAGCACACCACTGGCTAGTTTTTTTGTATCTTTTCACAAAATACAAACTACATATATCTATATAGTACTGTTCATTTTTACGATTATCCTCTTGATGTATCCAGAGGAAACGTGGCACACTGAGTACTAGATATGCAACACACCGCTCAATCGAGCGGTTGCGTGGCGTGTATGGAAGTATTGGTACTTACATGACTGCTCAGAACTACTACCGGTCATTTTCAAGACACTCTCGAGTGATATCACGTCGACTCATCAAACGACTCGAAGGTCACTACTTTTCTCCTCGGCTTACTCTTGCTCAAGGTCAGTTCATGGCTATTACCTTCATGACGGCGGGCATCGTGGTGGGTAGCTATCTGACATTATCTGAGGTATTGCTACCTAAAATCTTTGCAGCCACCTCACCTTGGACTCAGACAGACTGGAGTGGGGGAACAGCCAGTGGAACTGTTGACAGCGACGTCACTACTTACGAGAGTGAGACTAATGTAAACACTGGATCAGCGGGTCAGATCACTATTGATGTCAAGGATGATTGGTACAACGAAAGTTGGCAGTTTCGTCGCAAGCTAACCATAGATAATACTACGGATACACTGGGCGTGACCTCAGAAGAACTGACTGACTTTCCAGTGTTAGTGACGTTGGATAGCGATCGCGTCGATTACAGTGAGACTCAAGATGCTGGTCAAGACATTCGTTTCACCGATAGCGACGGCACTACTTTACTTGACTATGAGATAGACACATGGAATGAAAGTGGAGATTCCACAGTGTGGGTTCGCGTTCCCACTGTTGATGAGGATGACGATACCGACTTTATCTATGTGTACTACGGCAACAGCGAAGCTGATGACGATCAAGATGCTGAGAATGTTTGGGACAGCAACTACAAGCTAGTTACACACATGAGTGAGAGCAGCGGGACTGTTTCAGACTCTACGAGCAATGACAACGAACTCACTCGAAACAATGCTACTGGATTTTCTTCGGGCCAAATTGGTGCCACCCAAGATTTTAATGGTTCAAATGCCTACTTCACATGTCCTGCTAATAACTTTACTTCTACGCCGCCGGTCACTATGGAAGCTTGGGCGTACTTTGACACCAACCAGAGTGGTAGTGACTATGACTATGTGTTCCAAGGAAGTGGATACACGAGTGACATGTTCTTGATAGCCCGAACGAACTCGGGTGGTTTTTACTACATTGATGCCAGCGCTGTTCGAACTGGTCCTGCGCTGCCAACCGCAGAGTGGATTCAGATTACGATCGTGTTCAACACTAGTACAGACTATGTCGACCTTTACTACAATGGTGAAGAAGTAGCAGTAGCTCAAAATACCCAAGTGGTGCCTCCTAACACCAACTGTTCAATTGGTCGGTATACGGGAGCCAGTCACTACATGGACGGTAAAATTGACGAAATTCGTTGGTCGTCTGTGGCGAGAAGTGCGGCTTGGATCAAGGCAAATTACCTAACTCAGACTGACGCTTTTCTGACCTATGGTAGTGAGGAGAGTCGATACCAGAGTACTGCTACCATGCTTTCTAATATTTATGATGCAGGAGCGGGTGGAAGCTTTTGGGGTACGCTCAGTTTTAGTACTGCTGGTAGTGGTACGACTACGATTAAAGTGAGAACTGGTGACAGCGATGATCTGTCTGATGCGACTGATTTCTCATCCTGCAGTGGCGTTGCTGACTCGACTGACTTGAGTGCCACGGACTGCGTTACTGATGGTGAGCGCTATGTTCAGTATCAGGCGACATTTGCTGTAAGTGGCGCTAATACCCCAGCGCTTGAAGATATTTCGATAGCTTTCTCGGCCTATGACAACACTGCGCCAACCACCAATGCTTCTTCAATCGTGATGGCTACAGCTTCATCGGGGGGGAGAGGAGTGACTGCTGAGGCCTATAACAATGCTACCCAACCACATTTTTCCTGGACTGCTGGTGCTGATAATGAAGGTGGCTCAGGTCTTAAGGGGTATTGTGTATACCTGGGAACGACGTCAGACACAGATCCCGGAACTTCAGGTGGTTTATTGACCAACTCACCAGTTAGTACTACTGGTACCACCTGCGGCTTTATTATTTCTGGGACGACGTTAGATTTAACAGCCGGGAGTTATCTATCGTCTTCGTTGAGCTCAGGCAGTACTTACTATGTGTACATTAAAGCGATTGATCAGGCGAATAATCTTTTTGGATCAAGTACGAGTTTCACTTTTGAACACGATAGTACCTCACCCACTAACGTTTCATATATTTCTACACCTGGTAGCACGTTCTCCAATGTTGTCGACATGAGCTTCACTTGGCCGACTGCTGGCGGTTCTAGTGCTTCTGACAGCCACTCAGGCATCTTGGGTGTTCAATACCAGATCAATGATACTGAGGGGACTTGGAAAGGAACTTCGACAGATTCAACTTGTGGTCAAGACTACATTCCACTTGCTTCGGGTTCCTACACTCTCACTGAAGATGACGACAGCGCTAGTATAGCGGTGGGCAACAATGTGGTGTATTTCAGAGTGATCGATACAGCTTGTAATACTTCTACAGTAGCCACCTACCGCACAGGAAACTTGGCCTACGGAGGAGCAGCGCCAAGCTTCGAGACGAGTTGCTCGGCCGCCGGTGGCGTGACTGTAACGCCAAGTAGCTCAGAGACAAATTCATTCGCTCTGAGCTGGGAGGCTGCCAACCCAGCTGATGGTCAAGAAGTGGAGAAGTACTACTACATGGTAAACACTTCGCCGCCATCATCACTCTCGACTATAACTTCTAATACTGCTACCTATTTAGACAATGGCACGACCAGGACCGTCACAGCAGATTCGCTCTCTGGAGCTGTCAAAGGTTCTAACACTGTCTACGTCGTAGCGGTCGACGACGACGATAACTACTCAGCCTCAAACTGTCTCAAGGGCACCTTTACGCTTGATTCTGATCTACCAGATCCACCTAAGAATCTAGCCGTCTCTGACTCGTCTATTAAGTCTTCAGAGCTGTGGCGTGCTTCGCTTGGGTGGGATGTACCTGACTACACGGGTACAGGCGAGTTGACTTATCAAATTCAACGCTCAAGTGATGCCGAGACTTGGACTACGGTGACAACTACTGCGGGTACTTCGTACATCGACACAGTCAGCGATTCTTCTCTATATTACTGGCGAGTGGCTACCTACGACTCTAGTTCAGAATCTGAGGCTGCTCCCAGCTACGCTAATGCTGTCAGCATGATTCCAAAGGGTACCTATGATACCGCACCTACCTTAAGCTCTGGTCCAACTGTCTCTACCATCACTACTAAGAAAGCCACTGTCTCGTGGAGCACGAGCAGGGCAGCCGATACAAAAATTTCGTATGGCACCAGCTCTGGCTCATACTTTGATGAAGAGCCCAGTAAATCTGATCAGGTGACTGACCACAGTATTCAGCTTACCAACCTGACTCCGGGTACCACGTACTACTACAAGGCAAAGTGGACAGATGAAGACGGAAACACCGGTAGCTCGGTAGAGAAGACGTTTACCACTAGCCCTGCTCCAAGCATTAAGGACGTTTCTGTCAGTAGTGTCGGTATCAACACAGCACTGATTACCTTTACCGCAACTGGAGCGGACAGCGTCAAGATGTACTACGGCACCTCGACTAATTTTGGAGGCTTAAGTACAGTTTCCACCAGCACTTCTGAATCAACGTACACTGTCCAGCTTACTGGCTTAGAAGATGGCACTAAGTATTACTATAAACTCAATGGTTTAGATACCGAGGGAGATGAGTACGAGGGTACTACGCTTGACTTTGTGACCCTACCCAGGCCTGAGATCTCCAATGTGCGCGTTCAGCAGCTGCGAGGCACTGCGCAGTCTACGGTACTGGTGACCTGGCAAAGCAACACTGACATTAGTAGCATTATTACCTACTACCCTGAGGGGAACTCGGCTGCAGCAAAAGACGAAGTTAATGTCACTCTCAAGACCGGCACTCATCAAATGATCATTCGCGGTCTTCAGCCACAGACGGTGTACAACATGGTGGTTCGAGGTCGAGACGCTATTGGCAACGAAGCAGTTTCAGATATCCAGCGACTCACTACGGCATCTGATACAAGACCTCCTGTTATTCGCAACTTGAAAATCAGTGGTTCAAATAATCCCACTAGCGCTGGCGCCGGTCAAGATGTTCAGTCACAATTAGTCGTGTCATGGAACACTGATGAGCCTTCTACGAGTCAGATCGAGTTTGGTGAGGGCACTGGTGACAGTTATTCCCAGAGTACTCAAGAAGATCAAAATCTGACAGTGAATCACTTGGTGGTAGTTACGGGCCTAACACCTTCCAAGGTGTATCACCTGCGAGCTATCTCGAATGACTCAGCAAGTAACACCGCTCGTTCTATCGATACCGTCACCATCACGCCTAAGGCAACTGAGAATGCTTTGGATCTAGTAGTCGGCAACTTAAGTGAGGCATTTAGATTCTTGCGAGGATTATGATGAGGAGTATGAAGCAGCTTTATTACCAGATGAGGAAAATGATCTCTAGTCGGGTAGTTGGTGGAGTAGCATTAGGTGTGGCAGTTGCAGTTGGCGCCAAGCTGATTAGCGCTCTACGCCATCGCTACCTCCAGCCACGTTTTAACTTTATTCAAGTTCAGGCAGTGAGTGCCTTCGTGATGTCAGCCGGTATGGTGGTGGGTGTGTACTTCTTAGCTAACAATGTGCTGCTTCCCAAGATCTTTGCTTCGACCTCACCTTGGACTCAGACAGACTGGAGTGGGGGAACAGCCAGTGGAGCGGTGACCGGTACAGTGACGACATATGTATCAGGTTCAGATGTAGATGTTAGCACTGCTGGTCAGATCACCATAGCTCAAACTGATGGTTGGGTAGAAGCATACGATAGTTGGGGAAAGCGCAAAGAAGTAACGGTCACGAACAGCGGCGATGAATTGACAAATTATCAGGTAAGGCTCGAAGTAGCCTATGACTCAGATATGCAAGCTGACTTTGATGACCTGCGGTTTTCAAATGACTCGGGCACAGCACTCGACTACTGGCTCCAGACGTACACCGAAAGCGACAGTGCTGTCGTGTGGGTGGAAGTCGACACCTTGGTAGCCAGCGATGACACTACTATCTATATGTACTACGCCAACAGCGGTGCAAGTAGTGATTCTGATGGCGAAGACACCTTCGTGCTCTTTGATGACTTTAATGACGGCACGATAGACACAGACAAATGGACTGAGGTCGATGGTGGAACTGGTAATGAAATCACTGAAGCAGACGGCAAGCTCAAGTTTACTAGAACTACCAATGATGCTTGGGATAAAACTGTATACTCTAACGTTTCATACGAAAGATCAGATCTATCATTTGAAATGGACTACACCTGGGAAAGTAACAACAATGCTCACGATGCTCTGATGTTTGGCTGGAAGGATAATAGTGGTGGGTATAGTTACACCAACTTGGTATACGCCTACTACACCAATGGTAACCCTGGTTTGGGCACTACCGCTAATCAGCAGGTATATGAGGATGGTAGTAATAGAGGAACCAAGCCGCCTCACGTCTGGATTTCACAGCTTGATGGTGGTGGCGGAGAAGAGTACGTTGCCCGAGTGCGTATGAAATCTGGTGGCGGTGCATACTATGAATACAGCACAGATGAGGGGGAGACATTTAGCACGGCCTATGACTCAAGTTACTCCACAGAGAGCAATCTTCGACCAGGCTGGGCCTTTTACTCTGGTATCCATCACTTTGATAACGCACGTGTTCGTCAGTGGGTGAGCTCTGAGCCAAGCTCGTCGTTTGGATCGGAGGAGTCACTCTACGCAGAGACGGCTACGCTAACCTCCAACATCTTTGACGCTGAGTTTGCAGCCGACTGGGGAGCTCTGACTTTCTCAACTAGTGGTACTGGGACCGTGACGGTTAAGGTTCGCTCTGACTCAAGTTCCGACATGTCTGGCGCTACGGCTTGGGGTTCATGCTCGAGCATCGCGACTACTACAGACCTAACGGGCACCGACTGTGTTAGTGATAGTGATCAATATCTTCAGTATCAAGTGACTCTCGAGCCCTCTGGTGCCAACACGCCAGTGTTCGAAGACATTAGTGTCGTTTTCACTGCTTCAGACCAAGTGGCTCCCACTACCAATGCTTCTTCTACCACTATGGCCACTGCAGCCTCGGGTGGAAGGTCAGTGGCGGATGAAGGCTATAACAATGCGACTCAACCATACTTCTCCTGGACAGCTGGCGCAGATAACGAAGGTGGCAATGGCCTCAAGGGGTACTGTATGTACCTGGGGACTGATGATGAAGCTGATCCAAGCACCAGTGGCGGACTTCTTCAAAACTCACCTGTCTCGACGACTGGATCCACTTGCGGTTTTATAGTATCGGGAACCTCGATAGACCTCTCTGACGGCAGTTATCTCTCGTCGGCGCTGAGTTCGGGAACGACCTACTATGTTCATCTCAAAGCTATTGATGCTGCCAACAATGTGTACTCAGATTCAGCTGAAACATTCAGCTTTGAACACGATAGTACCTCACCCACTAACGTTTCATATATTTCTACGCCAGGTAGCACCTTCTCAAACGTAGTAGACATGAGCTTCACTTGGCCGACTGCTGGCGGCTCTAGTGCTTCTGACAGTCACTCGGGCATCTTGGGTGTTCAATACCAGATCAATGATACTGAGGGTGTCTGGAAGGGTACCTCAACGGACTCAACTTGTGGCCAAGACTACATCCCGCTTGCTTCGGGCTCTTATACTCTCACTGAAGATGATGATAGCGCCAGCATTGAAGTTGGTAACAACATCGTGTACTTCAGAGTGATTGACACAGCCTGTAACACTTCTACGGTTGCAAGCTACCGCACAGGTAACTTGGCGTATGGGGGAGCGGCTCCTAGTTTTGAAACCAGCTGTTCTGCAGCGGGTGGCGTAACGGTGACGCCTGGCAGTTCTGAAACAAACTCGTTCGCCTTGAGCTGGGAGACGGCTTCACCGGCAGATGGCCAAGAAGTTACTGACTACTACTATATGGTAAACACCTCGCCACCATCATCACTTTCAACCATCACTTCCAATACCGCCACGTATCTTGACAATGACACTGCTACTTCGGTGACGGCTGACTCTCTAGCGGGGGCTGTTAAGGGCTCTAACACTGTCTACGTTGTAGCAGTCGACGACGATGATAACTACTCAGCTTCCAATTGTCTAAAGGGCACCTTTACGCTTGATTCTGATCTACCAGATCCACCTAAGAATCTAGCTGTTTCCGACTCTTCTATCAAAGCCTCAGAGTTATGGCGCGCTTCACTTGGTTGGGATGTGCCA
>CAZTEB010000027.1:0-11996 GCA_964612735.1 uncultured Pseudomonadales bacterium
AAGGGGGAGGCTGGCACACATCGATTGGTTCGCCTCAGCCCGTTCAATGCTGATAACCTTCGACAAACCTCGTTTGCTTTAGTAGAGGTACTTCCTCTCATAGATGAAGCAAACACTGATGTAGAGCTCAAAGACAGTGACCTCGAATGGCACTTCACCAGAGCTGGTGGTGCTGGAGGTCAAAACGTCAATAAAGTAAACACCGCTGTCGAGCTAACCCACACACCAACCGGCATTGTCGTTAAGTGTCGGGAGGAACGCACGCAAGTGCAGAACAAAGAACGAGCTCTCAAGATGCTGAAGTCAAAACTAGCCGCTCAAGAAGAAGAAAAGCGACGCCAAGAGTTAGCCAAAGTTAAGGGTGATCACAGTCATGCTAGCTGGGGAAACCAGATTAGAAACTACGTTCTTCATCCTTACCAGCTAGTAAAAGACACTCGGACTCAGGTCGAGACCAGTGACACTACCGGCGTACTTGATGGCGACCTAGACCAGTTCGTGGTTGAGGAGATCAAGCTGGGATAGTAGGATAGAGCTATGCATGCCACCACTCCCTCATCCCAACAGCCCGTTGACAGTGGTACTACCATCAGTCAAAATCAGACCTCTGCTAGCACCCACAAGACTAGTGAAGCACACATTCTTAAACAATTTGACGTGTCCCAAAGCTCACCGAAGCGCGGCGCCACACAACCAGGAACTACATCTATGAAACAAACCCGCACTCTAACCGCAGTCTTACTCGTCGTCGCTCTAGCAGCAGGTATAGGCACTGGCTATGGCGGCTACAAACTCCAAGCCAGCAGTGGGGGTGGCAGAAAGTCTACAGTCACCACTAGCTCTGATATTCAACAGGTAGCCGGCTCCAGCGTCCAAGTGGGTGACGTCTTTGGTGTCCAAGATGAGGCCACCTTTAAAGACAGCGCTCAAGGCTACCTAGAGATCGGCGGACTTGATGGAGAAGGCTCTCACAAACTCCTGCGAGAAGGCGGCGAATCTCAAACCGTATATCTCACTTCTTCGGTCACTGATCTCGATAAATTTGACGGCATCATCGTCAAAGTCTGGGGAGAGACCTTTAAGGGCCAAAAGGCCGGTTGGCTAATGGACGTAGGTCGCGTTGAAATCGTCGACACCCAGGCAGAACCCCCTAGCGTTGAGTAGCTCTGGGACTTGATGTCACCAGACTGTAATGTTTAAATGGAGTGATGCTTGTATTCTCGAGCGTCACTAAGTCCTTTGGTGACGACACTACTGCCCTTCATAACGTTTCTTTCCAGATAGATCCCGGTGAGCTTGTCGTTATTACTGGACCATCAGGCTCAGGCAAAACGACTCTAATGAAACTCCTCACCAAAGAGTACAGTCTTGATGGCGGCAGCATTCAGCTTGACGACCTCGACCTTTCTCAAGTACGCTCTAAAGACATCCCATATGTGCGACGAAGAGTGGGTGTTGTATTTCAGGATTATAAGCTCCTTGGAGAGCTAACAGCCTGGGAAAATATCGCTCTGGCGCTATCCATCATCAATACATCCTCAAGTGAACTCGAGCAACGAGTAGCTGATTTACTCGACTTAGTGGGTCTAGCAGATAAGGCATTCCTGTTTCCCCACCAACTCTCCGGTGGAGAAGCACAGCGGATCAGCATCGCCAGAGCTCTCTCTACGGCCCCCAATATTTTGTTCGCCGATGAGCCCACGGGCAATTTAGACGCGAATACTACTAAAGAAATCATCGAGCTATTCAAGAAAATCAATGACCTCGGCACCACAGTCATCGTGACTACTCATGACCCACTAGTCATGGAAGGGCTTGGTACTGACCGCTTGATCGAGATCACCAGAGGCAGCATTACCAAAGACACCAAAGCAAGCACGAGCAAACCAGATAGTGAGCCGGCTGAGGAAGTACAAGAAGAGGAGGTAGAGGTTAAGCATGTTGACGAAATACTCACTGATACTCCCGAACAACCCGAACCCCAGAGTAGTACTACCTCATCCACCACCAGCAGCAAGCCAGCTCCTCTAGCTCAATTGGGGGCAACCATTGGCTCTTGGTTTGGCAAGAAAGCGACCGCTCAAGAAAGCTCTCAAACTAGTTCGAGTATTGAGGAGTCAAAAGAAGAAAAACCAAATGAACAAGAACTAGAGAGCGATACTCAAGACTCTCAACCCGCTCCTGTAGCCGCTAGCACCGAATCACTCGATGATGATAGTGACGACACTAGTCAAGATGAATCACAGCCCGAAGAGCGAGAGTCCGAAGATGACGCTCAGAATGACATCACTGACGATGACACAAAAAATGATGATGACAAGCCCACCACCCCAAGCAAGCCCACTCAGGCCGTCAAAGTCGAGATAAAATCTATCGATCAGCTTGATGGCGCTGACCAAGAAGAGGTCAAAAAACCAAAAAAATCTAAATCGACGTCTAAAAAAACTAGCTCCAAGAAAAGCTCAAAGTCAGATGATACATCTACATCAGACTCCAAGAAGGATGCCCCATGAACACACTTACCACAGCCTTCCTCAATATTCGTCGCTCACCCTATCAGTCCTTAGCAGCTGTGCTATTACTTTCACTTACGTTCTTCGTCGGCTATACCTTCTCACTGTTTCTACTGGGTAGTGAACATGTGCTGCGCTACTTCGAAACCAGGCCGCAAGTCATCGGCTTTTTCGAACTCGATACCTCGACTACTGTCATCAATGAACTGGCTCAAGGTATGGCTGAAAAACCATATGTAACTGAAGTAAAGCTTGTCTCACAGGAAGAAGCTCTTGAGATCTACCAAGAAGAAAACAAAGACGATCCGCTTTTACTCGAGCTGGTAACCTCCCAAATTTTGCCCGCTAGTATCGAAGTCTCTGGAACAGCTATTAGCGACTTACCTCAGATCAAATCTGACTTGGAGCAAGTACAGGGCATCGACGAAGTCATCCTCCAGCAAGACGTGATCGAGTCGCTCGCGAGCTGGACGCAGACTATTAGAATTGTGGGGGGCAGCAGCGTACTACTCCTAGGTGTCACTTCGCTGCTGATCATGATCATCATCATTGGCATGAAGGTTGTTACCAAGCGACCAGCTATCACTATCATGCGCATGATCGGCGCTACCAGTTGGTTTATCCAGAGTCCGTTCGTGTACGAAGGCATGATCTATGGCATCATTAGTTCGGTCATCGGCTGGACGCTGTCATTCGTAGGACTGCTTTACCTTACCCCTTGGCTAAAAAGCTTTGTGGGTGGCATTCCCCTGTTCCCCGTTCCCTGGCCGATTTTTGCGCTCCAGCTGAGCATCGGCACGCTGGTTGGTGTCCTACTCGGGGCAATTGCTGGCTCGATAGCGGTGGCGAGGATGATTAAGCGGTAGATTAGAGATAAGTAACAAGTGATATTTGTGACGAGTGGAAAGTGTAAGTGAACAGTGAAAAGCGAGCTTCAATCACTTCACTAAACCTGAATTGAAGTTTTGACCTACTGTCTTAGATATACGTATAACGGTGGCGGAAAAACTTCACTTAGGCAGAGTGGTAGGCTGCCGTCAGGTGTGTGAAGAGATGAAGAGAGCTGTTAGTTAAGTAAGCAGCATATACAAAGAAATGAACTAAGCGCAGATACCAAGCCATGACAAAAAACGCCTACTACAATATGAGATATTTTCTAAAAAAAACGACCATTGCCGCTCTTTTTCTACTTCTCGCCTTTTTTCTCACTACTCCAATTTTGGCTCAAGACTGCGCCTCCATCTCCTGCTCTAAAGACGCCTCAACTGAAGAGTACTTGGCATGTAATAAAAACAAGCAGGCCTGCTGGGAAGGCAAGATCCAGGAAGCCCAAACCGCTAAAATCACCCTCAACAACACTATTAGCATCCTCAATGGTCAGATCAGCGTCCAAGAACTCCAGATCGACCAAACCCAAACTGAGATCACATTCCTAGAAAACCAAATCACTGAGCTAACCGACCGCATTAGTGGCCTCGACGTCTCACTAGACAAACTCAGCCAAATCCTAGTAGAGCGAGTCGGCGAGCAGTACAAACGCCTTCATACCAACCCCCTGCTTGTCCTGATCACTCGACGAGAACTCAATACCGCTCTTTCAGAGTATAAGTACCTCCAACTTGCCAAAGAGCAAACTGCTGATGCCATGTCCAGAGCAGAAGTACAGCGCAATAACTACGACGAGCAGAAAACCCTCAAAGAACAAACTCAAACTGCTCTCGAGCAAAAACGAACCCAACTCCAAGGCCAACAAAACCAACTCACTACCCAACGCAGCGAACAGCAATTCCTACTGACTGAGACCCGAAATAATGAGGCTCGCTATCAGTCTGAGCTTGCCAAAACGCTCGGTGAGCTCGAAGCCATTCAATCGATTATCGCTGGTAAAGGTAGCGAAACGGCCGCAGGCAGCGTAGCTGAAGGTGAGACTATCGCCAGCGTCATCATCGGCGCCTCTGCTTGCTCCACCGGCACTCACCTTCATTTCGAAGTCGTTAAAGATGGTGTCCACCGTGATCCCGCAGGCTACTTGAAGTCAATCAGCGCCATCTGGAACAACTCCCCCGATGGCAGCTTCGGCTTTAGTGGTGGTTGGGACTGGCCACTCAATGATCCAGCTAAAATCAATCAAGGCTATGGCATGACTTACTATGCTAGAGTTCGTCGTGCATATGGAGGAGCTCCTCACACCGGCATCGACATGTTCAGTAAAAACGGCAGTAGTGCAGTAAAAGCTGTGAAAGCTGGCAATCTTTATCGAGGCAGCATCAAGTGCGGTGGCGGTTTACTACGCTACGTCAGAGTGCAGCATAACGATGACGGCGTCAGCACTTATTACCTGCACGTTAATTACTAACGCTTCCTAAGTACAGCTAATTGTAAGGTTTGACCAGTAGAATTGCTGGGTATGAAGGCGTGGAGAGTGAAGTCATCACCATTTTCTGGAACTAGTTACAAAGAACTGCATAAAAAAGCCAGTAACTTTCTTTCGTCATTGAAAGGAAAAAGTAAGCGAAAAGCGTATATTAGATCTACTTCTTTCTCAAAAAGAAAAGTCTTCGTTGACTACTTTTGGACTCATCTTTTTCAAAAGCCCAAAGGCCAAAGAGTTGAAAGACTTCGTCTACTTCCGTGTACTGTAGAATTACTGAGAGATTCCACTATCAAACCAACCATAAAACTTAACCCAAATAAGAAAAAAGAGCACCTCTATAGGTTCATCGGTAAAACAAAGCAAGAGAAAATATTTGTAGTTCAAGTAAAAGATGCGGGCAAAAGTTTGCAATTAATGTCTGTCTTTCCAAGATGAAGAAAACCCTCCGCATGTGTAGTGTATGAACTACGGGCCGAGGGCTTAACTTACAGAACGATGATATCAGTACACTAGTAGTATTGTCAATGACTCTAACAAAAAAAACCTCCGAACAGGTTGAAGTATATAAACTTCGTTCGCAAGGTTTCTTTAGTTCCACCAGTATATCAAAATTCTTTTTAAAGTAAATAAAAAACTCGCCGATGATGTGGAGCGGTAAACTCTCAGCCTAAACATCCCATAATACTTCACTATTGACTCCTATAGCGTCTTATAGTAGTATTCACAGTGTCTTTAAAAAGACATCAAAGAGGAACATACTATGAAGAAAATAGTAACCGCATCACTCGCTCTCGCTACCCTAGCTCTTTTGCTGGTGGTAACTGCTCTGCCTGTTCAGGCTGATGGTAGTGAAGAAACCACTCAGACCGAGCGCGTCTGTACTACTGGCGCTTACGGCCAAGAGACATGTACTGAGCGTGAAGTTATTACTCGTGAAGATGGCAATGTAGTCGTCGTTCCCGAGCTGGAAAACACCGCGCTTGATGCCAAAACTACTCTAGCTATCGCTAGTGTACTCACACTTGGCGGAGCTGCCTTCCTTCTCAAAACTAAAATTGCTTAGTTTGATACTAAAGCAAATTAAAACTGACTCCTTTTCTCGAGTTATTATCATTATTTTAGTCCTATAACTATTGACTTATGGGCTTATTTCTGATATATTTTATGTAGTATTGATACACAAAATATCATGAAAAACGCTGCCTTTTCTACATCTCTTATTACTACCACTGGGTTAGTGGCCTCAGCTATATGTATTGGCTTGAGCTTAGTGATCGCCGCTGGACGTATTCAGACTGGCATAACTACGGCGGCCACCTCTACTGTGACTGAAGTTTGTCTTCAGGTTGCGAGCGGTAAAGAGATCACCACAGGCACTAGCGATACCAGTGACTGGACAGTTGAAGCACCTACTTTAGATCAAGTGGTTCTAAATACTTGCTTAGAGCACATTACTAACTAGCACTGTCTCCAGCGCTGGCCCCCGAACCCTCCACACTTGTTCGAGTTCTAGCGCTGTGGATACCACACGACCTCACTCATCCCCACAGCGGGGAAACAAGTGATACGTGTGTCAATCACAGCATAGCTAAGGATGCTTCTGCACTCTGCAGTTTACTGCGCAGTCAGAAGAGTTCTTTAACAAGTGTAGAGTGAGATTATTCTCCATTACACTGACTAGCACTGGCAGCATGAACGCTTGTTCGTACTCCCAGCGCTGGTCAGTTCTATTGACTTGCCCAGCGAGATCCAGAGGGCCTTGCGCCCACTGGATCAAATTGACGTCAATTGATGGAGCTCAAGAAATGAGTAAAAAAATCTGGGCGATACTAATCGCCCTTGTCCTAGTATTAGGGACGGGAGTCATTACGGCACCCGTCAACGCACAGGGTTCAACAGACCCAATCTGGCTTGCAGCCCCCGAAACAGCCACGCTAGGCGGCGAAGTTTTTCTCAGGGTTGCTGAAAATAACTCGGAGCAAATTGGTACGATTGCTTCTGGAACGCTGGTCCAACGGCTAGCAAGCTGGCCCCACCCAGATGGCGAACGCTCGCTAATCCGCACCCAAGAGGGACTGTTCGGTTGGGTTGGCGATAGTTTTGCCAACTTCCAGCCAACAACAGAAGTTTTCACGCCCGCGACGACATGCGAGGTGACCGAGTACACCCCAAGAGAAGCGAAGGCTCTCTGGAAAGAAGCAGGTCAAACGTATTACCTCTTTGACGTTGCTACCGACAACTGCACGTTGATTTTTGACGGGCAGTTCGAACTGTACGAGGCAGAAATCCACGACCTAGCACAACTACGCGAAGGTGCTGCGACACTGTCGCCACCTTTCACTCAGAACGGCATGTTGAAGTTCGTACGAGGCACAGTCGCCGCGTATCCAAGCGAGCAAGCATTTAACACAGTTGAAGTCGGCAAAGACACGTCTCTGACGCTGTTCCAGTCCTGGCAACAGGATATTCTGGGGCGTTTTGTGAGTCGCGGCACACCGGACTACGTACTGCGCACCGTCACCCTTGACGGCAACACCGCCGAATACAGCGTCGCCGAACTTGCCAGTGACTACGCGAAGTCATGCGAATACGAAAATGCTACAGTTCTAGTCGAGAATGCCCTGCACTTGCGGGGTGACGGATTGTTCGACGCCGCAATTGGCAGCCAAGGCTGTGTCACGGTCTTCCGCGGTCAGCGAGAAATCGGTGGCGAACACACTGTAGACGCCTGGATTGGTATCGAAGAAGGTTACATCTTTGCAAGTGGTCAGTTTTGGGTAATGCCTGAGACTGACTTTAACCAGTTTCTAGTCAACAATGGTCTCGAAACCCAGTTGCGCTCCGACGGCTAAACACCCTCACACACATCTACACTTGGACCCCCTGGCGCAAGCCGGGGGTGTCATTAAGTACTTGAATCATCGAGTATTTAATGACACTTTTATACGTATTTCACTTGATTTTCCTCGAGTATTATCCTATAATATATGTATGAGTGATGTAAAACTATCACCCCCTACGCTGAAGCGCTTTGACACGCCAGAAACTCTGGTAGTTTTGTCGAGCTTTCCCAAACCTGGCTCAGAAATCGCCAAGAAAAACGCCGTAGCTCGCTACACTTCATTACTACTCGATCACTTGCCTGCAAAACAACAAGCCATAGTGCTTTGCGAACGAGATACTGCTAGCGATACGCCCTATCTACTCACCAAGAACATCCTGGTAGTTCCCTGTTACACGCCTAATACTCCCCAGCTCTACTCTCAGATTCTTAGAGCTGTAGCTCAGTTCAGTGCTACCAACAAACTGCTCCTACAGCTCGAGCTCAGCACCTTTGGTAATCCACTCATCACCATGGGATTTATCCCGCTGCTTGCGCTTCTCAAGCGCCGTGGTTTCACCATCACCACTATGCTTCACCAGGTAGTACTAGATGTAACTGCGCTTGGTGGTCACATCTCAGCTTCTGCTATCAAAAAGAAAGCACTTAATGCTGGCCTGGGCTTGTTGTATCGTGGCATAGGTCGCTACAGCGATCGCGTCCTGGTGCACGATGATCAACTCAAACAAGACTTAGTAGGCCACATCGACCCACAGAAAACATCTGTGATTCATCATGGAATAGCTAGCTCTTTTGATACACCATCAAAGCTAGAGCTTCAAGAGATGAAGCAGCTACTCAACTGGAAATCCAATGAAGTTATTCTCCTTCAGTATGGCTACCTATCTCGCTACAAAGGTAGCGACTGGGTCGTCGATGCTGTCGGCAAGCTGGCTAAGAAGCATCCAGAGAAAAACATCAAGCTGGTACTAGCTGGTAGCTACAGCCCTACTCAACAGCACACCAAAGCATACCAAGAGTTTAAACTCGAACTAGAGCGCTTGCTCGTCCGCCATAGAGCTAGCGTTGTCACCCTTGGGTTCGTGCCTGAGCGACAAGTTCCAGCATTATTCACACTCTGTGACGTTCTACTGTTTCCATATAGAGGCAGAATGTCTGCTTCAGGAGCGCTCTCACTCGCTTGGCAGTATCAAAAACCTTTTCTGGTATCTACTCCCGCCAGTCAAAACTTACAGCAAGCTGACGTCTTAGCGACTCTCAAAAAACATGGCGTTAAGTCAAGTCATCTAAGCTTCTCACTTAACTCTCCGGGTTTTGAAAAAGCCGTCATGCGGCTAATCGAAAATAAAAAGCTGCGAAAGAACCTGGCATCCTTTGGCAAAACCATTAGTTTGGCACGATCGTGGAGCAAAGTAGCTCAACAGTATCTCGACGCCGTGGAAATCACACCACTGAAAGTAAAGACTTCAGAAAAACTTTCGTCACTCTCGCTTTTCTTTCCAATGCACAACGAAGAAGAAAACGTAGCTGAAACTATCAAGCAAGCTCTCAACGTTGCTCCCACCCTGGCGAAAAAGTTTGAAGTTATCATCGTCAATGACGGCAGCACTGATCAAACCACTAAGATTGCGCATGCGTGGGCTAAGAAAGATCACAGAGTGCGAGTAGTTGACCAACTCAACTTGGGATACGGCGGCGCTCTTCAAGCTGGCTTTAATGCGGCACGCAACGAGTGGGTCTTTTTCTCTGATGGTGATCTACAGTTTGATCTCAAAGAACTACAGCTGCTAGTCAATCAGTCACGACACAGCAAAGCGGTCATTGGGTATCGCAAACAACGAGCAGACACAGCTGGTCGCACCATACTGGCACGATTGCTAAAACTTTGGAACACAATCTGGTTTCAATTCCCCAGTGCTATTAAAGACATCGACTGTGCATTCAAGCTGTTCCACCGTTCTGTCATCCAACAGGCATTGCCACTACGTAGCACTGGAGCCATGATCTCTACCGAGCTATTACTTGCTATCTATGATATGGGTGAAGACATCTCACAGGTAGGCGTCACCCATCTCCCACGTAGTGCTGGTACACAAACTGGCGCTAGCTGGCATGTGGTAAAGGGAGCTATGCTAGAAACACTTAGACTCTTCTATGTCAGGTCACTAGAGTCACGAAACATAAGTTTAGACTACAACTACATATCTAGCTTATTGGCTGTGACGACTGCATTTAAAATTTGGCAACGATAGACATGCTACAAAAACTGATCGCTACTGGAAAGCGAGCTGTTACCAGCGTACTAAGCTCACATAGTATCTGGATAGGCAGCATATTTGTCATTTGGTTGATCATAGTGACAGCTGCTTATCAGTCGGGAACGTGGCTAAGCGGTTGGGACAACCTTCATCCAGAATTTGATTTTTGGCTTAACGTACGCAGGTCGCTCTTTTCTGTTTGGCAAGAATACCAGGGTCTTGGACTACTCGGAGGCATGAGTCATGCCGCAGATCTACCCAGACAGCTACTACTATGGCTAGCATCCTTGCTTTTCCCTAGAGAGATCCTCAGGTTTGGGTGGACTAGCGCCATGCTACTTCTAGGACCACTGGGAGTATTTGCACTGCTTCATACTCTACTACCACATCCCAAGGGTCTCTCTGCAAAAGCTGCGTCTACTATTGCAGCAGGCTTTTATTTGCTGAACTTAGGAACTGTACAACATTTCTATGTTCCCTACGAAGCTTTCTCTAGCTTCTATGGATGGCTACCGTGGCTATTGTGGGCACTACTACGCTTCTACAAACGAAACACTCGACTAAATGCAGCACTGCTGTTTGCCATCACTTGGATAGCTAGTCCTTCATTCTATGTACAAACTCTGTTTGTAGTATTTGGGATCATTGCCATGATTTTTTCTGCTGAGTATGCGGTGAAATTTCCTAAAAAAATTCACAACGTCCTCATAGCTGGACTGGTCGTCTTGGCTGCAAATAGCTACTGGCTACTGCCGTCAATGTATTTTTCCTTAACGCATGCCGAAGTCACGGTAAATGCCAAGATAAATACGCTCTCAACTCCAGAAGTTCAATTGATGAACCGCTCGTTTGGATCATTACAAGATATGGCGATACTTAAGGGTTTTTGGTTTGAATACACTGACTACGATGTAGCAAGCGCCAACTATAGCTATTTGATGAAAGACTGGAGAGAGGTAGTCGAGCAACCAGCGTTTGTGTATATAGGCTACAGCCTGTTTGCGATAGCAGCTATTGGCGTGCTACTCCAAGTCAGAAGTAACACGAACTACAAAGCTTCACCGCTGATGCTGCTGCTGATTTGTTTGATTATGCTATCTTCGGGATCTGGCTGGTTGGGATTTGTATTTAATGGACTCAGCGACACCATCCCCTTATTTGGGCAAATGTTTCGCTCTCCATTCACCAAGTGGGTGGTTGCTGCCGAACTAGCATACGCTATTGGTTTGGCACTATTTACATATCAACTCATCAGGTTCATTTCGCAACACTTTAAAAAAGAGCTGGTCTTCAGTCTCACGACTACGGGAGTCTTTCTAGCAGTATTACTGTATCAAATGCAGCCACTTCTACAAGGAAAAGTCTTCTACTCTCAAATGCAAGCTGCTATTCCACAGCCATACTTCCAGCTATTTGAGTTCATGAAATTACAACCAAAACAAGAAAGAGTTGCTGTATTACCAGATCAACACTTTTGGGCCTGGAGTTTTCACGAGTGGGGATACAGAGGCAGTGGTTTCATTTGGTACGGCATAGAACAACCAATTGTCGATAGAGCTTTTGATTACTGGAGCCAAACTAATGAAACACTTTACCTACAGTTATCACGAGCACTTCAAGAAAAAGATGCTGACAAACTGAAGAGTGTGATAGATGCTCATCAACTTTCTTTCATACTTATCGACGAAAGCAGAGTTCAACCAGAAAAAACCAATACCGAATCTTACTATCACTCAGCCCAAACGTTGCTCCAAGAATCAGGGGCGCAGCTAGTTTTCTCGCAGGACTTTCTATCGCTATACAGCGTTGATACAGCTCAAATGAGAAATGGTTTTGTTTCGCCACTTCAGCAGTATTCACTCACTGAGACAAATGCTCAGTTGTCACAAATTGATTCTGCATTCTTAATAGAAAGCGATTACCTCTCACCAACTGAAAGCAACCACAAAGAAGCTGGTGTGTATCCATTCAGCTATGTCACTCAAGAACAACCCAGTGACATCAAGTAT
>CAZTEB010000028.1:0-11841 GCA_964612735.1 uncultured Pseudomonadales bacterium
ATTTGGCTATTTAGAGCAAATGGTGGCGACTAATCCAGATGTACTGAGCGTCGTAGATGTCTGGAATTCTCACTCGTACCCAAATCCTGGCTTTAGTGCTGCTCCAACTAGAACAGGTCAAAATTCACTGCGTGGCTTTGAGCACGAGTTGGCTTGGTTGCAGCGACAGACAGGTAGAGACTTTCAGGTGCTGATTACAGAGACTGGTTGGGAAGATAATAGGAGTACCTCTCCTTGGCTAGAATCGTACTACACCTATGCTCTCCAACATATCTGGTCAGACTCTCGCATCCTGGGGGTGACGCCGTTTGTATTGCGAGGCGATCCTGGGCCGTTTAGTGGCTTTGCTTTCTTAGATAGAGAAGGTAAGCCGACGCTACAGTATCTGGCGCTTCAGAAGGCGCTTAAGGCTGTGGGAGGTTAGTCACTAATGATTCAACCTGCGAAGCCGTCAAATAAAGATACCTCCATTCTGTTTGAAAATCTTTGAAAACATAGTGCACTTGATCTTTTCCTCGGCTGTCTCTTGTTGGTCCGCTTTGTTTACTATCTATGAACTCACGCTTTGTTCCTTTAATCATGTATCTTCGACCCTGTTCTAGTTTTTTTGGATGCATTTTTACTCCTTCCTTCATTTTTTACTAGCTATATCACATGTTACAATCTGTTTTTACCAACTCCCTCCACCGCCACCACCCCCTCCTCCACCAGAAGAACCTCCTGAGAATCCAGAGCCACCACTGGAGTATGACGAGCTAGCATTGGGGTTGTACGCTAAGCTACTGCCGACATCCTGACTGAATGTGTTGGCGAAAGTATGTAGGGTGGCTGCCTGCAGTCCAGCGTCACTGAGATACTCGGGGACTTCCATGTTGAGATCTTCCATATCTCTGGTCAGCTGGTCTACCACACCTAAGGCAACGGCGAACGGTAACACTTCTTCTACAAACAAGTTTTTCTCTTTGATCTCTTCGCGCCACTTGCCGTACGCGATGCTCTTTCGTAGGCCTTTGACTTGAGCGACTAGATTGGTGCCTATGGCAGTTTTTCTAGGAAGATTCCATAGGAGTAGTAGTCCTATTGGGATCTGCAGTAGTGATAGACCTAGTGGCCACAATAACCCTGTAGTAGCTGGGTAGATGGCAGTTCCAAAGGCTAGTGGCATGAGTACCATTGCAACTGGTAGGTGGGCTAGTCGAGTGCTGGTTGGTTGTGTCTCGTAGACGTCATGCTGGATAAGCGTATCTTGCAGTTTTTTCTTTATTTTTGCTAAATCTTTGTAAAAAGTGCCTTTGAGATCAGAAACTGCCACAGTATTTCCCTTTTTAAAAAGTGCTGTGTGGAGCAATTCTTGCGCTGGAGTGAGCTTCTTTTTGCCTGCTAGTTTAGTGAAGCTGTAGTCACGTTTCTTCTTAAACCCAAATAGCGATGAACTCTCTGTGCTTGAGATGCTCAAATACTTTTTGCGAGCAAGTTCTAGGATTTCTGCGACGACGTCCTGGGTATCTACTTTGTAGTCGACCAGTACGCCAGCCTCACCAGCTGACAGTTGCTTGAAAGGTTCGTACACAAACGGTACCCGAATTCGCTCAAAGATGCCGCGTAGACGCTGTGGTTGTTTGGGATCGAGATCGTACATATTGCCTGATACAAACACCCGATCCCTCCCTTTCTTAAGCCAAAGTAAACCAAAAACCAGAGTGGGTAATGGCAAAAAGAGTAGCCAAAAGTTACCACTAAGCCACCACTGAAGTTGTTGGATAGTGCCTGGTAGTTGAAGTTGATTGTCGTCCGACAGTTGTACCGCTAGGGTGAAGTTGTGGTTGTACTCAATTGGCTTGGTGTAGTCGAATGCTGCCGAGCTAGCGTCTTCAGAAAGTGTGGAGTCGCAGTAGCCATCATCACCACCAAAGATGCCTGAGTAGCACGTCACCCGCGTAATGGTCGCAAACTCAGATTGCACTACCGCGCTGGAGTTTCTGATCAAAACCTGCCAGCCTTCACCCGTGATGTCCCAAAAGAGCTCGAGATAGTCATCGTGCTGAGTCAAAGCATTCTCTACTGTGTACGAGATGATGTAGATGCGCTGACCAGTGAAAGTGGCGGTAGGATCGCCAATCTTTAGAACTTGATTGCCATTATCTGATTCTTGAGTAAACTGGTGTGGTTCTCCCTGCTCATCAGTGACGGATATATCAGTTATGGGCGTAGTTCTCACGAAGTTGCCATGTTGGAGTCGGGTGGGAATGTAGCGAAAGATGCCGTGTTTTCGCTGATCAGTGAAGTAGGTAATTCGTTCAGTTACTCGCAGTGAAGTGTCTTGTTGAATTTGGTACGTAGCATCAAAGTTTGAGATGTATTCTTGTGGTGGGGTTGTTTGGGCTAGTGCAACTGATGGGATCACTGACCAGCCGAGTAATAGTGTGAAAAAAGTAATAATTACGCGGGTTTTTGAAAGTAGCTGCACAGCATCATTATAAAGGCAAAATCTTCTCTAGTGAAATCATGTTCTTGACTGCTTTGTTAGAAACCAGTTGTTCTTCTCTATCTTGTGAGCCAGCTGGGACTCGAACCCAGGACACGCAGCTTAAGAGGCTGCTGCTCTAACCAACTGAGCTACTGGCCCTCACATTTTGATCACAGTATACGCCACACGGTGTGCGCCAGGAGGGACTCGAACCCCCGACACTCGGTTCCGAAGACCGATGCTCTAATCCGCTGAGCTACTGGCGCTAGAGTGGTTATTATACCAGTCTTGAGAGGAATCTTGCTAACTGTGCTAGACACATAAAAAAATGCGGTATACTGCAGCCATGGCGCTTCACTACTACCCCTTCATAGAAAAATTCTTAAAGGCTCGCAAGCTCAGGGAGAATCTACCTGGGGTTAGTTATGATTCATCGTTCGGCAGACCTTTCATTACTATTGCTCGAGAGCCTGGAAGTGGTGGGGCCCCGATCGCAGCCGAGGTTGCGAAAAAGCTTGGTTTCGAGCTCGTTGATCAACAGATTATTGATGATATCGCCAAGTCTACCAAGAAGCGAGCGCAAGTCATTCGAGCGGTTGATGAGAGATATCGACCTCTGATCAACGATATGGTGCACTCATTGCTTAACACTGAGTACGTCAATGACGTTCGTTACATGCAACGTGGTTATTTTGGGCAGAGGAACTAACTTCATTACGCCGTTTGCGCAGGGATTGCACGTAGACATCAGAGCTCCCTACGATGTCCGGGTTCATAGGGCGATGGTGTATGAAGGTCACACGAAGGAGAAGGCAGAGAAAGTGATCGCAGACGTGACTAAAGAGCGCAGGGACTTTATCAAGCAGTTCTTACGTAAGGATGCTGATGAAATCACACAGTATGATCTAATCATTAACACCGCTTGTCTGAGCGTCCAGCAGGCTTCGGATATCATCGTGAGTAGCTTCAAAACCAAGTTTGGTTAGTATCTCCAACTAAGCTACACTGTTATAGTGAGGCAACTTCTCAGTTTTTTTATATCTAGGCCAGCGACGCTCCATCAGCATATTCTGCGAGTGACAATCGCCGTAGTTGTATGGAAGCTACTGCTGACACTAATATTGGCTAGCTCTACTCTATCCTATCGACCAGGACAGGAGTACACACAGCTGAGTTTTTTCACTTCAAAACAAGTTGGTCAGGCACAAGGAGGATTGCAAGCTCTTTTTGAATCTTGGGCTAATTTTGATGGGGTTCATTACATAGCCGTTGCTACTAGGGGCTATGTTGAGGAAGCACGATTCTTACCACTCTACCCCATTTTGATCACAGTACTATCGACTGCACTTAAGCACAGCGTTGGCCTAGTTTTCTTCACTGATGGTCAATGGCAGCTCGTCAGTGGCTGGTTGATCTCTCACGCAAGCCTGGTGGCTTTGCTGGTGCTGTTTGAGAAATGGCTTGAGCATGCTGTTGTGTCTGAACAAAAAATGGTGCTTGGTTTCAAGCTTCCGACGTTGCTGCTGCTTATTTTCCCCACGAGTTTTTTCTTTGGTAGTATCTACACGGAAAGCCTGTTTGCCCTTGTGGCGTTATGTGTGCTGTATGGGCTATATACTAGGAGGTGGTGGTTGGCAGCCGTTGGTATTATATTTGCCTCGGGACTACGAGTGGTTGGCGTAACACTATTGCTGCCATTTGGGGTGGCTTGGCTGTATCACTTTGGTAAGAGAAAGTGGAATATAGCAAGCATTCTTCATCTGGCTACAGCAATATTTGGTAGCATTAGTGTTATTTCATCATATGCTTACTTTAATTATGCAAAGTGGTTAGATCCACTCTATTTTGTACGAGCCCACACGGAACTCGCTAATAGCCGTTCATTTGGCATCGTGAATCCAGTTCGATTAGTAGTTCGATATGGCCGAATACTTTTGGAGTTCAACACAAGTGTGTATGAATGGTGGGTGGCGTTGCTTGAGTTGGCAGCTTTGGGTTGGTTTCTAGGTGGAATGTATTTGCTGTATTACTATCGAAAGCAAATTAAAAACTGGTGGCTGCTTGCACTTTTTTGTATTTCTTTGGCTCTCGTTCCTCTATTGAGCGGGACTTTATCGGGTTTTCCGCGCTATGTGTTAGTTCTATCACCACTATATGTCGTATATGCGATGCCAGATTTCAAATGGTATCGCACTGCACTTGTGGTGAGTTGCACTATATTGCTTGTTATTTTGACGTTAGTTTTTTCGAGAGGTTATTTTGTAGCATAAATAGCTTGATGTAGGGGCAAAGATCCTGCTACTATTAAAGGAGCACAACGAGTGTTTACTTTTTAGTATGAGTGGTAGTTAGTATCAAGGGGGCATATGAGCAAGTGGCTTGCAATTACATTTGGGATACTGGTGGCTTGTGCTGTATTGAGCTATGTCATATTCCTTCGCGAAAAGTATGAGCCGGCACACATGAGGGTTAGGCTCGGCTGGGTGCACCAAGCTCAATTTGCTGGAATATATGTGGCACAAGAAAAAGGTTTTTATCAGGATGAGCAATTGACCATAGAGCTTCTTCCTTCAGACCCAGAGATTGAGCAGGCTGCTGAGTTGGCTGCCGGCGATGTTGATGTGAGCGTAATGGAGGCGCACCAGTTGTTGGCTGGCTACACTCCTGATGCGCCTATACAGGCTGTAGCGGCTATCTACCAAGTTAACCCACATTCTTTAGCTGTGCGGGCTGACTCTGGCATAGATGGTCCTAATGATTTTGGCGGCAAGACTCTTGGTTTTTCAGGGGGGCAAAGTGAAGGTAGCGCTCTTTTCAAGACGTTTATCTCAAGTTTTGATCAAGACTCGGTTAAATATGTGGAGTTAGGATATGACACCATAGATGACTTTAAGCAAAGAAGGGCTGACATAATAGATCTCTATAGGGTAGATCAGCCGTATTTGGCAGAGCGAGAGGGCGTGCCGCTGACAATCATTCCTTTAGAGGCATATGGATTGTCTACCTATGGTGATGTACTTACAATGTCAAAGCCGCAGACTGAAGATGAGCGATTACTTGCCACTCGATTTGTGAGAGCTACTTTAAGAGGCTGGCAGTATGCACTTGATCACCCACAAGAAGCAGTGGACATCACCATGCAGTATGTGGAGGGAGACTACGATGACAGAAAATACCAAGAGCATATTCTGTACGAGAGTTTGCCATTGATTCGAGGCACCACGCAAAGGTTGGGTGCAATGAAGTTGCCACCATGGAGCACCCTGTACGAGTCGATGATTCGTGCTGAAGCAACGCAGGCGGAGTTTGATGTAGCGCAAGTCTATACCAATGACTATCTCCCAAGGTAAGATGTATCTGCAACACTAGGCTGCCCATGAAACGCACATATCTTTTGCTAGTCTTGATGGTACTTATTGGTACTTTTGGATTTGCTGTTTTGGCACGCTACGTAGTTGTGCCAGTGTTATTTCAACTAGACAGCTCATTTCGCTATTCGGTAAACATACTGTCATTCGACAATTTCTATGATGAGGAAGAGAGGATGTTTTCTGGGGCTCAGAGGTCTGTTACCACATTCCTATATGCCGCACTTGAATCAGGGCCTCAGAATTCAATGCAAGTCGAAAACACCTTTGATGTAAAAACTGTCGATGGCTCAACCATCGTGACTATTGATAGGCAGTACGCTGTAAATAAGATAACCTGGCAGCATAATCCAGAAGTTGATCCCAATCAGCGTTCTGGCTTTCTTTTTGCACCTCGTAATGTCTCTCGATGGGAGCCTTTTCCCTACTGGCATGTTAATTATGATCGTCAACTTAACATGGTTTTTGATGGCGAAGAAGTTATAGCGGGTTTACCAACATATCGCTATGTTGCTGAGTTTGGTGTTGATCAGACTGATGACTTAACCCACTTGCCAGGAGTGCCAGATGAACGGGGTGTAAATCTCGATGTGAGTTTAACGCTCTGGGTTGAGCCAGTCAGTGGCTGGCTCGTAAAGTATGAAGACAATGCCATAGCTTACTACTACGACCAGAGCACTGGTGGTCGACTACTACCTTGGAATAAATTTAATAACAGATACTCGCAAAACAGTATTTTAGATCAGGTGCAAACTGCTCGAGCTATGCGCTGGAGTATACTAGCTCTTGAGCTCGGACTTCCGCTCGCGATTAGCTTATCTGCTGGAGTAGTTGCTCTGGTTTGGCTTGGTCGTCGTCAAATTGCTTTCGTAGTTTTGGGTAGTGGATTGCTTGTTATGGTTGTGGTAGTTGGTTATGAACTATCATTCTTGAGGGCTGGTGATCCCCTTGTGATAGGCATCTCACGATGGGTGCCAGAAGGAAACACCGCGTATGATGAAAATATTGATGGATTTAAAAGTGCTATAGCAGCAGCTGGGTACAGAGAGGGTCGAGATATTATCTATCTAGAGCGAACAGCTGCTAGTGATTCACAAGCTCAGTTAGAAATTGCTCGAGAGTTTGTGGAGTCTGATGTTGATCTGGTTTATTCACTGACTACTCCCGGTACTCAAATATTGGCTGAACATATTGAGAATAAGCCAATCGTGTTTTCAGTTGTTACGTATCCTGTGGAGGCTGGATTAGTTGAGTCAATTGAAACAACAGGAAATAATCTGACAGGAACTCGAAATTGGGTGCCTGTTACAGATCAGATGGCGATACTACATGAGCTCATTCCTACAGCTCGTAGACTAGGCTTTATTCATCGAGATGGAGAGCTTAACTCTATTGTTCAATTGACTGAACTGCAAAAAGCAGTTGTACAGTATGGCATCGAAGTAGTTGAGATCGCTGCAGTTGACGTAGAGGAGCTTGATGGAATTTTGGAATCCCAAAGATCGAACATTGATGTTCTTTACTCTGCTTGTGATACTCTGGTGCAAGGAGAAGCTGAGAGCACTATCATTACATTTGCTCAAGAAAACAGCATTCCATCATTTTCGTGCAATGAATCAGGACCGAAAGCAGGCGACTTGGCAGGGTTAGTTGCTGATTTCAGGCAGATTGGACAAACTGCGGGTGAGAGAGCTAGTCTCATTCTAAGCGGTGTCTTACCATCTGCTTTACCAGTGACAACAGTGGTACGACCACATCTTTATGTTAATCAAGCTACGGCAGATGCTTTAGGTATTGTGGTTCCACAGGAGATCTTGATTCAAGCTGAGGAGATATACCAATGATAAAAAGCAATTGGATGATATCTGTGCTCATTACGATAATCGCGATAACTGCCACAGTGGTGATGGTAGGTTGGGTTTTCAACTTCGATGTGTTGACGAGGGTGCACCCCTCATTTCCTACAATGAAATTTTCTACAGCCTTTTCTTTCGTATTAAGTGCGATCATCTTAGGCATGGGACTAGTGAGAGAAAAAGCTAGGGCTGATATAGTCGAAGTTTTTTTACCTGGAGTTACGCTGTTGCTATTACTATTAATGGGAACCTCCTTTATATCTGCAGTACTCGACTTTCGTAGTGGTATTGAGTACTTTGGCGTTTCTCAGTATCGAGAGACACTCGTGCAGGTTGAAGTTGGAAAGCCGTCGTATGGCACCATGGTGGGCTTCTTGATTGTAGGAAGCTTGGGAGTTGTAAGTGTTGGAAACTGGAGGCATCGAAAAATTGTGTACATGCTATTTGGCAGTGTTGTTGTGGCACTTGGTGTCATGGCTCTTGTAGGATACTCATTGTCATTGCCTTATCTCTATTTTTCACTACCAGATTTACGGTATGGTATGGCAATTCATACGTCGGTGTTGTTCGTGTTACTTGGCTTGGGGTATGTGTTGCTTGGTAGGTGGAAGTAATGTGGTGCGTGTATGCAGCTTAGAACAAGACTCACACTTCTGTTTTTATTTTTAGCTTTAGTTCCCTTGGGGTTGGTGAGTTATTTAGGGTATCTCAATCAACGTGAAGCACTGTTAAATAGAACAGCTGAGCAGCTTGATTCCTTAGCTGATGTTCAAGAAGAGCGAGTGAATGCCATTCTTGATAGGTACTTAGATCAAATACGGCTGGTGTCATCTCGCACTCAATTGCGAGCTACTTTGGCTACATATATTGAAGACCCCTCAGCCGAGGATCTAGAGTCACTGACTGAAATTATTAGTGATGCTGATAACTCCTCTACTCTAATAGTTGATATCTCAATTATTTCTGCAGATGGGGAAGTGCTGGTTTCAACGTTGCCAAGCTATGTGGGTGAGTCAAGGAGTGGTTATCGCTCTTTTGAAAAAGGAAAAATTGAAGAAGGCTTATATGATATCTTTGCTACTGATGATAACGTCTTGTACGCTAGGTTAGCAGGGCCACTCTATCAGGGTGATGAGTTCTTGGGCGTAGTCGAAATCATTGCATCATCTTTACCAATTTTCTCGGTAACCGAGGACTACACCGGCTTGGGTGGCTCTGGCGAGTCGTTACTTGTGGAGAAAAATGACAACGGCGATGCGGTGTTCTTGACGCCACTGCGCTTTGATTCTGGTGCAGCTCTAAGATTGGCTATTCCGAAGGAGAAGACAAATATCCCCGCCACCGTAGCACTTGCTGAGAGAGAAGAAATACTGGCTACAGCAAACACTGTTGACTACCGCGGTGAACCAGTAATCGCTGTGACACGATACATTGATGCCTTAGAATGGGGCTTGATCGTGAAGGTTGATCAGGCTGAAGTATTCGAGTCTGTGCGAGAAGCAGCTCGCTCATCAGCATCAATTTTGCTTCTCTCGATCGGAATTATTACACTATTATCATACTTTACTACCCAAGCTGTAGTTAGTCCTATCAAAAAACTAACGCTATTTGCTCAAAACTTACAAGCAGGCAATTTTAAGTTGAGGGCAGAAATAGAATCAAGTGATGAAATAGGATTTTTGGCCCAGACACTAAACTCTATGGCCCAGAAGCTCCAACAGTCATATAGTGAATTAGAGCAAAAAGTTCGCGAGAGAACTGCTCGCTTGGAGGAGGCGCAACGAATAGCGCACCTAGGCAACTTCGTGCATGACCTAAAAACCAACGAAGTGTACTGGTCAGATGAGTCGTTTCAGGTACATGGTTGGGAGCCAAGTGATACTCATGCTCCCCCCCCTCTCGACGTGTACTTTGGCGTTATGCACCCCGACGATGTGGAGGCTGCCAAAGCAAGCATTGATCATGCTATGACTACTACTGGGGAGAGCGAGCACATTTATAGAGTGATTTGGCCAGATGATTCAGTGCACTTTGTTCAAGTGACCAGTAAGCTTTCTCTAAATTCGGAAGGAAAGCCTTTTGAGCTTCGTGGAACATTTCAGGATGTAACAAAGGAGCGCCAGATTGACGAGGCTAAAACTGAGTTTGTGTCATTGGCTTCTCATCAACTTCGCACGCCACTGACGGCCATAAACTGGTACACCGAGCTTCTCCTTACTGATGATGCGCTGAAACTAAGTAAAGACCACAGGCAGTATCTTGAGGAGATTGCCCAAGGAAGCAGAAGAATGACAGACCTTGTTTCTTCGCTGTTAAATGTATCTAGGATCGAACTAGGTACGTTTGCTGTGGATACGGAAAAGACACAGATACTCAGCATTTTTACTAGTACTCTGAATGAGCTAGAGCTACTTATCAAAGAAAAGAGGTTGAGTATAAAAGAAGATAATGATGAGCTACCGGAAATCAGCGTAGATGCCAAGTTACTCAGAATGGTGTATCAAAACATCATCACCAATGCTATTAAATACACACCAGAAAAAGGCTCTATTTCCATCGAGCATCGACTTCAAAAGGACCACGTACTAATTTCGATCGCAGACACTGGGTATGGCATACCTCAAAATCAACAGTCGCAAATATTCACCAAGCTGTTTAGAGCAGACAACGTATTGGAGAAAGATACTCGAGGAACTGGCCTGGGTCTCTATATCGTCAAGTCAATCATGACCGAGTCCGGTGGTGATGTCTGGTTTGAGTCACCGTATACAGTTGATGGCAAAGAAGTCCAGGGTACCAAGTTTTATATTAAGTTGCCACTAGCTGGCATGAAGCAAAAAGAAGGTAGTAAGCCGCTGGAGTAGCGCTTGTTTGCTATACTCTTTTCATGCACTACTCCTCCTTCATCTCCCAGACGCTTCAAAAAGCAGCCCAGATTGCCAATCAACATCATGGCAAAGTCACTACTATCACGACCAAAACAGGTGACAACAACCAAGTGTTGACAGAAGCTGATCTCGAAGTTGGCGCCTTTATTGTTGAACAAATAAAGCAACACTATCCTAAGCACAGCATTATCGATGAAGAAGCTGGCGTGATAGACAATAATTCAAACTACACTTGGGTAGTAGATCCTATAGATGGCACCAGCAACTTTGCCCAGGGTTTGCCTATGTACGGTGTGATGATGGGTCTGCTCGAAGATGACCAGGCGATCGCAGGTGGTATCGCTCTCCCCGCTTTTGATGAGTTGTATCTCGGTGAGAAGGGCAGTGGTGCTACGTGTAATGGCAAGTCAATTCAGGTTTCCAATGAGACTAGTTTACTCTCTTCTCTCATTGCTTATGGCATCGATGGCCATCAAGAAGATCCTAGTATTACTCAGAAAGAAGTAGAAGTTTTGGGAAAAATTATTTTGGCTATCCGTAACCTGCGCACTACCAACAGCGCTTTCGACATGTGTCAGCTACTTTCAGGTAAATACGGTGCCTTCCTTAATCGAACAACGAAGATTTGGGACAATGTTGCCTTGCAGCCAATCGTTGAAGCTGCTGGTGGCGTTGTGACTGATTTTTGGGGTAAGCCGATGGATTACTCTAACGCTCTAAAGCGAGTTGATGAGAATTTTACTATCTGCGTCGCGGCTCCTGAGTTGCATAAGCAGTTGCAGGAGATTATTCAAGGGTAAAAAAACCGGACATATGTCCGGTTATGAGCGGGAAACGGGATTCGAACCCGCGACCTCCTCCTTGGCAAGGAGGCGCTCTAGCCACTGAGCTATTCCCGCTTGTTGTTTTGCACCTCTTGGCAAGGAGGCTCCGCTAGTCAGCGGACACGGGCTATTCCCGCGATTGGTCTATTGTACTTGATCTCGGCCCACAATCAACACCTACTCGACTCGTATTTACTCAGACCAGGAGGTGTAAAATCAGCTATACTATCCCCATGCAGTACTCACGACAAGACTACAATAGCGTCACTGGTAGTACGTTTGAGCAAATTGGCAAACGAGCTAGCCTCATCGCCTACGACGTTACTAAGTTTTTAATCGACTTCATCACCAGTATGATCAAGATGTTTTTGGGAAAGTAGCCTTAGACCACAATTTCTTGTGCCAAGCTGAGGAGTCGAACCTCAATCTCATGTTTTT
>CAZTEB010000029.1:0-11548 GCA_964612735.1 uncultured Pseudomonadales bacterium
TACTGGACGGAGTCTCATTCTCTCCTTTAAAATTGGGGGTAACTGAGGTCTCACCTTCACTCCCCACAGCCAGCAAACCTGTCATGTACTCAAGTTTTCTCTTTGAAATAGTTGGCAACTGCTTAGTATCAGCGAGCAATGCCGCCTCGGCTTTAAGTCGTTCATCATAGCGAGCAATGGCATTTGGCAACTCCGCTACATGAACATCACTGGCACCATAGTCGTGAATCATCCTACTAAACGGTTCGTGCATCCATGGCTCAAGCGGCGAGCCATAGTGTGCTCTTAATATCTTCAACATTGCTCGAGAGTGTGTGTACTGTGCGATCATCTCTTCTAGAGAAAGATCTCGACCCTTACCATGCAGCTTCCCTGAAAAGTACTGATTGGGATAGTTTGCTTCGTTTTTCTCTATGACCCAGCCCATTGCTTGCTCAAGATCAATGTATATGGGTAGATAGTGTGAGAGTGAAATCACATGGGCTAAAAAGTCTTGAGCGTTCTTTACGACATCACCATGCTCTATGTTAAGCGCCTTTTCTATGAGCTGATCAAAGATAGGAGAACGGGCCCCCTGGCCATTAGCCCTATTCCAAGCCGCAAGAAAGTCTAGCTCTATATCATGCTTGGTAGCTAGAGAAAATAAAAATACAAAAACATCACCAAGTTCCTTTTGGAACTCAATTGCTTGCTTATAAAGATAGGCAAGAAGACTTCCCTCCAAGGAGTGTCGTTCAACTTCTAACTCATCAACCTCATCCCTTAGAAGTTTTGGGAGTCTGCTGGGCTCTGCAGCATCATTTGCAGTTAATGACGGCGCTTTAGCTCTCCACCCATTTACTCTTTCCTGTGCATTTGCTAACTGTGGTGGTGCGAGTGACTCGGCAGGTTTAAAAGACATTGCTTAGCGAAATTTGAAATGTGAGTATCACCATACTGAGTATTCGATGCGTACTTCAACTGGCAGTTTGAGGTTATAAGGATGCAAAAGAAGCTGCTTGAGAAAACTGCCCAAACAAAGAAGAAGCAACACAAAAAACTAGAAAAGTGATGATGAGAAATAATTCAAAAAATAAAAAATGGGCCGCACTCAGCCCATACTGTACTCTAACACAATCGTCTGTTCAGACAATTGGTGGACGTGCTGTAAACTCAGCGGCAGCCCCGCTTCTCCACCCAGTGAGCTACTAAACAGCGACACACCCTGACCAAACACTATAGGCTCTATAGTCAAAAACAACCGAGTCACCAAACCAGCTGCCATAAACATGTGATAGATGGCACTTCCTCCTATAACGCTTGCCTCAGAAACTCCTAGCTCCTCCAACCGAGCGATCACTTGAGTAGGATCGCGATCAGTGAAGATAGTCTTAGTTTGCTTGTCTTCAGAGCGCAAATCTTCGGCAGTCAGTGAATCAAACGCAGCATCATCTGACTGGGAGCGACTGTAAATAATATTCAGACACGTACCTACTGGCCTACCAACCGTGTCATAGGTTTTCCTCCCCCAAATGGCGACGCTAGATTTCTTAACCTTAGAGATGAAAAACTGATAATCTTCCTGGCTGGTCCAATCAGTCGACATGTGACTGCTGTCCTTAGCGATAAAGCCATCGGCACTCATAGCGGCGATAATTGAGACGTCCATGGAACTATGATACTCATACATTGCGAGTAGTCAAACGGTGTAAAAAGTACTCTAAGAAACTACAGCTAAATGTAAGAATCTCTCTTTAAAATAAACGCATGAAAGTAATGCATCTTTTGACCAGTTCTATCCCAACTACATCAACTAACTACTTTGGAACTTTGAAGGAAATTGATAAGAGGCTATTGCTAGAAAAAGTACTGGATCTTGGCAACATTGCTATTTCGGTGCTGTTTTTTACTCAATTTACCAACAATCAATTCAAGGTGAAAACAGGAGTTGTGGGAGTTCTAATATTGCTTGGTAGCTATACATTCAGTATCATCAACTTATATGAAAGAACTCATGATTGAAATCATAACCAGCCCCCTCCAGCCAGTCGATTATGCGTTGCTGAGCATCTTTTTCGTGATAGCAACCGTCCATGGTTTGTTATTCGTACTGAGATAAGTTTTCAAGATACTGAAACAATTCGACAAAAGTTGGTGATAAAAATTTATCGTCTCCCCGTGGAACCAATGCCACCGCGGTCTGGATTGCCCAGATGCTCTGCTTCTTCGATCGTCACCTGTTCTCTAGCTAAGATCAGTGCTTGGACGATCCGCTCGCCTTTTTCTATAGTCACAGCTTGATCACTAGTGTTCATCAAGATAGCACGATACTCGTCGGTATCACCCGCAAAGTCAGCGTCACCGACTCCGATGCCGTTAGCCATTATCAGTCCTCGCTTATGCAATGAACTACGAGCAGCTACGAGCACCCAATGCGTAGCTGGCACCTCGATCGCAACGTTCAAGGGCACATACCCAACAGCTCCTGGCTCAATGGTGTGCTCCTCACGAGCTGCTAGATCAAAGCCAGCGGCCAAATCTGTCTTGTATTCTGGGAGTGGAATGCTGGTGTCAAAGCGCTTAATTCGTATCTTCATAGGTATGGATAGTAGTATACGGTGATCAACCTGTATGATCCAGTCTAACTAGCACTTAGACGAGCCCAACTCTTTGTGCTACTATCCAGCTACCTCTATACAGAACCCCAGTATCATGAAAACCAACCAACCAGACACCCAATACCGCCAACTCCTCCAGTACATCTTGGACAACGGCGTCAGCATCGCTAGCCAACAAGAAACTGATGCCCTGACCACCATTGCTCCACCATCATTGCGCTTTCGCCTCAGCGAAGGTTTTCCGATCATCACTGAGCGCAAGATCAGTGAGAAAATGTGGAAAGGCGCCATCGGCGAAATTTTTGCTTTTATCAATGGCGCTCGCACTCAAGAACAGCTCGAAGAATACGACTGTACCTGGTGGAAAAGCTGGGTAACTGAAAAAAAGTGTGCTAAGCGTGGTTTAGAAACTGGCGACCTGGGTCCTGGCTCGTACGGCGCTGCCTTTCATGACTTTCCGACTGCTGAGGGTGAGTCATTCAATCAGTTTGCGGCCATCATTCAGCAGATCAAAGAACAACCACAGCTGCGAACTCACTTCATAACCCCGTGGATTCCCCAGTACACACCTAGAATTAAGGGTCGAACTCAGAAGGTAGTAGTCTGCCCATGCCATGGCTGGATTCACATCAGAATCATCAAGGGCAAGCTCTACTTACACATGTTCCAGCGCTCGAGCGACACTCCCGTCGGACTACCTGCCAACCTAGCACAGTACGCTGCCCTCACTATGGCCATCGCCCACGTCACTGGCTATGAAGCCTATGAATATGTCCATAGTTTTTCTGACGCCCACATCTTCGTTGATCAAGTCGATAAGGTCAAAGAGCTACTGCAGCGCGAACCCCGCCCACTACCGAAAATGAGGTTGAAGAATAAGAAAGATGACCTATTCGCCTACCGTCCTGATGATTTTGAACTAGTCGATTATGATCCTCATCCCGGCATGTGGGATATTCCAGTGGCGATATAGAGCCTGCATAAAACTATGAGCGAGCAATTAAAACTACTAATGGTCAGGGTTGCTATCCTCTCACCAGATCTTAAGCAGGTTATGCTCCACAGGAGACCTAAAAATAGCTTCATTAAGAAAAATCAGCTACAACTTATTGGCGGCAAGGTTGAAAGAGACGACGTCGATCCATACACAGCGATACTGCGAGAAGTTGCTGAAGAGTTGAGGTTGTACGAGCTTGTCGATTTCACTATTTTTGCGATAGAAGACCTGTTTAATGACGACACACGATGGCCAACAGTAGCTTTTTACTTGATCTTACGTAACAATATTGAGAATGTTATTCAGTGTATTGAGTCGTCTGTAGACAGCGCAGAGGCTTCAAGACTAGAGACGCATCAAGTGACTGAGCTACCCGAGATAGTCTTCAGTGGCAACGAAATCATCGCTACTGCGCTGGCTGCACACCAACAACGACTAGTACTAGAAGGACAATTATGACCTCCAACCCCACCACCTTCGTAGACCTAGAAAATGCTCGAGAAGACGAGCAGCGCCAAGTGATGCAAGACATCATAGCGGCCGACCACTGTCCGTTCTGTAGTGAAAATCTCAAGAAGTATCACAAACTGCCTACTCTCAAAGAGAGTAACAACTGGATCGTCACCCCTAACCAGTGGCCCTACCGTCACACTAAGTACCACTTTCTGATCATCGCCAAGCAGCACTGGGAAAAGCTAAGTGATGTCTCTGATGACGCCGCTGCTGAGCTCTGGCGACTGGTCACTTGGATCACAGAAGAACATAGCTTCCCCGGTGGTGGCTTCGCTGTACGGTTCGGTGACACCAACTATTCTGGTGGCACCGTCAAGCACTTACACGCCCAGGTTATTCAGCCAGACATTTATGCACCAGACTATGCACAGAAGCCAGTGCGGGTGAAGATTGGGAAGGTGTTAGAAAGCGTAAGGTCGAAGTAGTGCTGAGTAATCATCAAGTGAGTCGAGCACCAAGGCCTCAATTTCAGGTAAACTAAGTTGAGCTGCCCCTTTGGTTATCATAATAAGAGTGGTTCTATGCTCCCTCATTTCACTCCACAACCCCTTGAGTTTTTCCTCTGCTAGCGTTCTGCTACGATCGTCTCCGACACGAAAGAGTTTATTCTGTTGTTGCACTATTCTCTTTAAATCATCGCTGTATCCATCCAACCGGCGCAATAATTTCTGCTCTTCTTCTGAGTCAAATACCGCACGTATCATCTCTTCAAGAATCGTGTGCATGCGTTTTCCGATAGTCTCAACTCTGCCCATTAGCATGCTTACTTTCTCTTCTTGTAAGACTAATGCATCAAGATCACCATCGCTATCACCTTGTGTAATCTCGTTAGAGTAATCACCGCTGTCAGTTTCTGGAAAACTGGAAATCGCAGTCAACAAAGCGACTGGTTGAGTCTGCCTCTTGTGTTGTGGTAGTGGAGGCGGCGCATCCACATTAGGCTCTCGGCGAGCGCCTCTGGGTAGCGAATCAACTGGCTCAGTTAGCGACCTTTGGTCAATACCTTCACCAAGATTCATACAACCTACTCCACTCTTACTACCTCCACCCCACTCTCCTCGAGCAGGTGTTGGCCGTCTAGCATAGCATAGCCTTCTCGAAAGTACAGAGTGCTTACGCCCGACTCTGCGATCAGCTTGGCACAGACGGGACAGGGAAAGGTAGTTGCGTAGAGACTGGCACCCTCCAAAGCAATCCCCTTCTTGGCGGCAGTAGCGATGATGCTAGCCTCAGCGTGCTGAGCCGTAGAAAGCTCGATGTGGATACCCTTTTTGAAGTTTGCTCTAGGATCGCCATGGTACTGCAGTTCTTGATTGCTTGGCAAATGATGATTGTAGGCTGTTAGAGCTATGCTGCCGTCCTTGACCAGCACGCCACCCACCTGTCGCCACCAGTCGGGACTATGAAAGGCTTCTTCAGTGGCTGTCTCCATCATTGATCGATCGAATTCAGCTGAACTAATCTTGGCGACATCTTCAAGCGACTGTTCCTGCAGTGTCTTACTTCTATCCCAGCGCAAGAACACCGACTGGTACTCCACTTGTGCATCTTTAAAGAATCTCTGCTCGAGATCGTGCATCACGTCTTCGTCGGGAAAAAGATACAGCGTCTCGGTGTCTTTAGCTAGCTCCTGCACAGTAGTTTGATCTGCTACTACAATGGTTACATCTGGTAACAATGACGCAAGAGCTTTCCGTACCTCATCAGGCGCCAACCTCCTGATATCTTTGACCAGTGGTCTATAGTCAGCGATCACATCTTCACCAAGCAGGTACAGCGTTTTTACGTCTGAATGTTTAGCGATGAAGTTCAGGTAGCCTGCATGGATAACGGGAATGTACGCTACTATGCTGATCATTACTTCTTCTTTAACTCATCAAAAAAACTATGAATGGTCGTCATCAGTCGCTCGCTGAGCTCATCACCCATTCGCCGCGCAATACCGATCTGCATACGACGAATCTTGGCACTGGTGCTGGTAGTTGCCATCGGCTTGAGCACCACCACCTTGCCACACCACTTTTTGAGCTCTTTAAGCTGTGTGTCCGTGTACGTCTGATCAGTCGCGACCAAGACATCAGGCTTGAGTAGTTTGATCAAACTGTACTTTGAGGCCTTGAGCTTCTTGAGAAAAACGTAGTCAACTGGTTTGAGATACGTGAGCATCTCCATTCGCTCATCCTCTGGAACGACAGGTCTATCCGCACCTTTGCGGAACTTTACCTTATCATCGGCATCTACCCCAACCACCAACACATCTCCATACGACTTGGCCTTGTGACAGTAACGGGCATGGCCGATGTGAACCATATCAAACGTGCCTTGAGTCAGAACTATAGACTGACCGGCCTCACGATGCTTGGTAATAATGCTCGCTATGGCATCAGCACGAGTAATAATTTGATCTGAGTTCGTCATATCTTCTTCATATCACAGATGTCTTAGAGCGTATAGGGAACGTGGTGCTTGTAGGCAGTTTGCTCCACTCGATCAATAACTGCAGTTACTGTCGATGCATCCAAACTAGTTTTCTCTACAATAGTGGAGATAACCTGCTGACGATCAAGTGAACGCAAATCTTGACCAACGTATTGTTCGAGAACTCGATCAGCTTCTTGATACTCAAAACCCAGCTCATTCTGATCAGTCTGACCTTGCCACAATCCAGCT
The DNA here is from genome assembly GCA_964612735.1 of uncultured Pseudomonadales bacterium. Taxonomy (GTDB): domain Bacteria; phylum Patescibacteriota; class Microgenomatia; order UBA1400; family PJMF01; genus CAZTEB01. The sequence goes on from CAZTEB010000029.1 coordinate 6,778, forward strand.
GAGGGCGCCTTATCTTGAATTGATGTGGGTATGCCCAAGTGTGCAGCCAACTCTCTGACTTGAGTTTTATAGAGATGCTGCAGAGGCTCCAGATCACTGGCTTCGTCGCCAAACCTAGTAAAATACCCCAAGTACTTTTCTGATTTATTCTCGGTGCCGCAAACTAATGCTTGATGCGCTGCTGCTCTATCATAGACACAGATCATCCGACACCGCGCTGCGATGTTACCTAGTCTGAGCTGCTGATCTTCTGTGACTGTAAGTCGCTGGGAAAAGCTCTCGACCACACTCGTTATCTCAATCGTCTCTTGGTTTTGAGATGGGATTTGAGTATGGTCTATCACGGCTTGAGCATCACTCATGTCTTGATCTTTATACGGCAGCTGAAGTGTGTATACAGCATCTGGACCCATGGCCTTTACTGCTAAACTCAAGCTAACTGCTGAGTCGATACCTCCCGAGACGGCAAGTATCACTCGACTCATCCCAGCTAATTGAACGGTCGTTTTAATGAAAGAACTAATTGTTTGTATCTGAGATTCCATAGAGAGCATGCTCTTCAATATACGCTGCGACTTTGGGATCAACAAGTTGAGATATATCGCGCCCCTCTATCAAAGCCTCCCGGACAGCCGTAGATGACACGGCGATCTCAGTCACTCCATCCAGCGGCACCATGCCGGGAAATACTGGCTCCATCGGCACATTTTTTCTCGGATAAACATAGAACGTGTGGTGAGTAAGCATTTCATCTACGCCTCCCCAGGTATCAAAAGCAGCCAAGTTGTCAGATCCGATCATCCAGGAAAAGGTGTGTTCAGGATGCTTGTTTCTTAGAGCTTGAAGCGTGTCTCGGGTGTAGTTAATAGTTCCTTCGGGAGCAGTAAGTTCGTGGGTCTCGATTCTGGTCCTGGGCACCAGGATCAGCTCAAGCATCGCAACACGATGTTCGGCCGCCGCCATGTTTTTCTGAAAGTGATGGTTTTTGACTGGCACATACCAGATCTCGTCAGCAAAGCTCTGGGAACCACCGGGCTCGTTGAGAGCCAACACTTCATTGACGACAGTTTGGTGACCAAGGTGAATAGGATCGAAAGCACCGCCAAACAACAAGATATTCATATCTTCCTAGGCTTTTTTAGCAGCTGACTTCGAGCGCTTAGTAGTACCCCGCTTCGTTTTCTTGGCACCTTTTTTCTTAGAAGCACCACCGGCTCGTTTAGCTGCTCGCTCTTTTTTACGGGCTTCTCGCTCTGCCTTCATTCTGTCCCACTCAGTTTGGGTGAGTTTGAGATCTTTCTCAGGCTCTTTCCAACTTGCCCAGTCACACTCGGGATAGCGACCACAGCCATAGAATGACTTACCCCAACGCGACGGCTTGAGCACGATATCGCCTTTTTTACAAAGTGGGCAGTGCCTACCCTCAAGTTTCTCTACCATGTTCTCAGTGTAGTCACACTCGGGAAATCTACTACAGCTCTTGAATTTGCCATATCTGCCAGAGCGAATTACCACCTGGCCTTGCTCCTTCTTAGTGAGCTCACCAGTGGCAATTTTCTCAGCACAAGTAGGGCAGTCTTCTCCTGTCTCCTCCACTGGAATCTGGACACGATCTGCCTTCTCAGTTACGCTCTCAATTATCTTTGCCAGTGGATCGTAGAACTCTTTGACGATCTTGCGCCAAGCTTTCTCACCTCGTGCAATTCTATCTAGATCTTCTTCCATCTCTGCGGTGAAGTCATAATCCATAATGTCTTTGAAGTGTTTGACCAAGAAATCACACACTGTGGTGCCGACAGGCGTCGGGGCAAATCGCTTATCCTCTCGAACTACGTAGCCGCGATCAACGATTACAGAAATGATGGAGGCATAGGTGCTCGGTCTGCCGATGCCGCGCTTCTCGAGCTCTTTGACCAAAGAAGCATCGTTATAGCGAGCCGGCGGCTGGGTAAATTTTTGCAAAGCTTGGGTGTCCAAGTATCCCAACTGCTGCCCCTTCGTTACTTCTGGCAAAATGGTGTCACCACCTGCTGGGAACAACTTCATCCAACCGTCAAATTTCAAAATTGAGCCAGTAGTCTTCAAAGTAGCTTGAGAAACTTCAGTTGTATTATTTTCTGCGTCAACCAACAGTGTCGTTTGGTTGTACACAGCTGTCTCCATCTGACTGGCTACAAATCGGCGCCAAATCAAGTCGTAGAGCTGAGCGTGACGTGAAGTGAATTTCTTGCCCAAACTCATGATTGAATCTTCACGCACATTGATGTCAGTAATTCTGATCGCTTCGTGAGCCTCCTGGGCATTCTTAGCTTTACTTCGAAATACTCGGGCTTGCTGCGGCAAGTACTGCTCACCATAACGATCTTTGATGTAGCTTCGAGCCATACTCAGCGACTGCTGAGAAAGATTCATAGAGTCGGTACGATGATATGTGATCAAACCCTCTTCATAGAGATGCTGAGCTAGCCGCATCGATTGCTTACTCGTCATACCCAGGCGATTAGCCGCGGCTTGCTGCAATGTAGAAGTCGTAAATGGTGGTAAGCTGCTACGTTTACGCTCTTTCTGCTCCAAACTGCGAATGCTGTATGAAGTACCCGTAGCCTCAAGTAACGACATCACGGGCGTGACGTCTGCCTCAGAACTGGGTTCATACTTCTCAGAACCTACTTCAAAGACTCGAGACACGAGCGTGCCACCAGGAAGTGGATCGAGCGGCTTACCATCTTTGAAGATCGACTTGGCTTTGGCAGAAGCGTCGATCGCCAACGCTACGTCGACTTCCCAATACTCGTCAGGCTTGAAAGCCTCGATCTCACGCTCCTTCTCTACGATCAACCGCAACGCGACCGATTGCACTCGACCCGCTGAAAGACCCCGACGCACCTTTTTCCATAACACTGGCGAGACTTGATACCCCACCAGCCTGTCGACGACGCGGCGTGCTTGTTGAGCATCTACCAGCTTAAATCGAATTTTCGAAGGCTTCTGAATAGCTGCTAACACAGCAGATTTGGTGATTTCGTTGAAGGTAGCTCTCTCAAGAGCGCTGTCTGGGACGGTGTCATCCAGTAGTTGTGTGATATGCCAAGCTATAGCCTCACCTTCACGGTCAGGGTCAGTAGCTAAATAGATCTTGCTGGCTTTCTTCGCTAAGCGCTGCAGCTTAGCTACTACTTCTTTCTTGCCCTCAGACACCACATAGGTCGGTTCAAAGTTGTTCTCTACGTCCACGCCCAAACCACTTTTGGGCAGGTCACGAATATGACCAACTGATGCCTCAACGGTAAAATCGTTATCAAGATATGTCTTAAGTTTTCGTGCCTTAGTCGGTGACTCGACAATTACGAGATTCATGCTGTGTTCCTAGTACTACTATAGTGGTTGCCAGTGACCATTGTACCGCAGTTGTCACTACAGCAACGACCACAGGCCCTGATCACTGGTTACGATGCCCTGTAACTCAAGCATTGTCAAGCCCGCAGTCACCTTGGGTGCTGGGACATTGATGGCTAAACTCAACTCATCTACAGCCTGGCTGGCAACCCCTAACGCAACTACGATCTGCTTATGCAAAGGATCTTCTAAGCTGTCTTTGGCTGTGCTGTGACGGTGCATTCTAGTCAGCCGAGATGATACCACACCAGCTTCTTCGATAATGTCTGAGCTTGACCTCACCAGTCGAGCTCCCAGATTTAACAACTCCATCGTTCCTTCTGTATAGGGATTATCGATGGCACCCGGTACTGCGCACACTCCTCGACTATACTCTGCTGCTAGCGTAGCCGTGATCAAGGCACCACTACCTCGAGCAGCTTCGGTGACAACCGTCGCCAAGCTCATCCCTGCTACGATCCTATTCCGAGCAGGAAATGTGCCTTTGGTGGGTTTTGTCCAAGGTGGATACTCACTTACTAGGATGCCGCCCTGCTTAAGAAAGTCTGAGCGCCAACGTCGATGTGAGCTGGGCATTATTTGGTCAAACCCTGATCCCAACACTCCCACGGTCGCACCACCTACTTCCTGTACAGCTCGATGAGCGATGGCATCTATACCGTACATCCAGCCAGAGACAATGCAGTAGCCAGCTTGCGCTAAGGTAGCTGCAAGTTCGGCTGTAACCGTACGACCGTACGAAGTAGGCTGGCGCGTACCCACTATCGCAATCGACTGCTGATTCCAAAGTTTAGTACTGCCCAGTGCAAACAGCAATGAAGGCGTATCTTCAATACTAGCTAGCAAAGCTGGAAAACTAGAGTCAATGCGAGTGACCACTGAAATGTGTCGCTGAGCGAGATAGGCTACGTAGCTTGTAGGAGTAAACCTTGTCGTAAACGCCGATCGAGCTTCAAAAGAACGCTTCGACAAACCCATCGCTTTCCAAATCTTTTCAGAGCCACTCCAAACGTCACCTAAACTGAGATGAGCTCGAGCTGACTTCTCGAGCACTTTAGTAAAGGTGCGATGCCCGACACCATCCACAGACATAAATGCTGCCCAAAGCCCTCTTTCTTCCTGAGAAAGCACAGGGGTGGTTGAGTTGGATAAACCAGACACTCAGTAATACTAATGATCAAATCTTACATTTAGCTGTAGTGAGGAGAAGCAGTTTTAAGGTTACTCCACATTTCCTTCAACCCAATCCAGAATGATCTTACCAACACTGCCAGCATCGGCAGAACCTTCTTTAAAAGGATTCTCTTCGTCGCTTTCCACTAAGACCGTAATAACTAACCGCTGTGGATAGCCAAGCTCTTCTACTGACTCCAAC
>CAZTEB010000030.1:0-2609 GCA_964612735.1 uncultured Pseudomonadales bacterium
TATTGCCGATTTGATGCTTAGTTTCTGCTTTAGAGGTAAGTAGTGCTTGGGCATCAGTGTTTACTGTAATGAACTCAACTCCCTGAATTTGATTGGAGGTGATCATTGAGTTTACAGCATTGCCACCACCGCCTCCAACGCCGACTACTTTTATCTTTGCGAAGGTGGTATTAGAGGGTTTGACTAGTGCCATTGGTAGCAAAGTGTATCATTTATTATATATGCAGAGTAGTAGTAACTGCCCTACGGCATCACAGATTTTAGCAGGTCGCTAAACTTGTTTTTAAGAGGGGTGATGGGTAGGTGTTTTATGACATTTCCTAGATCAATATTTACGCTGGAACTAGGGCTGGCTATGTATTGTTTGCCATACTGAAGCAATCCTATGCTCGTGGCAAACGATGGTTTGAGCAAGTCTGCAGTAAGTCCTTGAAGTTGAGTGGGTTTACCGATTCGAGCTGGAAGTCTCAGTGTGCGTTTTGCCACCTCAGTCATAGCAACTGTTTCAGCACCTCCTCCCGTGAGAACGAGACCTGCTGGGACCATGGTATGAATATTTTGAGAAGCTAGTTCTTCTCCCACCAGGGTAATGATTTCTTTCATTCGAGGAGCCATAATTCCCTGGATAAGTGTTTTTTTAGAAAGCTCACCAATGTCTTCAGGTATCCCGATTGAGCTGGGATTAAAAATGTCAGCTTTTTTTCTTCGTTTTTGATACTCTTCTTTTGATTCACCTGGGTTTGCTGCTAGCTCTGAAGCTTCTTCTTCAGAGAGGTGTAGTTTTATTTTTTCTGCTGCTTCTAAACTAATCCTGCAGCCGAGTGCAATATCTTGCGTAATGTGACGAGCTCCAATGGGTAGTGCCGTTGAGAACTCTAGGGCACCTTCTACAAATGCGCAGACAGTAGTTGAGCCAGCGCCGATATCTACTACCACTACTCCCAGCTCTCGCTCTGTTTCAGTAGTCACTACGTAGCTACTAGCTAGTCCAGAGAAGCAGAAGCTTGTAATTGCCAAACCAGCATCATGAACGCACTTCTCCACATTGCGGAGCTGTGTAACCATGCCGGTGATGATGTGTGCCTCAGATTCAAGGCGGATACCAGTCATCCCCACTGGATCTTTAATGCCAGTTTGCGTATCTATCTTAAAGTCTTTTGGTATAACGTGGATGATGCGCTTATCATTTGGTAGCGAAACAGCTCGGGCAGCTTCAATCACGCGATCGACATCATCTCGAGTGATCTCTTGGTTTGGAGCGGCAACAGCTACGACACCTCTTGAGTTTTGAGAAGCAATATGAGATCCGGAGATGGAAACAACGGCGCTTGATACTGGCGCGCCCGCCATTCGTTCAGCTGCATCAAGGCTCTCTGTCAGAGAGGAAAGCGCTTGTTCTAAATCTACAATAGTGCTTTTTCGAATGCCTTTGCTCGGTACGACAGATAGCCCAACCACTCTCAGTAGAGAACTATCTTCGTCAACACTAGCTATAAGTGTGGCACACTTATCTGTTCCTAGGTCTATAGCGGCAATATGGTGTTGTTTAGCCATGAATCTCGATACAAATAAGCATATCAAAAATGGTCTAGAAGGTATAGCCAGTTCTGAGCACTGGGAGGCGGAAGCGGAGATCGATTTCTCTAATACTAGTATCAATGCTGGCGACCTCGGCATGCTCAAGAATAATCGCTAAGCGTTGGGAGGCTGTGGTGGATTCATTGAGGTTCGCTATGGCCTGGAGTCCTGCATTTAGTTTCAGTATGACAACTTGGTCATTGAATATGACACGCTCTGGCTCAGACCTTATCTGTTCAAGCGATGTATTCCATTCCAAGACATGAGTCACCAGTTGAGCATCTTTGACACGACGGTTGTCACTATCTATTCCTGCCGCTGGCACCTCAAAGATAGTTGTGTTCTGAGTAGCCTCAGTAGATTCTTCCAAGGCTCCATCAGAATGTAGGAGATACTCGTGGTCATCAATCCGCAGAAGTGCTTCGTTGGGTAGTCCTGAGAAAGTTAGGTGTAGAGTATTCGGTAGTTGTTTTGAGTAGCTCGTTAGGTTGTAGTTGGATTGCAGATTGGAAATACTTGATTCGTGCTTTGAAAAAAGCAAAGAGCTTCCTTGTAGCGGTTGTAGTGATTGAATGAGTTCGTCAGGACATTCTTCATTCTCGATCTGACAGGTAATAGCTCTTACCCGTAGCTGAGATGCCACTAAAGGCAACATCAGCACCCATGTTAGGGACAAGATGCTTGGCAGAATTCGAGAACTAAGCCTCATGTTATGTGCTACAAGCTACGACCAGGTCGTACAGATTTTTTGATCCGTTCTCTTGGTATTCAAGCCTCGCTGCTTTAGTAGAGCGTGCTCTACTGCGTGAGGTAATAGTAGCAATAGTATCGACAAGCGAAGTAGGATTGAGTTTTTTTTGAGGTAATATTACGGCACATCCTGCATCTGCTAACAACTTGGCATTGAGGTGTTGTTCATCATTTTTTGCAAATGGAAGTGGGATGAGTAATGCTGGAGTTCTAGTTAAAATGAGCTCGCCAATAGTGTTGGCACCGGCTCTGCTAACTACACATGCTGCGTGGTGATAGAG
>CAZTEB010000030.1:2619-10975 GCA_964612735.1 uncultured Pseudomonadales bacterium
AGCCAACCTAGTTCTGTGGCTTTGACCCACTCTCTGACGACATATCTTTTGGCCCTATGTGACGGCAGTCTTCGTTTGGCTTTTTGCAGTGAACGTTTGTAGTCAGCGTTGGAAGTACTCGGTCCACACGCGTGAACAACATTGTACGAGTGCGTTAATTGAGGTAGCGCTTGCTCAACAACACTGTTAATGAGATAGGATCCTTGGTTGCCCCCAGTGATATAGATCAACGGTTTGTCCAAAGCTGCTTTAAACCAGCTGGGCTTTGCTTGTTTTTTCAGAAGTTCAGATCTCACTGGGTTACCAGTCAGCACTACCTTTGAAGAAGGAAAAGCTTGAGAGCTGTCTAAAAAGGTTATCGCTACTTTCGTAGCTATCTTTGAGATAATTTTATTGGCTGCCCCACCTGGTCTAGTCTGTTCATGCGTGATGATGGGGATTCTTAAGATGTATGCTGCTAAGGAAATGGGCACTGCTTGATAGCTTCCAAAACTAAGAAAAACACTTGGTCTATGCTTAAGCAAAATGTGCAATGCCTGAAGTAAGGCCATGGGATATCTGAGTCCATCATGTATGAGCCTAAGCGGATTTCGAGAGTTAAACTTCGGAACCTGCAAGCTATGAAAAGTCACTTCTCTCGATTCTATTTCCTGACGCTCTCTGGAGTGTTGACTCTGATTGCTTTGAGTATATTTCCTGCCGATAAACTCGATAGAGACATCAGGATGGTGAGATCTCACATAGTCTATAAATGCTAAAGCTGGGGTAAGATGTCCTCCTGAAATGCTTATTGTCATGATTTACTTAGTCGTATCAGAACTCCTGTGGCAAACAGTACCATAACCAGAGAAGATCCTCCATATGAGAAAAAAGGTAGCGGCATACCCGTTAACGGTACTAGAGCTACGATTGCAGCCACATTTAGTAGTGTCTGCAAACTGATCCAGATGGTGATGCCCATGCCCAAGAGCTGTTCGTAGGAACCAGGCTCAAGTTTGGCGGCCACTCTATATCCTAAGAAAGTATAGAGGCTGTACAGTGCGAGTATCATAAATGTGCCTATGAATCCTAGCTCTTCAGCTGTGATGGCCAGAATAGAATCGGAACTCGTCTCGGGTATGTACTGGTATTTTTGTTGTGAGTTGCCAATGCCCTGGCCTATTAAGCCTCCTCTGCCTAGTGCTAGCGTAATTTGCCTGATGTGAAAACTAGTTCCCAGAGGATCTAACTCAGGATTTAGATATGATCGCACTCTATCGAGGCGATACGGAGAGCTTACAATAGCAATAGCAGCTACTGTGATGCCCAAAAGGACTGTTGGCACTACAATTTTGAGCTCAGCTCCTGCTACAAAGTAGAGTCCGCTAATGATGCCGAACAGGAGTAACGTCGATCCTAAATCAGGTTGAAGTAGCACGAGTCCTAGTGGAGCTGCGCTCCAAGCCAGCAACTTAACCACATCCGTTCCCCTACTCATCCAGTAGGCAAAGAATGAAATCACCCCAAACTTGACGAACGCGATCGGCTGTAGCACAGTTATATTTCCCAGTGTTATCCAACGTCGTGCACCATTAAACTCTCTTCCCACTCCGGGGATAAAAACAAGAATGAGTAGTACTATTCCAACTACATACCAAATTGGTGCAGTTCTTTTCCAAAGCGACGTTGGTATGAAGCTGGCGGCCACTAGGCTTATCCAACCTAGTGTTAGCCACATGCCCTGCAGCTTGACGAAATGGTATTGGTCATCAAACGTGGTCAGTGCTTCTGAGAGCGACGCTTCGAAAACGAAAAGCAATCCTAATAGTGAGATGACGCCGACAATCGAAAATAAACCTAGTGTAGTTGCCCGCCTCATACTACTTGCTTTTATATCAGCGAAAGCCAGACGCCAAAGAGTGTTAGCATGATTTGAACTAGCCAAGCCCGCTGTACAATTTTTGGTTCTTCCCAGCCATGTTTTTGTAATGAAAGATGAAGTGGTGCTGCTGGAAACACTCGTTTGCCCCTAAATTTCTTAGAAAGCAGCTGTAGGAGTGAGCTAGTGATTTCAGCTACGAAAATAAAGCCTATGATGACTAGGCCCGCAATTTTTCCAAGTAGTAGTCCCACCACCGCTAGCACGGCACCAAAGGCAAGTGCGCCGACGTCTCCCATAAAGATTCGGGCTGGAAAGACATTGAAGTATAAAAATGAAACCAATGAACCGATCCAGAGAGCTAAAAAGATTGAAAGTGGTACGTCGAGTATTGATGCTGATAAGAACCAAAGTCCAAACAGCGAGATCATGAGGCTGCCAGTTGCTAGTCCATCAAGACCATCGGTGATATTTACAGCGTTAGCAAATGCGACGATCACGAAAGCGGCAAAGGGAATGTAAAACATACCAAGGTTAATTGTGTGAGCAAAAAAGGGTATGTGGACTATTGAGATACCCAGTGAGTAATATAGCAGCGTGGCGATGATTACAGCTAAAAATATCTGAAGTACCAATTTGTGCTTCATTCGAAGTCCAAAAAAAGGCTCCTTCTCAAAATGAAAAAACTTCTTCACATCATCATATAGACCTAAAATGCCAAATGATAAAAAGGTAAAAAACAGGATATTCACTTCAGTTTGGACCTGTCCATAAATGCTCGTCACATCTACACCCGAGACCCGAAGTAGCGGGAGTAATAGGGAAAATAGGCCTGATACTACTAAGATAACTAGCAGTCCACCACCTACTGGCACACCAGCTTTGGTTTTGTGAAAGTGATCAAATATGGGAGTTAGTTTGCCGAAAACGTCTCTAGTTTTTTGTTGGGCTCTTTGAAATCGAAGAGCATAGAGCATATTGATGAAGGGAATGATGAGGATGCTCGTCACAATGAACGAAAAAATCAGCAAACCTAGTAGTAATGCAAGCGGACTCATGATCTAGTTATGACTTTGTAATCTGGGCCCCCAGCTGTGAAAATGCTTGATCAAGGTTTTCATAGCCACGATCGATATGATGATCGGGGTCGTGAAGCACAGTTGTACCTGCACTCATCATACCAGCTATCAGCAGCGTGGCGCCATGGCGTAAATCTTTAATGGTGAATGATCCTGGTTTGAAGGATGTCGGTCCTGTTATTTTTGCTGCGTGTCGGTCAGTAGCGTCAACTACGTCTAGATTGAAGTTATATACTTCATCAGGATTTGTCACCTCAGGATTATAGAGTTCGATCTTAGCTCCCATTTCCTGCAGGGCGGGCACATATTGAAAACGACTCTGGGTAACGGTTTCGTGTACAGTGCTGGTGCCCTGAGCTTGGGTCATTAGAGTTACCCATAGTGGCTGCCAATCTGTCTTAAATCCAGGGTGATACTTGGTGACAACATCTGTAGCTTTCAGTGGTTGCTTGTAGTAAAAGCGTATGCCGAAGGAGCCGATGTCATAGCCAGCTCCTGCTTGATCGAGAGCTTCTAGAAAAGCTTGTAGGTCCTCTTTTCTAGTATTTTCGACGATAACATCGCCTTTGGTAGCTAATGCAGCACAGGCGAAAGAGACTACCTGATTTTGGTCGGGCATAATTTTGTGCTGCGTTCCTTTGAGTTTAGGAACGCCTTCTATGACTATAGTGCGAGCTTGGGTTCGTTTGATGTTGCCGCCCATTCGATTGATAAAGTCTATCAAGTCATCAACTTCTGTTTCTTCTGCTGCATTTCTAAGTGTGGTGGTGCCTTGGGCTGTAGCTGCCGCAATCAGTAACGTTTCAGTACCGGTGTGGGTGTTTTTAGCAAACGTGTAGTCAGCTCCTACAAGTTGTTGGGCTTGCGCATGCAACATGCCATCCTTAGTCGTGATAGTAGCACCCATAGCTCTGAGACCATCGAGGTGGCGCTCTAGAGGCCTGGCACCAATGTCATCTCCACCGGGTAGTGGGACGCTTGCTTTGCCAAATTTACTAAGTAGTGGCACCAACAGCATGCTCGAAATTCGAGTTGCTTTGCCATACTTTTTATCGAGGGTAGAAGATGACAGGTTGCGTGGATCAATGATGTACGCTCGTTCACCATATGGTTGAGCTGTGCCACCTAAGCTGGTGATGCTCTTAGCAACAACCTCCACGTCACTAATGTGGCTAAAGTTGAGCAAGGTTGAGGGTGTTTCAGCCAGCAAGGATGCCACCATTAGTTTTAGTGATGCATTTTTAGCACCACCAACTCTGATAGATCCCTTAAGGGTAGTTGGGCCTTTGATAGTGTATGTTGCCATGTCACTGAAGATAAAATACTTCTTCCTTCAATACTACCCCGAATTTTTCTTTAACTTGCTGTTTTACGAGTGTCACTAGTTTTTTGACATCAGCGGCATTTCCATTGCCCTTGTTGATGAAAAAAGCAGCGTGTTTGTCGCTAACTTCGATGTCGCCAACTTTAGTTCCTTTTAGACCAGCTTGATCAATTAAGAATCCCCCACCTGCATACGATTTTCCTTCGAGCTGTGGAAAGTGCTTGAGCAGCTCTGGAGTAACGGGGGTGTTTTGAAAGATGCAGCCAGAGCTTGCCTCGCCTAAGGGCTGAGTAGAGGCTCGGTATCTAGTTGCTTCAGCTATCAACTGCTGTGATGATGCCACATCGCCATGAGCCAACTCAAACTCAACTTGAAAGATGCACTCTTTTGTTTTGTGAAAACGAGAGTGATCATAGCTGAAGTCGCATTCGTCATGACTGAGCCACCTGCTTCCCTGTGAAGAAACTACTTCGACTTGAGTAATGTGCTCTCCAAGTAAGTGTTCGAGGTAATGAGCGTTGTTATAGACAGCGCCGCCTAAGTTTCCTGGTACACCAAGAAAGTATTCTAAGCCTGCTAGTTTGGCATCGAGGGTTGCTCTAACTAGCATGGCAGTTTGGATGCCAGCTTCAGCTCGAAACAAACCAGGACTGGTGTCGGTTGCGGGCTTAAGGAGCCCCGTCTCATTTGCTGCAAGAGACACTACTACTCCCGTAATACCTTTGTCGGCTACTACTACATTGCTGCCTCCACCCAAGAAAGTCAGGGGAATTTGATCAGCTTCACAAGCTGACATAACCGTTTGAATATCTTTTTTTGAAGCAAGTCGCACAAAAGCTTCGGCGGGCCCCCCTATCTTGAAGTAGGTGAGGGGTGCTAATGGAAAGTGCGTTTTCCAGTCAAGGTGACTGGTTTTTTTGATAAGATTTTGTAGCGCAGTATTCATATTTATCTTACTTAATTAGATCGTGAACTGTGTAGATGTCACCGGCCCCTAGTGTAAGTACCAGAGATCCGGGTTTTAGTCCTGATAGGGTGGTAGCTAATTTCTCGATAGTGCGTAGATTTTCGGCAAGGTTTTTTCCAGCTGCTTGATTGACTCTTTCTGCCAAAAGGTCGCTCGATATGCTCGAGTCAGCACCCTCTCTGGCTGAAGCGAAAATATTGAGTAGGTATACTTGGTCAGCATCAGCGAGTGCTGAAACAAACTCATCAAGTAGAGCTTTGGTGCGACTGAACGTATGTGGCTCGAAGGCTACTACTAGCTGCTTTGAGGGATACCAGTCGCGAAAAGCTGAGATAACAGCAGTAATTTCATCAGGATGATGAGCGTAGTCATCATAGTATGTCACGCCATTTTTTTCGCCAATGTGTTGACTTCGGCGCTGAGTTGAGGAAAATGTACGCAGTGCTTGAATGCCATCTGAGAGAGAGACTCCAGCTGCTTTCGCACCCAATAGGGCAGCCATGGCGTTATACAGATTGAATGTCCCTGGTAGGCGGAGAGATAAGTGGTGTTCTTCACCGTTACTAAACAACACACCATTAGTTTGCCCAGGCTTTGATGATTGAGAAACGAGTTTAAGGTCCGCGGTGTCACTGCTTCCAAATGTTAGATGGCGCCGTTGTGTATGCTCAACAAGCGCCTGTAGTTCTGGGTCGTCTGCATTAGTGATGAGACATCCATCTTGAGCAATTTGATCAAAGAAGGCTGTGTATGCCGCTTTAGTAGCATCAAAACTCGCATAGACGTCAGGGTGATCATACTTCACATTTGTGCAGATCGTGATGTCGGGATATAGAAAAGAGAAGCGTGGTGTAATAGGCTGATTATTTTCGAGAGCTCGAGGGTCAGTGACATACTCATCAGCTTCAGCTACGAAGTAGTCACCACTATCGCTCCATTGACCAGTCTTATTCATGCCGATAATGTCTCCAACACCAACAGCAAAGCTGGTTTTTCCTGGTGAGCTTTGTTCTAGTATCCAAGCTAGCATGGCGCTAGTTGTAGATTTGCCACCAACGCCGCAAACAGCGATGCCTCTTTTTTGATTAAATAATTCAGCTAAAGCTTCAGCGTGAGAAAGTGCCGAAATGTGTTTTTCGCGAGCTGCTATCACTTGGGGGTTTTGATCAGCACCGTGAGCTGCGGTATAAACGACGCAATCTGTATCCATTGGTAACGGAGATGAAAAATCGGAGATGTCATCCAATTTTATTCGCTCAAGCTGTCCTCTGGTGACGAAATGTTGAGATATGTCACTACCAGTAACACTTTTTCCCATGTCAACCAGGCACTGTGCCAAAGCAGTCATGGCAACTCCCTTAATTCCCACCAAGTGAAAGCGCTGATGCTGTGTCATAATCATACTACTAGCGCTGCTAAGGCCTTTTGTAGCTTTTGACTGTCGTGTCGAAGTAGCGAACGATGCGCGGTGTCATTGGTTTCTTTAAGAAAAACTTCGTCTAGCAGTAATGATTGGCGGACTACTCGATCATCGTCCAGTAGATCATCTACAACAGGATATTCACCTTCTTTGGCATATGCAGTCAATATGGCAGCTGGTATTTGTTCATTGTTGAACAGTATTGCATCAACTGGACGACCAAGTATCTTTTCGATACCTGCTACATGATCAGCGGCGCTCATATCATGTGTTTGTGTTTTTCTCGTCATTAGGTTGCAGATATACACCAAGGTTGCTTTTGATGTAGCTATAGTCTCTGAGAGGGAGTTTGGTGCCAGTGCAGCCAAAATACTTGCGTAGTAGTCTCCTGGCCCAATGATGATGCTATCAGCTTGTTCGATGGCTTTGATGGCGTGAGGATTGGCCGATGCCTCTGGCTCAAGGGAAATGTGGTCAATTTTTCGTACAGTGTCACTAGTTTCATCTAGAATATGCTCTCCAATAGCGCTTGAGCCATCGGTATACGTTATCTTTAAGTCGACCATTTCATTGGTAGCAGGAATAACCTCGCCTTCAAGTCTAAATATCTGCATGGCTCTAAGTAGCGCTTCACTGGTGGTTCCAGTCATGTCTTGCAATGCTGTGAGGATTAGATTACCGAGATTGTGACCCTTGAGACCAGTGCCTTTTTTGAAGCGATATAGTAACAACTTGCGAATCCATTGTTGGCCTTCGTCTTCAGCAAGCGCTGCTAATGACTGGCGAAGATCACCAACTGGCTGAAATCCAAATTCATCTCGAATCCTACCGGTGGAGCCACCAGAGTCTGATACAGCTACGATCGTTGTGATCGAGACATCTAGGTGTTTGAGTGCTGTGGTGACTGGGAAGATGCCAGTGCCACCACCAATGACTACTACTTTACGTTGTTTCATACTAACCCTTTTGCTTTGAGAGCTCGCGGACTACCTGGCGATCATCCCAAGGATACTCTACCGTACCATAGCACAAACTTTGCTCATGCCCTTTGCCAAAGATGCCGATGATATCACCTGGTTTCGCCATTTCGTGAAGGGCATAATCGATAGCTTGTTTTCGATCAGCAATAGAAACAACTTTGTTATGATTTTTTGTAAGTTGCTCCTTCATTTGTCTGATAATGGACCAAATATTCTCAGTTCTTGGGTCTTCAGCAGTAAAGATACATAGGTCAGCTAGTCTCGTCCCAATCTCACCCATTTTTGGTCGTTTGTAATGATCTCTGAGACCAGCGCAGCCATAAACTGCTATCAATCTTCCAGCTTTTTTTTGAGATTTCAATCTTTGGCGAAGTGCTACTAAGGCTTTTTCTAAGGCATTGGGAGTGTGTGCAAAATCTACGATGACGGTGTATGGTTTTTCTACGACCACTTCCATGCGGCCTGGTACACCAGGAAAAGAATCTAAAGCTTTTGAGAATTGTTGAGGCTCGATGCCTAGCTTTGAAGCCATAGTCCAAACGAGACGAGCATTGCTTTGGTTGTACTCCTCTGGAAAAGTAGCTTTAATGCTTTTGCTGACTGCGCTAGGCATGGTGTCTTTAAGACTGTAGGTTATAGTCGGGACGTCAGTGAGCATTTTTTTGAGGTGGACTGCAGATTCGTCATCATCATTAATAACTGCTAGCTTGGCTTTTTTCGCCAAGAGT
>CAZTEB010000031.1:0-992 GCA_964612735.1 uncultured Pseudomonadales bacterium
GGCGTGATTTACGCTGTGTTGGGTTGGAGCCCGTCACCTACACGCTGTCTTAGGACAAGGAGTATTGTACCAGATGGGGGAGGGAATGCAAATTAGGCGATGTCACCGTCGTATGCACTCATGATGATATCGTATGCAACGCCATCGGGGTTGAGTGAAACATCTTTTAACGCTTGCCGTATAGCCCTATCTCTACTTTCTTCAGTTAAAGCAGTGCCAAGCTCTGGAGAAGAGATTGAAGTCCAAATAAGTCCGAGAAGCCAAGTGAGCTGCAATCGTATTATTTCAGGCTCAATAGTCAACGTTGATCGTCTTTTTATTTCAGCCTGAACGTCATGTACAGTGTTCTCATCAACGTTTTTAGAAAAATCAACAAGTGTCTCGGTGGAAGTTTGAGTATCTCCAACCAAATGCTGGCTAATGTGCCTTAGTGCTCCAGCTATGGTCGCTCTAACTGCATCTGATTTATCGTAGTAGTCTAGATTGGGATACGTTCGTTCTGTTGCTGGTTGAGCGTAGTCTATAAGTTTGTCGAAAATGATCTCTCTCGCTTGATCATAAAGCTTAAATTCTGAGAAAATTAATTCGAGGAAGCTGAGCACCTCTTCATTGGGTACTTGCTCTTGGATTACTTGAATGACTGCTCTGAGGTCTGGATCGCTTATCCCAGTAATACTTTGGCCATCTCTAAAATAAGCATGAAGATCACCATGGTTTCCATCATTATAAACAAGGAAGCTAAATACCTCTTGATATGCGGCATCTTCATCGTGAGAATCTTCAGGATCGTCTTCTGACTCAATTCTGCTCGTATCAAAGATACCGGTCAGGTTAGTATTGGCTCTAGACACCAGTTGAATGATTGCCTCATCGGGCTCATCACCGAACTCATATTCAGAGCTTTCTTGAACAAAAGCTACGAATGCAAAGTAAGTTTGTAAGAACTCAGCAAGGGTATCTTCAAACCCTTCAGGAATTTCTGGCGCTTCTAC
>CAZTEB010000031.1:1016-10615 GCA_964612735.1 uncultured Pseudomonadales bacterium
GGTTTTTTCAGTGAGTTGAAAAAGAGAGCTGCTGCAAACTCAGCATCTGATACATTTTCTAGTGAAATAGCCATCAGAATACTACTCAATGTGGAGTGGCGCTCGGGGAAAGCTTCCAGTACAGCTTCTAACAACTGCTCTATATTTGGTTGATCGGGATCTCTATGCTTTGCTTGATATTCGGCAAGTGCCTTAGAGAGTAAGGTATAGCTGGTTATTTCTTGCATAGGTCTATTCTACATCAGGTGCATTAATCACGCTGGCGGCGTAGTCGGCAGGCATCATTGAAAAGATTCCATCTATGAGTGTGGACACGTAATGCGTCATTATCTCCTCAGAGAATGAGGTGCCTTTGAGCGCTCCTGCTAGGCGATTGACTAGGTCATTTCTAGTGCCGCTGAGTTTTAACAACGAAGTTTCGAGCTCGAAACACAGCCCGACAACAAAGTTTTTTGCATGTTTGTCGGCTGTAGGTATTTCTAAAACAATGGACTCGTGACTGTGGTCACCCTGGGTGTATCGAACTAAGTACTTTGTAAGGGTTTGTTCAGCTAAAAATAGGATTCGGTCTTTGCTTAAATCCTGATCATACTTTTGGACAGTTGTTCTGATCGGAGCACGTATAGCTTCATACGCACTATCCTCAATATCTTCGATTACCTTCAAAAGCTCAGGATTAGTATCTGCGAGCTCATCGATACTCTCACAAGCTTTTCTCAGCCATGTCTGGTGTTGTCGCTTTTTCACAGCTTCTCCGTCTTGTAACCTGGTCAGAGCAATAAGTTCTGTATGAGTGATGCCATTGCCTGCTAACGAGGCAAGAGCAAGTAGGTTGGTAAAGGTGCCCACCTGGCTTTCAAGGACTCTACCAGCGGTGAGATCGCGTACGGCTGTGGTAGTGGCACTTATATCATGATCTATGACAAGACAAGCGCAGATGGCATCAGTAGTAACGCCCTCTTCAAAAAGCGCTTGAAGTATCTGAATAGCTCGTTCTCTTGGTTGTAGTTGCTCGTTCATGCTTTTAAATTCGCGCGCACTTCCGTCATAAGCGATCCATTATACCCACTAAATGTATGTAGTCAATGTGTATCAATATTAGGCAATTGGGTAGAGATCATCACGAATAATTCGGAAAGTACTCAGGGCAGTAGGCGAGCAGTGTGCTACCATCACAGCATGGTTTCGCAGCGATCAGTATCATCTTCAACTCAAGCCCCCCTAGCCAAAGTGGTGCTCTCCGGCTCGATCGCGTTTGATCGAATCATGGTGTTTCCTGGCACATTTGCCGAGGTGATTCAGCCAGAAAAACTTCATGTCTTGTCACTCAGCGTTTTGCTCGATGACCTCAAAGAAACTCGGGGTGGGGTAGCGGCTAACATTGCGTACAACCTCGCTTTGCTCGGTGATGCTCCTGTGTTGTACGGCAGCGTAGGGGAGAATGCGCGTTCGTATATGAAAGATCTTGGTGAACGTGGCGTTGACGTTTCTAAACTTCACTACTCAGACAAGCCAACGGCTACTTTTACGGTGATGACCGATCGCGATGATTGTCAGATCGGTGGTTTTTACCCAGGAGCCATGTTTGATGCCAGCTCGCTGACGCTTGAGCCATTTAAAGATCAGGATGTGTTGGTAGTGGTGTCGCCGCACGACCTTGCTCAGTCAGCCACTCAAGTCTCCCAAGCCAAAACGTTTGGTCTGCGACTGCTGTATGACGTGGGTCAGCAAGCGGCCATCTTGTCAGCCGATGATTTGCAGGCTGGCATCGAGGCTGCTGAAGTAGTAATCGCCAACGACTACGAATGGGGCTTGATCGAGAAAAAGTCAGGTTGGAGTAGGCAGCAAATAGTCGAAAAAGTTCGAGTGGCGATCGTCACGTTGGGAGCTGAAGGTTCACTGGTGTACGTTGATGGCCAAGAAAGCCAAGTTGGTGCTGTGAGTTTGACCAAAGACCAAGTGCAAGATCCTACCGGCGCTGGCGACGCGTTTCGAGCGGGATTTCTCCATGGCTATATTCGTGACTGGGAAGTGACCAAGTGTGTGCAGCTGGCTAGTGTGGTGGCGTCATATGCGATTCAGAAGAAGGGGACCCAAGAGCATGAATTTGAAGTGGATCAGGTGGAAAAACTGGTAAAAAAGACATACTCCTGAGAAGTCTTACTCATAGTACGTACTGCCAAATAAACATCGATATAGTATCATCAAGACTCAAGTCAGATACAGAAGAAGGGGAGATTCCATGTCTACATCACCAAACAAAGACTACAAAGTAGCTGATATCTCACTAGCTGAGTGGGGTCGCAACGAGATCGAGATGGCAGAGCAAGAGATGCCTGGCTTGATGTCGCTGCGAGAGAAGTACGGTAAGGACAAACCCCTTAAGGGTGCTCGGATCACAGGTTCGCTCCACATGACGATCCAGACAGCAGTGCTGATCGAGACGTTGACAGCTTTGGGAGCAGAAGTGCGCTGGGCTTCGTGTAACATTTTCTCTACCCAAGACCACGCCGCTGCGGCAATTGCCAAGGCGGGCGTCCCAGTCTTTGCTTGGAAGGGCGAGACGCTCGAAGAGTACTGGTGGGCCGCTGAGCAGGCGCTACGATTTACAGACTCTAAGGGAAAGGTGGTTGGTCCCAACCTGATTGTCGATGATGGCGGTGATGCCACCATGATGGTCCACTTGGGAGCTAAAGCTCAGGCTGACTCTGGTATTCTCAAGAAAAGCTATGCAGATGAAGGCGAAGACTTTCAAGAATTAATGAAGCGTTTGGCTACCATTCATAAAGCTGGAGAGATCAACTGGGGCAGCATGGCCGACGCTATCAAGGGTGTCAGTGAAGAAACCACTACTGGTGTGCATCGACTCCAGCAGATGCTCGAGCGGGGTGAGTTGTTGTTCCCCGCGATCAACGTTAATGACTCAGTTACTAAGAGTAAGTTCGATAATCTCTATGGTTGTCGCGAGTCGTTGCTTGATGGCATCAAGCGAGCTACAGATGTAATGGTAGCTGGTAAGGTTGCAGTCGTGTGTGGTTATGGTGACGTCGGCAAAGGCAGCGCTCAGTCACTGCGAGCGTATGGTGCTCGTGTGATCGTGACTGAGGTTGATCCTATTTGCGCACTCCAAGCTGCGATGGAAGGTTTTGAGGTCAAGACGGTTGAAGACACACTGGGTGAAGCAGACATCTACGTCACTGCTACAGGTAACAAAGATGTGATTACCCTCGAACACATGCGAAAGATGAAGGATCAAGCTATCGTCTGCAACATTGGACACTTTGATAACGAGATCCAGATGGGTAAGCTCAATGCTGATAAGACTGCCAAGCGCGAAACGATCAAGCCACAGCTCGATAGATACACCTTTAAAGACGGTCACGCTATCTTTGTGTTGGCTGAGGGCAGGTTGGTCAACTTGGGTTGTGCTACTGGTCACCCATCATTCGTGATGTCGAATTCATTTACTAATCAAGTCTTGGCACAGCTAGAGCTATGGCAGCATGACGTTGAGCTTGGTCTCCATCGTTTACCTAAGCATTTAGATGAAGAAGTAGCGCGTCTACATCTCGAGAAAATTGGGGTTAAGCTTACTAAGTTGTCGAAAGCCCAGGCAGATTACTTGGATATTTCAGTCGATGGCCCGTACAAACCGGAGCATTATCGGTATTAGGTTTCAAAATACTAAAACTAAACGCTCTGACAAGCACTTCTTCAGAACCTTCGCAGAGCTCAGGACACTCAGAAGCGTTGTCGGCGCTCACTACTTACTTTGTTTGTTATAAAATATCTGACCAACACTACATCCGTTACACATTGTGACTATTGCTATACTAATTCTGATGTCACAAAACGTCCCGCAAACTAACCGACTCGCCACTCTTTGTCTTAAGAAGATGAGGAGATATTTGTGGTGAGCTGGTCAAGTACAACTGACAACCAAGGCCCCTCACCACAGGGGCCTTTTTGTTTGTACTCAGTAACGTAGTAGATGTGTACATATACATTGAAACTAGAAAGGAGGAAGTATGCATAATCATGCACTACACATGCCATACAGTCGCAAAGCACTTGAAGATTTAGCCGTGGCGCTTCGCATTGATAGCGCTTACTTGTGGGTCGATCCCGCTTGTGGCTCATTTTCGGTCAAAGACGCGCCGACACTGGCGGTGCAGCCCACAGAAGTGACTGTGACCAATGATCAGGAGCAATAGATTTTTGAGCTCGTGGCGATGCGGCGTGCGGCCGCTCACCGATTGTGGGCTGGGATCTAGTGCTTCAAGATGATTGGTAACTCAGTGCGTGGTACAATCTCTCTAGATGAAACTACTACACATTGTCACCACTACCACAACTACCAGCCCGTGAGGGCGGAGGTGTCGTGGTTATCATGTCGCCCCGCCCCAGCGGGGTTTTTTAATACTAAGTAGTAAAAAGTGGTTGGGTGTAAGTGGAAAGTGAGACTAAAGCGATCTTCAATCACTTCACAAGTATGATTCATGCTAAATCCTAACCACTTCAAACCACTAATCTACTTTATAATAAGGAAACACATGTCAGATAAACCAAGCGTAGATTCGCACTCAAAACAAGAACAACTCGACGCTAGCAAGTCAGATCTTTGGAAGCTGCGTCACACAGCAGAACACATTCTGCACCAGGCGGTTAAAGAACTCTATCCCAGCATCCACCTAGCAATGGGACCTGCAACTGAGGAGGGCTTTTACTTCGACTTTGATAGTTCCCCTGAGGGTAGAGAAGAAGTCAAAATTTCAGAAGCAGATTTCGAGAGGATCGAAGCAAAGATGGCAGAGCTGATTAAGCTCGATCTGCCGCTGAGTCGTCACGAGATCACGGTGGCAGAGGCTCGAGAGTTATTTGCCGACAATCCGTACAAGCTTGAATGGATAGATGGTATCGAGGAGCGCGGCGAGTTAGTCACTGTTTATTGGACTGGCGAGCCAGGTGGTGAGCATAGCATGGTTGACCTGTGCGCTGGTCCTCACGCGCCTTCTACAGGAGCCGTAAAAGCATTTAAGTTGCTCAACACTGCTGGTGCATATTGGCATGGTGATGAAAAAAATAAAATGCTCAGTCGTATTTATGGTACGGCGTTTGCAAATGCCAAAGAGCTGCGTATGTATCTGAATCAATTGGAAGAAGCACGTAAACGTGATCATAAAAAACTCGGTAAAGAGCTTGACTTGTTTGCGTTCTCGCCGCTAGTTGGTCCTGGATTACCACTCTGGACTCCTAGGGGTACTATCATCCGAAATGTTCTCGACGACTTCCTCTGGAGCCTGCGTCGGCAGCGTGGCTTCGAACGAGTTGAGATTCCTCATATCACTAAAAAAGATCTCTATGAAACCAGTGGTCATTGGGATAAGTTTGGCGATGAGTTGTTCAGAATAGATACTCGGGAAGGCCATCAGTTTGTGATGAAGCCGATGAACTGCCCTCATCACACACAGATCTTTGATAGAAAGCAGCACAGCTACAAGGACATGCCCCAGCGCTACGCCAACACTACTATGGTCTACCGTGACGAGCAAACGGGGGAGCTCCAGGGATTATCCAGAGTTCGCTCGATTACCCAAGATGACTCGCATATCTTTTGTAGAACTGCTCAGATCAAGTCTGAGGCCAATCAGCTGTGGGATATCATTGAAGAGTTTTATGCACCACATGGTTTTGAGGTTAGTGTTCGACTCTCGATGAGTGATCCTAGTGAGCCCGAGAAGTACTTGGGTGGTAGGGAGGTTTGGGAGAGTGCTGAGTCTCAGCTGCGCGAGTTGGCGCAGGAGCGTGGTGTGGAAGTAACTGAAGTTCTCGGTGAGGCTGCTTTTTATGGTCCTAAGCTTGACTTCATGGCGCACGACAGCATCGGCAGAGAGTGGCAGCTGTCTACGATTCAGCTGGACTTTAACATGCCGGAGCGTTTCGACCTCAACTGTATCAACGAAGAGGGAGAGAAAGAGCGCATCGTGATGCTGCACTATGCCGTGATGGGTTCAATTGAGCGCTTCATGAGCATCTTGATTGAGCACTATGCAGGGGCGTTCCCATTGTGGCTGAGTCCAGAGCAGGTCAGAGTCTTGCCGATTGCCGATCGTCATCATGAGTATGCCGAGCAGGTTCAAGAGGCATTAGAGGCCGCTGGCTTGCGAGTGAGTGTCGACGCCAGCTCGGAGAGTTTGCCTAAGAAGATTCGTAGTGCTCAAGTAGAGAAAGCACCCATCATGATCGTGCTGGGCGACAAAGAGGTCGAGTCTAGCCAAGTTGCATTGCGAGGTAGAGATGGTAAGCAGCGGGTAATGGGGTTGGAAGAGGCTGTGAAGGAGTTGGTGAGGCAGGTGGGGGAGAAGGCTTGATTGCGCGCTTGCTCTATTGAGACTGATATCTGTAGGTGGGATCGACTCGAATTGCAAAAGTAGCGTGATTGCAGCGCCTCCCAGTTCCTTGCATATCCATATGTTCTTCATGGTTTGCTGGTCCTTGCACCACGCCGATCACTACAGGAAGTTGGGCTGGGTGGGGCGTAGTGGTGATGGACATGGATACGATATTGCCGCCAGCTCGCCGATACTCGTCTGCTGAGAAAGCTGTAGTCAAAATTAGTGGTCCTCCAGACGTTCCTTCACAAAGACCACCAAGTGGATCTGGTGTGCCATCAGCATTAAGATCAGAGAAAACGGTTTGCAGCTCTAGGTGCGTGTCTCCGACAGCGACAATTTCAGCTACTGTAAATGTATCAGTATCCGGTTGAGGAATAACTACGACTCTACCCGGATGAATAAAGCTGCCCCAATCACGTATCGCTACGCCAGGAGCTAGGTCGAGAGAGAGTATCTGTGTTGCTACATTGTGCGGGAGAGCAATTTTGGCATGACCATCACTATTTTCAGTACTTACCCTGACGCGACTGGCATCAAACACCATGGGGTTTCTGACCCCAGGAACAAATACTTCTAGTAGTGAGCCGAAGATGACGGTGTGTGCAACGGTATTTATCTCCACAAGTGGTGTATTTGTAGTGGGGTTAAAGCTGTAAGAAAGCCAGGCTTGGCCAATTGTTTGTTCTCCATTGGGGAGTGTTTGAACGATTCTCAGCGAACCACCTCTGTGAATCTGTTCTCCAGTCGGGATGTATTCCTGAGCTTGGGTCTCCCTCGGGAAAACTATGGCATCACCAGCTAGGCCTGCGGCTGCGGCCAAGCCGAGTAGCTTCAGAAAATCTCTCCGAGAGATTGGGTTTGTTGGAAGTGATTCAATGACCATGGAATGTCGTAGACAAACGTGTGATGAAAGAGGTTGAGCTTACCCCAACTGCACTTTGACGCCAGGGCTCATGGTAGAGCAGATCGCGAGTTTAACCACTTTGCCTTTGAAGGCTTTGGTCAGGGCTTCAAGATTTTCCAGGAGCTCTTTAGTGCTCATCGAAGTCTTGCCGATCACAACATGAATTAGAGGAGCCTTTTTCTCGGTCTTGAGAGTGAGGCTGCCAGCTTCGAGCTGTTTCTTTTTCTTTTCTGGATCTTCAGTTAGAGTGCCATTTTTAGGGTTAGGCATCAGGCCTCGAGGACCGAGCACTCGGGCGTGCTTAGTTAATTTAGCCATCATGTCTTTGGTGGCGACTAAGACATCGAAGTTGATGGTGCCAGCCTCGATCTCTTTGAGGAGTTCATCGGTGGCGATAGCTACATTTACGCTCTTACCAGTCGAGTGGGGGAATGTCAGAGTCGCAGTTGCACCAGTTTCTCTCAGTACGACGTGCGCCTCGATGCTAGCATCAAAGGTAGCATAGGTGAGCTGTTTGACCAGCTCGATAGCGGCAAACGGGTCGTAGAGTTTTGTTTTATCTACTTGAGAGCGAGCATCTTGATAGCGTTTGCTGCGAACTCGTTGTTTCTTTGGTTTGGCTGTGGCCGATGGTGTGGTGCCGTCTTCGTTGGCAGCTTCAACGACCTTAATTGGTCCCTGATTAGCGCTCATGTCGACGTTACGTGTTGTTCCCATTACTTCACCTCAATTCCCATGCTTCGGGCTGTGCCAGCTACGGTTTTCATAGCTTGCTCAACACTAGTGGCATTCAGATCTGGCATTTTCTCTTCCGCTATAGCTTTAACCTGATCTTGGCTAAGGCTGCCTGCTTTTTCTTTTCCAGGATTAGAGCTGCCCTTTTTGAGTTTTAAGGCTTGCATGATCATGGCTGAGACAGGAGGAAGCTTGAGTTCAAAGGTGAATGAGCGGTCTTCGTAGACGGTTAGCTCAGCAGGGATGATTTGACCTCGTTTGTCGGCAGTACGGTCGTTGTACTGCTTGAGGAAGTCCATCATGTTGATCCCGGCTTGACCAAGGATCGGACCTACAGGAGGAGCTGGTGTTGCTGCACCAGCAGGGAGATTAAGCTTGAGTTTGTTTGCAATTTTCTTTGCCATATGTCGCTAAGTAGTGTGTACTTGCTGCCTCATCCTGGCTTGCCCAGGGGAGAGGTCGAGAAGGGAATTATATCACAACCCCTACTCACTGACCTTCTGCACTTGCAGGAAGTCGAGCTCGACGGGAGTTTCGCGGCCGAAGATGCTGACGAGCACCTCAACCTTACCCTTGTCTTCATCGATTGAAGAAACTGTGCCCAAGAAGTCGTTGAACGGACCGTCAGTGATTTTGACAGCCTCACCCTCGGTGAACTCAGCTTTGTAAGCTGGGGCACCTTGAGACATATACTTCTTGATAGCTTCAACTTCGTGCTTGGGAAGTGGCTTGGGCTTGGCACCTACGCCGACGAAGCCGGTGACACCTTGAGTAGTCCGGATGGCGAGCCAGGCATCATCAGTTAGTTCGCACTGTACTAGCATGTACCCGGGGAAGATTTTCTCAACCACGGTTTTGCGTTGGCCGCGCTTGATCTGGATTTTCTCTTGAGTGGGGATTAGAACAGCAATGATTTTGTCAGTGAGGTCAAGAGTCTGAGCGCGTTGTTTGAGCGTCTCGGCCACTTTATTTTCGTGTCCAGAATAGGTGTGGACGACGTACCAACGTGCCTTGGCATTCTCAGATTCGGAGATGGCGATCACGTTGGGGTTGTTTACTTGGACTTCTTGGACCTCGGGGACTTCAGGAACCTCTTGGGTGTCAGAAGCAGTGGATTCAACAGCTTCATCCTGAGCTGTGTCAGTAAGGTTTGGCTGGGTTGTGTCGTCGTTCATCATAAAGTTGTGTTAAGTATAGTACCTATTACTCGTTGAAAGACTAGGTCGATGCCGGCGATGTAAGCGGCTACTAAGACACTTACCACCACCACCAATGCTGTCATTCTGGCAGTCTGTTGTCTAGAAGGCCAAGTGACTCTTCCGAGTTCTTGACGCACCTCGTGAACGTATCTGAGGGGGTTAAACATAGACAGAGTATTGTATCACTGCTTGTCTAATCTGGGAATGGTGGTCTCGACAAGACCATGCTAGTGCTTATTAGGTATCAGATCCCTGAGGAGGAGTGATGCCTTTATTGCGGATCCGCTCGACCATGCTGGAGCGAGGGGCAGGCGGCACATCACCAGACTGAGCCGCTGGTCTGATCAGTGGTTGTGATTGGGGAGT
>CAZTEB010000032.1:0-2541 GCA_964612735.1 uncultured Pseudomonadales bacterium
CTTGATCCTCGAGCTCATCTCGATCCCCTGGGTACAGCTGCAATTTTCTTTGCAGGCTTTGGCTGGGGAAAACCAGTCGCGTTCGATCCGTACAACCTCAAAGAACCCGTCAGAGACACTGCGCTAATCGCACTGGCTGGACCCGCGTCTAACTTAGTCTTAGCTGGCATCTTGGGAGTAGTTGTCCAGATGGGGGTCCTCGGAGCGTTCTCTACAGTGGCGCTACTTATTATTCAGATCAATGTGATGCTGGCTATTTTCAACTTAGTGCCGGTTTATCCACTCGATGGCAGCAAAATTATCTTGGCACTTCTCCCTAAGGAAACGGCCTATGAATATGAACAGTTCATGAACCGCTACGGCTTGTTCGTGCTGTTATTCTTGATCTTGCCGTGGAATGGTAGCTCACCTGTCTCGAGGTTGATATCACCGATTATCGATATGGTTATGAGCGTGTTGGTGTAAAGAGAACCCAGGTCTAAAACTTACGAAACTCTCTTTAATGTTGATCGCAACTGGATAAGTTCATTTTCTAAGTAGCTTTGGCGTATTTTAAGCTCTGAATTCTCAAACAGCTCAGCAGTGAATATTTTATCGAATCTTTCTTGCAATTTTCGAGTTTTCGTTTGTACTTCAGGTAACAAAGATTTAATTCCCGTCTGAAACCTGAGAATTGCAGGATTGTCAGTGGTTAGCGACATAGCCAGGCCAACACCTGCTGGAATTAGCTGCAGCTCAAGATGAAGATCTATCAGTCGTTCAACTTGCTCGTGAACAGCTATTAGTGTTCCATACAAACTCCTGAGTTCATCAACGACCTGTACAATACTGGGATTGTCTACAGCTAATGCAGCGTCCAAACTAGGGGTGAGTTCTTCCAAATTATCTGTAAGTGATAGAAAAAGACTAGCTATTTGATCGATCTGAGACTCGTCGTCCGCATCATTTGTCAATAACTCTGCCGCTAGACCCCGGGAATCAAGGCTAGGCAAAACTGGAAATGGAATAGCACTAGTGCCATCATCTTGAGGTGTGCGACCTGAAAGTGGTACGACGCTCAAAGCCGCATAGTCTTCAGGACTGAATCTTCTAGCCATAACTTGTATATTCTACACCACAGATATGTATTTGTATACATATTTGTTATATATGATGAAAGCACCTCAAGGCACACTAGTAGTAGATACGTAGGCAAAAATAGAATAATCACCACTTGCACGCGAGCAGAAAGCCCGTCGCTTTAGAGAAAACTGCGGAAAATGCTTAGCGAAATACTACTCAAGCCACCACGACACAGCAAAGACACCGATAAAAATGGCTGCAGAGAGCAAGAAGGTCATAGTCCCTAAAAAACTATAGATCACACCACCAGCTAACAAGCCAATGATGCTAGCCAGACTGCCACCGCTCTGAGACACCCCCATCACACTCCCCTGCTTATCATCACCAGCTCGCTCTGAAAGCAGAGCTAGCAGTGAAGGCCACATCATGCCATTGCCCATCGCAAAAAAGACAATGGCCAACCAAACCAACCAGCTAACTGATGTACTAATCAGCACAAAGAATAACGTAAGACTTAGCGTCCCCCATCTGATGAGGTTCATTTTATCTACCAGTGGCGAGATCTTAGCCAAGACTGGACCCTGCATAATCGCTAATAAAATCGAAAGACACGTAAAGTACAAGCCCATTTGTGACACCGACCACCCAAAGTCGTTGATGGCAGCCACTGGAAACGCTGTGTACATCAAGTTAAAACCCACAAATAGCGTAAAGTACACCCCGATCACTGCTGGAATACCAGGGATAGAAAACACTTCACGAAGCTTTGGCTTGGGCTTTGACGCATCACGCTCCCTGCGACGCTTGGGCTCAGGCAACCACTTATAGATAAACCATAGACCAACCAGGGAAATAATGATTGCTGCTATGATCGGCAGCTTGTTGCCCAGGCTTGTCTCTCCCAGCACACCTCCCATGGCCGGACCCAAGGCAAATCCCACCGTAGATGCCACCTGAAAGTACCCAAAATCCTTACTGCGATTCTCAGGGTTTGTAATATCCCCCAGATAAGCTTGAGCCACCGAGATATTACCCCCGGTTAAGCCATCGAGAGCCCGAGCTGCGATCACCACCAGCAATGGAATCGTAATCGCAAACGCCCCCAACAGCGGCATATCTACTTGGGTGAGAACGGTGATCGGAAGCAGCAACGCACCCAAGAACACCATCCAAGAAAAAACCGTGCCCGCTTGACTCAGTAGTAATACAGGCCGACGACCAATCTCATCTGACCACTTACCAAGCAACGGCGCGCCAACTAGCTGAAAAAAGGGATACGTCGCCATCACCAAACCATAGATGACAGCATTGCCCCCCAGGTTGTAGACAACCACCACCAGGAATGGAATGACCAAGGCAATACCAAAGGTGCCTATAAAGTTCACCATCATGATGGCAATCAGCTCGGGTCTGGAAAGCAGCCGCTTAATATTCATACGTTGTACTATGGATTACTTGGTCTGAATGACCAGAAAGTAA
>CAZTEB010000032.1:2551-10060 GCA_964612735.1 uncultured Pseudomonadales bacterium
GTATACACCCGTGATACTTACTCGAGAAGTGCTGGCAGCTCAGCAAGTGTTGAAATCGTCTCTACTTCTGGAAACGACGTGGCGTTTACCCTATTAATCCAAATTGGTCTGAAGCGTTGATCTGCAACCAGTGTTGGAATTACTTCTCTAGTATTGTCATCTACTATGACTGCTTCGGGTGGCAACTGATCTAATGATTCGGGTTTTATTTTTCGTCTGAAAATGTAGGTATTTTCTTCTTCAAAATACTTCTTTAATCCTGACAATTCAAGCTTTTTATGTTGCCACTTTATGACAGCTTCAGAGTAGATTCCTAGGGTAAACTTCGGTTTAAGTTGCTGTAGAACTGAAAATGTTTCGGGAAATACAGATGCTTCAAAATGATCACCGTCAAAAAAAGTGGTGAGCATTTGATCATAATCACCGCCCTTTGCATCTTCGACGAACCCCAAGAAATCCCAAGGATCAAAGTCAGAGTATTTATTAAGCTGAGCATCATACTGCTGCTTAATCTGATCAAGTGCGTCTCGAGTGATCTCCAGCTGCTTGGCAAGCGTGTCATACGATCGCTGCATGAAGCTTGAGGTGTCGAACAGCGTCTTGTCGACGTCGAAGAGGATGATGGGGCGTGTCATTAATGACATTGTAACAGCTCTTGATCAACCAAAGCTCCATCAGCCTCTTTCAACTTATAACAGGAGCTTGGAAGAAGCGTCGTTGAGGCTTAGTTATGGAATTATTGATGTAAAGCGAGTTTCACGCAGTGAGAGAAGCAGTCGAACGGTCCTGTTAGAGTTGAAAAGATGTGGAGCTAGATTTGGTAGAAAACATAGTGTTAGCTTGCGAAAACCTGATTGCTACAATACCTCCATGTCTCTCCAACTCGAATCCATCACTCTCGGCCCGCTCCAGACTAACTGCTACTTAGCCTGGTGCGACCAAACAGATCAAGGCATCATCATCGACCCAGCTGACCAGGGCGATTTCATCACCCAACGAGTTCTGGAGCTGAAGATTGAGCCCGTCGCGATCGTCCTGACGCACGCCCATTTTGATCACGTAATGGGGTTGCTCGAAGTGAAGCTTAACTTCCCCATCCCCATCTTTCTTAACTCGGCTGACGATTTTCTACTCAAACAAGCCCAATCAAGCGCTCAACATTGGCTTGGTCTAGAGATTGATCCCATACCCCCAGCAGATCAACCGCTGCAAGCTGGCCAGACCGTCAGATTTGGCAATCAAGCATTTGAGGTACTCGAGACTCCAGGTCACACACCAGGTAGCATCTGCCTCTACTCTGCTGCTGAAACCACTTTATTCTCAGGTGATACTGTATTTAAAGGTACGATTGGCCGAACGGACTTCAGCTACTCAAGCCCGGAAGATATGCGTAAATCACTCGAGAAGCTACTCAAGCTCCCCCCTGAAACGAGAGTGTATCCAGGTCATGGTGAGGCAACGAGGATTGGAGAGGAAAAAAAGATCTAGTTACTACTCGAAGCTTTTTGGTGTTTTGCTAAACCCAGAAAATAGAGTGCTGAGAAAATCTGATCTATCTGCGACACTTCAAACCAAGCTTCTTGATATGAGTTTCGCCGTATTTCTTCAAGCACGCTTAGTTCAATTTGATCTACTCCTTTGTTACCAGTAGCAATAATTACTTGTTCAGTAAAGTAATCTCTATAACGAGAGTGGAATATCGCTAAGAAAATCAGATGCAGAGCAACCAAAACATCATCATGTAAATCTGGAAGGGCAAACATCAAAAAATAATCAGCACAATACCATCCAAATAAGACATCTTGATCTTGCTCTGCTTGACCAACCAAAAAAGATCTTGCAAGTCCATAGCTATTTTCTTCTCCGCCTTCCTCAGAGGACTCCAAAACACCTGCGTGAAACTGATCAGACAGCATTGAGAGCGCACTAAGACTGACCATCTTTTTATCTTCGAAAATCTCAATATCAACCATCTGATCAAACATTGATGCTTCAAGATCTTCAAGACACTTTTTAAAGTAAGAAAAATAAGCCAAGAGTACAGTATCTGAAGGATGATGTGCTCCGCTCCTTAGATCTAATTTAAAATTAACCAACTCAGTAGCTACTGTATATATCCTGTATAAACGCTCAAATTTCTTTGAGTACTTAGTGCTGGATTCCCCACTTCTTTTTGCGAGCAAATATGGCAAAAATCTATCGTGTGACATCATCAGAGTATATCACTCAAGCTCAATGCTACACCAAAATGGTCTACAGCTGAAAATCACCCGCTGTCACCCAGAGGAAGTACGCAAAGAACAGTGCTGCAGTCACCATGATAATACGCCTGATCCATCCAGGCTGATAGGCTGCCTTGAGGCGAAGTTTATTCAAAATAAGCAGTAATACAAATGACGTCATCATGGCTGCAGCGTTAAGCACCGCACCAAGCGTCAATAAAAACCTAGGTTCTTGAAATCCCAGCGCATAAATCACCATACCAAGCCCTATCTGTCCCCACAGCGCTACATAGAACCACAGCGAGAGATTGGCTTTTTGACCCTTGCGATGAAACAGAAGCAATACATTTTCAGAGATGATTCTTGAAGAGGATTCAAGCACTCCCACCTGAGTGGAAAATAGCATCAGAGCTGAGACGAGTAAGAAAAACGTCCCTATAACTGGCATTGTCTGCTGACCAATCACCTCTGCCTCGGCATACAAGAAAGTAAATCCTGACTCGACTGGCGTCCCGAATACCGTTGCCTTAGCAAGCACAGACAGCACAGCAATAGTAATGAAACCCAGCAGCCAAAAAACTAAAAAGTGCTCAAGATTAACCAGACGCCACCACTGCTGCCACTTGCGATCATTGGCGGCCGTAGCAGTAAAGGTCTTGCCTTCGAGCTGCAACTTCTGGGAACCACCGGCAAACAAAGAGCTTATCTTCCCCAAATACTTGCCCATACCCATGCCTTTTTCCTTGACATAGTACGACTGTGCTAGGTTCAAATTTCCTCCAGCGCCAGAGTACGCAAAGGCACCCAAGAATGATGCCAGCGCTACGCCTTCAGGGAAAAACCAATAGCCCTCTCCCCTGCCGACCAATCCCCAAGCGAACTGCGTCCAGTCGGCGGCATTCGTTACCCAAATAGCTATACCAAATAAAAATGGCAAACCAAGTAAAATGACTGACTTCTGAAATCGCTCCATGGTGGTGTAAAGCGTAGAGCCTGCTGAGAGCAATAAGCCAGTCAGAAGTAGTAATCCAAATGCCACCATCTTCTCTGGCAGCCAAGGAAAAATACTTGCCAAGATAGCTGATGAAGCTGATGAAAAGCCCGGCAATGACCACGGCACGAACGTCGAGATGATGTACCAAACTGGGATCAAAATACTGAGTCGTCTGAACCCTACAAATACACTCTCGCCCCAAGCCAAGGAGTAGCGCATAACTTCAGTGTTCAGGACAAACTGAAACGAAATGCCAAGCAAGCCACCCCAGAGCAAACCAAGCCCCCAGTTGGCTGCTAGGTACGGCCAAAGGATCAGCTCGCCACTTCCCAGAGCTAAGCCGAGTAAGATAAATGAGGGTCCAATAGTTTGCCAAATACTCGGAGGCGTCGGCAAATTGGAACTACTGGAAGATCTAGAACGAGATCGGGCGCTGAGCATTACTATCAGTATACAGATCAACTCATTGGGCGTGAAGCAACTGTAGTGCTACAATAAACCTCATCATGACCATTTCTATCGTGTACGCAACCTACTCGGGCAGCACCATGATCGCCAGTCAAGCTGTGGCCGATACCTTGACAGAAGCAGGTCACAACGTCTCCTTGCGCCAAGTAGCAGAGATTCAACCTAGCGATCTCGAAGGATCAGAGGTGCTAATCTTAGCCTCCCCAAGCTGGGACTTTTACCCCAAGCCAGACATCAAGCTTGAGGGCCAACCTCACGCCGACTGGATGACGCTGATCGGCCAAATCAAAGAACAACCCATTGATCTCAGCACTACAAAGTGTGCCGTGATGGGCATGGGTGACTCGAGCTACACCTACTTTTGCGGCGCCGTCACTCACCTAGAAAACTTGATTAAGAATGCCGGTGGCGAACTCATCACCGAATCACTCAAGATCGATGGCTTCTTCTTCAACGAACAAGAGAATACTCAGAAAGTCACTGACTGGACACAGCAAGTAGCACAGAAGCTCTAGGAATGACTTCAACCTATCCCTATCTCTGGAAAATCGGCGCTCCGGCTGGCTACGGCATCATGACTACCGGACTGGCTATGACTAAGCTTGCAAGTCGAGCTGGACTAACTGCCTTTGACTATAGTGAGTATCCCTCGCTAGTTCGTGGTGGACACAACACCTATGAAGTCTGTATTTCAGACACCCAACGACACGCCACAAAAACTCCGATTGATTGCCTCGTCTGCTTGAACGCTGAGACTTTTGAGCTTCATAAACACAGATTGCACGAGGAAAGCCTAGTGGTGTTCGACCCCAGCGTCTTCACCCCAAGCGAAACAGCTGCCACCCTGGTCGAGGTTCCCTTCCAGCACCTTCTCAATACCATGGGTGCCTTCAAGTACATGACCAACATGGTTGCCTTGGGAGCCAGCTTGGCGCTACTGGGAAGCGAGCTTCAGCCACTCCTCGACATGATTGCAGATAATTTCAAACGAAAAGGCATGCAGATCGTGGCTCGAAATCAAGCTTGCGCTCGAGCTGGTTATCAGCACGTTACTTCCAATCACCAACAGCACTGCAAATCCATATTTCCAGAAGGTGACACAAATACTCAAGACCAAATTGTGCTGTCAGGCAATGAGGCCTTCTCCTTAGGTGCCGCAGCAGCGGACTGTCGCTACTATGGTGCCTATCCGATGACACCTGCCTCTTCTGTCCTCACACACCTAGCAGCCTGGGAAAAGACTACTCAGATGATCGTCCGTCACAATGAAGACGAGGTTGCTGTGATCAATAATGCGTTGGGAGCTTCCCACGCTGGTGTCCGAGCGGCCGTGGGCACTTCCGGCGGCGGCTTTGCCCTAATGACTGAGGCCATTTCCTATGCCGGTGTCGCTGAAATTCCTATTGTGCTGTTCCTCGCAATGCGCCCTGGACCTGCTACTGGCTTGCCTACTTGGACTGAGCAAGGTGACCTATTGTTTGCAGTTCATGCCGGTCACGGTGAATTCCCAAAGATCGTGCTGGCAGCTGGTGACATGGCTGAAATGCTTGAACTGACCAAGAAAGCTTTTGATCTGGCCGAGATCTATCAGACACCCGTTATTGTTCTCTCTGATAAGCACCTCTCGGAGTCTCATAGCACACTAAGTAGAGCTGAAGCTGATCAGTTACTCAGCACTCCAATTGAGAGAGGTAAAACCGTAACCGAGCCCAGTGCCAGCCCCTATCTGCGCTACCAACTCACCGACGATGGCATCTCCCCAAGACTAGTGCCTGGCCACCCCGGCGAGTACTACCAAGCCAACTCGTACGAACATCTCGAAGATAGCCACACCACTGAAGATGCAGATGTCAGAGTCGCACAAGTCGACAAGCGAGCTCGCAAGCAAACTACCTACTTCAACAATCACTTTACAGCTCCCCAAGTTACTGGCGATCTAGACACAGCTAACGCAACTTTGGTTTCCTGGGGATCAAATAAAGGCGCAATTGAAGTCGCCCAACAGCAGCTCGAAGAACAAGGAATTACCACAGCTTACATCCACTTCACCCACCTCTACCCACTTGATGCAGAAGTGCTCAAGCCATTATTCGAACACCAAACCAAGTACATTCTCATAGAGAATAATGCCACAGCCCAGTTAGGACAGTTGCTGCGACAACACACCGGCATTGATATCATGAAGCACACTGTCTTGAAGTATGACGGTCGACCCTTCTGGCCAGAGGAATTGGTTGAAAAAGTGGTTAGTGTAAGTAATTAGTGAAAAGTAAGAAACATGAATAAAGAAGTGAGCTAAGCGCCGACAACACTTCTGAGGGTTGTCTTTAGACCCCGAGGAAGTCCGTTGTCAGAGCGTTTCGTTACATAATTTATAAAGAAACATATGCCAAACCACACCAACCTCCACGACTTTTCCGGCTACTCACCAACCTGGTGCCCAGGTTGTGGCAACTGGGGCATCGGCAGAGCCATCAAACAGTCACTGAGCAACCAAGGCCTAGAGCCCTCTCAGGTCGCTATGATGTTCGACGTAGGCTGCAGTGGTAACATGAACGACTTCGTCAACGCATACGCCATGCACACACTCCACGGCCGCTCGATCGCCAACGCAGTCGGAGTCAAGTTGGCTAATCACACCATGCCAGTGGTGGTAGTTGGTGGTGACGGCGCACTCTATGGTGAAGGTGGCAACCACCTGCTCCATGCTTGCCGAGGCAATCATGATCTGACCGTCATCGTCCATGATAACAGCGTCTATGGCTTAACAACTGGCCAAGTGTCGCCCACTTCTAAAAAGGGTCAAAAGGGCAAATCAACGCCACACGGCGTCATCGAGCAGCCACTCAACTCGCTACTACTGACGCTGACACAAGGCGCCACGTTTGTCGCCCAAAGCTTCGCCAATGACATCAACCATCTCACAGAAATGATGACCCAGGGCATGGCACACACAGGACTTTCTATCATCAACGTCCTTCAACCCTGTGTCACTTTTAATAAAGCAAACGGCTACGGGTATTTCTTTGATAAAGTTTATAAACTCGATGAAACCTATGACGCCAGTGATTTCCAGGCAGCACTCGCTAAAGCTCAAGAGCCCATGGTGGAGAAATTCCCACTAGGTGTCCTCTACCAAGTAGAGCGTCCTGCTTATCACCATCAGCTCGAGCAACTACCCGACGAAGGCTTGGTCAATCGGCAGCCAATGCTTGAGGTTGGGGCAATCCTTGATCGTATGGGATAGGTGGATCAGCATAGACATCCTTCAGAACCTGAACAAACAAAGGTGACTTGATTCTCTCTAAAGATTTTACGCTAATGTATTCTGCTGGATTATGTTCTGAGCTTTTTCCATATGAAGACCAACCAGCTCTCTCCTTATTTTCTGGTGCGCTTGATCCTCCTCGATTTCCTTTAGCATCATCTGTCGTAAGAGAAAAAATAACGTCAGCAGAATCTAAGCCCAGTGATGAAATAAGTTTGTGACGAATCTCAGAGCCCATCGTTGTTAGGGCTCGGCCAAATCCATTACTTTCAAAATCTTGCTTTACTTCAACATAGCCATAACATCTCAATACCTTACCGTTATCCGCTAATGCCTTAATTCTCTCAGCTACAATGAACGGTGTGGGTTTAAAAAAAGTTACTGTATAGCTACCTATAACGTCTTCATCGCCACTATCCCTTTTCACTATTGAACATATTGTCTTCCACCTTCCAATTGATTCTTCCCCAGATGCCTCTATAGCGAGCTGGAGCTCAAGCTCTGTAGTACTACTAACTTGCTCAGCTCCTTCATTAAAAACTAATCCTTGAAGGGAA
>CAZTEB010000032.1:10070-10421 GCA_964612735.1 uncultured Pseudomonadales bacterium
GATAAAGCCACTCCTTCTGACCATTCTCTATCCAGGAGTTCCTTGATGGCACCATGTATTACTTTCTTATTAGATTCGCGAACTATCTTCCTTTGCTCTTTGAGACTGAGGGCTTCATTGGACATACAATTAGGAGCTACTTCACAAAGTTCTTAACCAACCCCCGCACCGTCACCTCAGGATTGGGGCATGTTCTATCATCACAAAAACCTGCATAGTAGTTATCCGCTATGTAGAACCCTTGGACAAAAAGAACTATAACTACCAATACCAAACTTGCCTTAAGCAAACTTGCTTTAAGCCGGTCTTTCAGAGGCAATACGAGCGGTGCAAAACTTATCATCAGCAATC
>CAZTEB010000033.1:0-10345 GCA_964612735.1 uncultured Pseudomonadales bacterium
ATTTATCCTGTGCCCTTTATCATCGTAGGACCACAGTTCGCTAATAATCCAGTCACACTGCCGTCTGGCATCCTAGCTGATGTAGCACCAACCATGCTCAAACTGATGGGCATCGCCAAACCTCAAACTATGACGGGTAGAGCGCTTCTTTGATGTCGTGCAAGAAGATCTCACCTCACGCTTCTCGCCGTTAATCACTCAAACCGCACTTTACACGGTGGACACTTTCCTAGAAAATGTCGCTATGGCTTTTATAGACACTACCCAATTTGTAGAACTCAGCACGAGCCCGTGGGCTCAAGTAATTTTAGGCAGTTTATCTCTGTCTGAGTCAGCTTTTTTCATCATACCTCCAGAGGTGATGATGATTCCCATGTCTCTAACAACTCCCAATATGGCTATATGGCTTGGAATCGTCACCACCATTACTTCAGTAATCGGTGCGGCTGTAGGATATGTCATAGGTAAAAAAGGTGGTAAACCCGTACTCACCAGGTTATTTGATCAGAAAAAAATTGACGCGGTGCACGTCCTATTTAAAAAATATGACACAACTGCGATTTTCATCTCAGCCTTCACGCCAATACCTTTTAAGGTCTTTACCATAGGTGCGGGCGTATTTGATCTTGATTTCAAGCGCTTCATGGTAGCTGCTACCATCGGTAGAGGCAGTCGCTATATGCTGATCGCAGGAATGATTGCTATTTTTGGTGAATCAATTCGCTACTTTTTAGAACACCAGTTCGACAAAGTGGTGGCAGTTGGGACAGTGTTGCTCCTAGCAGCTTTCGCTGTGTACACGTTCGGCATTCCATTCCTTGAGAGACATGCTGTAGCTTCATCCTTCAAAGCTCGACTTCAACGCTTTTTCAAGTAGTTTGATATACAAAGATACTGTTGCAACTTTCGGTTTTCTTCGGTTATTCTGATAGTACTTTTGGGATAGTTACGCCCAAATGAAAACCGTACTATCAAAGGAGAAACATGCCGGTAACCCTCTACAAACGACAACGACAGATCGTTGACTTCATCGCTCAGTACATCCAACGCAATGGGTTTTCCCCTACACTTCAAGAGATTGCTGACGCCATAGGTGTTTCATCCCTTGCCACCGTGCACGAACACCTACAGGCATTACAGCGCAAAAAAGTTATCAAGAAGTATGATGGTGCTGTTCGAGGCATCGAGCTACTGGACAGAACCTTTCTTAAAATGACTGACAGTGTCGATTTACCTCTAATGGGGTACATAGCTGCTGGCCAACCAATCGAGCCCCATAGTGACGACAATGCCACCTTCAAAGTTTCACCTGAGATGATCACCAGTAAGTTTCGCTGTTATGTACTTCAAGTCAAAGGTCAGTCTATGATCGAAGACCACATAGATGATGGCGATTACGTGGTTATTCAAGAGACAAAAGATGTCAAAAATGGAGACATCGTAGTCGCTTTGCTAGATAACGGGCTAGCAACACTCAAGCGCTACTTCAAAGAACTAACCAGGATTAGATTAGAACCAGCTAACTCAACCATGAGTCCCATCTACGCTACCAACGTAGAGATTCAAGGGAGAGTGGTGGGTCTTATTAGGAAGTTTCAGTACTAACACCACCAACCCTCCAGTCAGCTTTTTTTAGAAGGGGGGCATAGACATCATCACTGAGTGGTATTCTGTTTTCCGACTTTTCCTGCGCAGAAGGTGGTTCGTCGACAAACACAATATGGGTGATATCTTCTACGAGGCAGAGTGGAGTAGAACTGTCGCCTTCTCCCATCTCTAACACTGCGGCTGAAGCTAAGCCTTCAGCAATGTTCATTTGGGTCATGACTAGCTCGCGACCAACCAAATCTTTCGTTCCTCTAAGATCCTTGCGGGGAATAAATCCGCAGTAAGCCAAGCTTCTACCTACCACTCCCCAGCGCAGTGGCTGAGTAGTGCTATCACTAACGACCACACCAACTTCAGAAACGCCATACTCTTCACGCAAAAAAGACCAAATCCGCTTAGCACTCACAAAGGAGTCTTTGGGTAATAGCATATAGATGTCTTCACCATTGGACTCATCGATGCCGGATGACACTGCCAGAATGCCATTTTTTATAGTGAGCGTCACCCCAAATTCTGATTCACTGGGATCAAGATATTGCTCAGCTTCAGATACGATGAGTTGCTGCTTATCAACACCTTCTAGGGCTACTACATTTCCCTCACATAAACTGATAATTTTAGAAGTAACTACAAGCACTGATCGCTCTGGAACTGAGTCCAGATGGTTTCTGAGAAATTCCCAGAGGTCATCCTTGGGAGTCACTAATGAAGTTTTGATGGGTGTGACACGCATAGCGTGCATTATACCGCCTGGCGTACTAAAATAGTAACTCATGTCATTTACACTAACATCGAACTATCAACCTACAGGCGACCAGCCAGGAGCTATAGCAAAGCTTACTGAGGGCGTTGAGAAAGGCAAAGATCATCAGGTGCTACTTGGCGTGACTGGGTCAGGCAAAACCTTCACCATGGCCAACGTCATTCAAAATACGAAGAAGCCAACACTCGTCATCGCGCACAACAAGACATTGGCGGCACAACTCTATCAGGAGTTTAGAGACTTCTTTCCAAATAATGCTGTCAGTTACTTTGTGTCGTACTACGACTACTACCAGCCCGAAGCGTACATCCCCACTACTGACACTTACATCGAAAAAGATTCTTCGATCAATGATGAGATCGATAAACTGCGGCTAGCCACCACGTCAAATCTACTCACTAGGAGAGATGTCATCGTAGTCGCCTCAGTATCGTGCATCTACAATTTAGGTTCTCCCGTTGAGTACGGTCGCTATGTACTAGAACTAGTAGAGGGAGAGCTGATCTCAAGAGAAACCCTACTTACGCAACTTGCGAATCTGCAGTATGACCGCTCAGAGGCTGAACTGCGGAGGGGAACCTATCGACTACGAGGCGACATCATTCAGATTTGGCCAGCCTACGAGGATAGGGCACTGCGTATCGATACTCTAGAAAATCGCATCACCACCATCGACTGGATAGATCCCATCTCTGGCTCAGTACTTACCGAAGGCGAAAATGAACACCGAGGAAGGTTCGTCATCTATCCCGCTAAACACTATGTAGTTGACCCAACTAGTAAGCAGCAAAGCATTGCGCACATACGAAGTGATTTGGCGCAACAGCTGACCCAGTTTAAAGAACAAGGCAAAGTTATAGAAAGTTATCGTTTAAAACAGAAGGTCGAGTATGACCTTGAAATGATCGAGAACCTCGGCTTCGTCAATGGTATTGAGAACTACTCTCGATACTTTGACGGTCGATCACCAGGAGATGCGCCATTCACACTACTAGACTATTTTGCTGAGAACAGCAGGCAGTTTGACACTGGTGGCTTCCTAACAATCGTCGATGAAAGTCACATGACACTACCTCAGATCCGAGGCATGCATAACGGTGATCGAGCTCGCAAAGAAACTTTGATCGAGTATGGCTTTAGGCTGCCAAGTGCCCTAGACAACCGCCCCCTCACATTTGACGAATTTTTGGAGAGAAATGACCAATGCATTCACGTTTCAGCAACTCCAGCTGACTGGGAAATCTCGCACGCAAGCGGTACCGTTGTAGAGCAAGTGATTCGACCGACTAACTTACTTGATCCCGAGGTTGAGCTGCGTCCTAGCCAAGGTCAGATAGAAGATTTGGTTATAGAGTGTATTCTTCGCAAGCAAAAAGGGCAGAGAACTCTCATCACCACCTTAACCAAAAAAATGGCAGAAGCACTCACGAGCTATCTCAATGATAGAAGTAAAATCAAGAAACTGGTCACATCGTTTAAAGCTTCAAGTGTTCAACAAAGCACACAGCATGATCCTGAGAAAATCATTCGAGCTAATGAGCAACTACCCATCGATGATATGGAAATTGGTCCCTTAGACACGAGCTATTTTTCTCGAGCTCAACTTCCTAGCGACTTCATACTCCATGATCAAGACTTTCCCAAGGTGGCATATCTGCACTCAGATATCGACACACTAGAACGCTCCGATATACTGGCTGACCTGCGACGTGGCTCGTATGACGTCTTGGTGGGAATCAACTTACTCCGAGAAGGTCTCGACCTTCCTGAAGTGACACTAGTCGCGATACTTGATGCCGACAAAGAAGGCTTCTTGCGTTCCACCACTTCAATGATTCAAACCATGGGTAGAGCCGCTCGCCACACAGATGGTCATGCCATTTTGTATGCAGACCGCCTAACTGGCTCTATGCAGTCAGCTATCTCTGAAACACAACGTCGTCGAGCGCTACAAATGGCCCACAACCAACAACAAGGTGTCTCGCCCCAAACAATATCGAAACCAATTAGAGAACGAATGATCGAGAAGAAAGAGAAAGAAACAGATACTAAACATCGCCAACCAAGAAAAACAACCGTAGCTTTGAACAAAAATGAGCAGGTCACACTCGAAGACATCTCGGCAAATGACCTTACGCCGTACGATCGTAAACAGCTTTCCAGAAAGCTGCGCAGAAGAATGAAGCAGGCCGCCAACGAGATGGAGTACGAGTTAGCAGCAACACTACGAGATACCATCTCCACCCTCGAAAATATCGAGTAAGATTGATATACTTGATTTTCGTATTTTGTTTGTATTTAATGGAACCTTGTTCACACAGTAGTCATGCCCAAAAAAACATCCTTAAGTCACATCATTGTCACGGGCGCTCGAGAGCACAATCTTAAAAACGTTGACGTCTCAATCCCCAAAAATCAGCTGGTAGTAATGACTGGGTTATCTGGTAGTGGCAAGAGCTCTTTAGCATTCGATACGCTGTATGCTGAGGGTCAACGACGTTATGTCGAGTCCCTAAGCTCCTACGCCCGTCAATTTTTAGGCATGATGAGTAAACCTGACGTTGATCAAATCGAAGGACTATCGCCTGCTATCTCAATCGATCAAAAAACAACTTCACACAATCCTAGATCTACAGTTGGAACTATTACTGAAGTGTATGATTACCTTCGCTTGCTCTACGCTCGAGTTGGTCATCCTCATTGTCCACAATGTGGTAGAGAAGTAGCGCCTCAAAGCATTGATCAAATTGTCACTCAAGTCGTAGATGAAATAGAGCTGAGAGCTGCTAACCAACCAGTGAGACTCTTAATTCTTTCTCCGGTTGTTCGCGATCGCAAAGGTGAGTTTTCTGTACTATTTGAGTCACTTATAAAGAAAGGCTATACTCGAGCCAGAATCGATGGTGGTTTTTATGACCTGACTGACAACATTAGTCTTATCAAGACCAACAAACACACAGTTGAGGTCATCCTAGATAGGATAGCTACCAGTCGTAAACAACTCAAGGATGCTCAGGAATCTAAAACGCTCCGCAGTCGCTTGACTCAATCATTAGAGGAAGCTCTCAAGTTGGCTGACGGATTTGCCGTCGTCAGCTTCATACAAGACGCTGGATTACAGTTTCCAGATGCACCAACTGACGTAGAAAATAGATTATTCAGTGAACGGCTAGCGTGTAGTCACTGCGGCATCTCACTCAATGAGTTAGAGCCCAGGTTATTCTCATTTAACTCACCCCATGGCGCTTGTGAAGCATGCAATGGCCTAGGATCACTCCTCAAGATTGATACCGAGAAGGTCGTAGCTCCGGCTCTGAGCTTAAGCGAAGGTGCCATCATTCCTTTTGCTCGCATGATGGGCAATGACACTTGGTGGGCAAGGCTAGTGAGAACAGTTGTCGAAGAGCATGGTCACGATTTCAGAAAAACACCGTTTGAAGAAATGAGCAGTGAAGTGCAGCAAGAACTGCTCCACGGCTCTAAGAACGTGTACACGGTCGTAGGTGAGAATAGGTTTGGCAAAACAACAAGTATTGAAGAGACGTTTGAGGGCTTTATCACCAATCTTGAACGACGCTATGAAGAAACTGACTCTGATTACATTCGTCGAGAAATCGGTCAATACATGCAGCGCGAAGTCTGTCAAAGCTGCAACGGCGCTCGTCTCAGAGAGGAAGCACTCTCTGTTCACGTAGATAGTCAGAATATTGCACAAGTTACTAGCTTGCCCATCTCAGACACGCTCGCCTGGGTAACACACTTGGATGCTGATGCTGTTTTCAGTGCGAAGGAGGCCGCGATTGGTGAATCAATTCTCAAAGAAATCATTAGTCGGCTAACGTTCTTAAACTCTGTGGGATTAAATTACCTGACGCTCGATCGTGAAGCAGCGACTCTAGCCGGTGGAGAAGCCCAGCGCATTCGCTTAGCATCCCAAATAGGCACCGGACTGACTGGCGTACTGTACATCTTGGATGAACCCACCATCGGTCTTCATCAGCGAGATAACCACCAGCTCATCCAAACACTCCAAGGACTCAGAGACAAAGGCAACAGTGTCATAGTTGTAGAGCATGACAGAGACATTATGCTCGCTGCAGACCACATCGTAGACGTAGGACCAGGAGCCGGCAACCACGGTGGAGTAATTGTTTCACAGGGCACTCCTGAGGAGATCAAGTCTGACAAGCAATCTACCACTGGCGCCTATCTTGCTAGAAGAAAAGATGTCACTAGAAAATCTGACAGTAATAAACAACGCACCGTGGTAAGTGAAGATGCTGAACTACGCAACCTACGCGGCTCACACATCACCATCTCGGGTGCATCACACCACAACCTCAAACAGCTAGATGTCTCATTCCCACTGAGTGTGTTCACTTGCATCACTGGTATCTCCGGAAGTGGCAAGTCCACACTCTTGCATGACACGCTGTATAACAACGTCGCAAAGCACCTTGGTAAGCGCATTGAAGATAAACCGGGACCGATTGAGCAACTAATGGTGCCTGATGGAGTCAAAAAAATTATCCTGATTGATCAAAGCCCTATCGGCAAAACACCACGTTCAAATCCAGCTACCTACACTAAAATTTTTGATTACATCAGAAAACTGTTTGAGAATACTCAAGAAGCCAGAATTCGTGGATACAAAGCTGGTCGCTTCAGCTTTAACGTCAAAGGCGGTCGCTGCGAAACTTGCCAAGGCGATGGTCAAATCAAGATTGAAATGCAGTTCTTGCCTGACGTGTACGTGACATGTGACGTATGTGAAGGTAGTCGCTACAACCAAGAAACACTTGAGGTGCTCTACAAAGGTAAGACCATCTCCGACGTTCTCAAGCTCAGCGTAGATGACGCCTACGACTTCTTCAGCACCCACGGCACACTTCGTGGCAAGCTCAAAACACTCAAGGATGTTGGTCTAGGATACATCGAGCTCGGTCAACCAGCTCCAACCCTCAGCGGTGGAGAAGCTCAGCGGGTCAAGCTGGCTAAAGAACTCTCGGGCAGGAACCATGAACACGTCGTGTATCTTCTTGATGAGCCAACCACTGGTCTTCATTTCGCTGATGTTCAAAAGTTACTCGATGTACTACATCAACTAGTTGCCAATAACAACACTGTGGTTGTAATTGAACATAACTTAGACATCATTAAGAATGCGGACTGGATTATCGACTTAGGGCCGGAGGGTGGAGCGGGTGGTGGTGAGATTGTAACTACGGGCACGCCGCAGGACGTTGCGGCTGACTCAAACTCCTTTACAGGAAAGTATCTCAAAGAGGAGCTTTCACTAAGCAAGTAGAACGTCGAATCTCTGGTACCAATACGCTACAATGATTTTATGCGT
Organism: uncultured Pseudomonadales bacterium; assembly: GCA_964612735.1. GTDB lineage: Bacteria > Patescibacteriota > Microgenomatia > UBA1400 > PJMF01 > CAZTEB01. The sequence continues at coordinate 7,725 of CAZTEB010000033.1, forward strand.
AAGCTACTACCCCTACTAAGCATCTTCTGCGCAGTAGCTCTAGCCTGGCCGAATAACATCTTTGCTGACGAAAACTTTGACACCAGCTTAGTCGTGACCTACCAAGTTAGCGAGACCGGCACAACTAGAGTCACTCATGAATTTGACATCACTAACAAACAACCCCTCTTCGCCGTCTCACAGTACGGTCTAAAAGTCAGCTCAACCCAGATAGATAATGTAGAAGTTACCTCCAATGGAAAAACTCTTGATCCTGAAGTAACCACTACTAACAACATCACCACTATCGGTGTCACCTTTCCAGATGTAATAGCAGGCCAAGGTAAAACTCGAGGCTTAACCATCAGCTACGACAGCCAAGATGCAGCTGTAGTGACCGGACAAGTGCTTGAGGTATCTATACCCAAGCTCCAAAACTCTGAAACGTACGCCAGCTATCAAGTAAAGATCCTAACGCCCATTCGATTCGGCTCACCAAGCAGGGTCGTGCCAAATTCATATGCAACAGACATTAGTCCAGAAGGAGTAGTGACGACACTAACTGATCTCCATAACCAGAGCATCACTGCTATCTACGGCGATACACAGTTATTTGACCTGACCTTGAGATATCACCTAACTAATCCACACAATAACACTCGCATCACCCAAGTGGCACTCCCTCCGGACACTACTTTTCAGAAAATGTATTACCACGCCATTGATCCAGAGCCAGAAGCCATGGAGCGCGACCAAGATGGCAACTGGATCGCCACATATCGACTACCCAGTAATACCACTAGCGAGGTTATTGTTACGGCTCAAGCTCAGCTAAGTCTTGAGCCATATCCAGACATACCCAACCCAACTGCGCTCAATCACACCCAGGCTGATGAGTTCTGGGAGTACGAAGACCCCAGTGTCTTAACACCCGCAGCTCAACTCTTCACACCCGAACAAATAAACCAGTACGTTGTAGACAATCTCAGCTACAACTATCAAAGGCTAGAGACAGACATTTCAAGGCTGGGGGCAGTCCGAGCCTTAGAAGCTCCCACTCAGGCATTGTGCCAAGAGTTTACTGATGCCTTTGTGGCTCTATCCCGAGCTAGTGACATTCCAGCGCGGAGAGTAACGGGCTATGCTCACACTGAAAATAGCTTATTGCGACCGCTTAGTTTTGTCCAAGATGTGCTTCATGCATGGCCAGAGTACTACGACCCCAATAAAGGTTATTGGGTGCCCATTGACCCTACTTGGCAACACACCTCTGGTGGAATAAATTACTTCACTACCTTTGATCTCAATCATGTTGTCTTCGCCATCAATGGTGCTTCGAGCCGTATTCCTTTCCCAGCAGGTAGCTACAAAGAGCCAGGGGTTCAAACAAAAGATGTAGAGGTCAGTTTTGGCTTTCAGCAGTACACCACCCAACCAAACCTTGAAATTGCACACCAGTCTCAAACTGTGCTTGGCATACAACTTCCATTTGCGACCCAAGTAACTGTTCACAATCCCACTGGATCAGCTCAGTACCATAGGGTTATTTCAATAGAAAGCACGGACCCGACCATTTCTTCGACAGTAACTGAGCATACCTTTGACTACATCCTGCCTTTTCAAACGGCTCACACCGAAACGGTGTATGCTGTTAACGACTCTTGGTTTCAACTCAAACAAACCGAGTTACAATTGCAGTATGACGACGAAACAACAACCATCCCAATCGTCAGCATCCCAAGACTCTTCATCAGTCTCATCAGACCAGAAACAATCGCTGCCGTGGGAATCACAAGTGCCGCAGTCACCTTTGCAACCGGGAGTATATTGGTTTTTAAACCCCAATGGCAAAGTCTTATACGTTGGCAAAGCAAAAAGCCTCAGAAAAAGACTTAGTTCCTACACTCGCCTCAACCAGCTGGCACCTCGGACTTTCAGCATGGTTCACCGAGCAGTTCGTTTAAAGTATCAAGTTTTGACGAGTGAGTTGGAGGCGCTACTTGTAGAAGCTGAGCTCATCAGACTACACCAACCAGAGTACAACGTTTTACTCAAAGATGATAAGACCCCACTCTACATTCATATAACTGATGATGCATTTCCAAAAGTTACTACGCTTAGAAAAAAGGAACTACTCACGCAGCAGCACAAAGGAACAACACTGGGTCCATTCCCCAGTGGATACAAAGCAAAAGAAGTGCTAAAGCTCATCAGACCCATTTTCCCTTGGTGTAATCAGCGTGGCTCCAACGAAGCTAGCAGCAAACCATGCTTTTACCACCACATTGACTTGTGTCCAGGAGCTTGCATAGGCCTAACCAACTCTGACGAATATGGTGAAAACATCAATCAACTAACAGCATTTCTAAAAGGAAAAAAGAGCTCAGTTGTTCGCGACTTAACACAAAAAATGAAAGCCGCCGCACAAAAAGAGGCCTTTGAAGCAGCAGCCAAGTATAAGCACATGATAGAGCTAATAGAGTCGGTTACTAAGCCAAGTGTCATCCTTAAACCTCAGCTGTCACTTCCACAACTAAAAGACTCAAAAATAGAGGAAAGCGTGCTGCAACTTCAAAAGATTTTAAGCACCTATCTACACATACCCACAAGCTTTCCATTGCGCCGGATAGAAGGTTACGATG
>CAZTEB010000034.1:0-10322 GCA_964612735.1 uncultured Pseudomonadales bacterium
ATTGTCATCCAATGAGTACCCTGTTCTTCTGGGTCTAATCTCTCTATGCTTTTCATAGTTATTTCCTTTTTTATTTTTATACTATTTTTTTCTTATTGCTCTGCAATATCACCTCCCTTCACAACTAAAAAACCCGCCTAGCGGCGGGGTGTGATTTGTAGTATTACTTGAACGTTTTATGACATCATCACCCCACCAGTGTCCCCAATAAGGACGCGGTTAAGAAGGATACTGATGACAAAGACGCCGTTGTTCATAAGAGACCATTCTACAATGCGTAGTCAGTATGTCAAATAGCAAGACACGTGCGTAGTGGTAATCCACCCATACCACATCTTGTCTTGCCTGGTTATAATAGCCTGATGAAAACTTCACAGTCCCGAACACTCATTAAAACTCTACCTACTCAGGTGGGCGAAACCGTTACCCTCCAAGGTTGGGTTGATACTAAACGAGATCATGGCAAAGTCACTTTCATAGATCTTCGTGATCGAACGGGCCTTGTGCAGTGTGTCGGAGTCAAAATGATGGGTGAGCTTACCCCGGAGTCGGTAGTTGAATTAGTTGGTATCGTCAAGCAGCGACCAGAAAATCAAGTCAATCAAGATCAACCCAATGGTGGCGTAGAAGTTGAGGTAGCCGAGTATAGTATCCTGAATATCTCGAGCGAGCTACCGATACCTGTCGACACAGATGGCACTGAAATTAACGAAGAAGCTAGACTTAAGTACCGCTATCTGGATTTACGTCGTCAAAGACTCCAGCGTGTGTTACGACTTCGGTCCAGCTTTTTTAGAGCCCTTCGTGATCATTTGTTAGATGATGACTTTGTCGAGATAGAGACACCGATGTTGACCAAGTCGACTAAAGAAGGTGCTCGAGACTTCGTAGTGCCATCACGATTCCAACCTGGTAAGTTTTATGCACTACCTCAGAGTCCTCAGCAGTACAAGCAACTATTGATGACGGCTGGTTTTGAGCGATACTTCCAGTTTGCTCGTTGCATCAGAGATGAAGATCTGCGGGCTGACCGTGGATTTGAGTTCACTCAGCTTGACATTGAAATGAGCTTCGTAGATCGAGATGCTGTCATGAGCCAAGTTGAAGAGATGGTTAAAACTGCTGTTAAAAGCGTGTCTGGCACATTAGCATCTGAAGATTTTCCAGTCTATTCGTATCAGCAAGCTATGGATGAATTTGGCGCCGACAGGTTTGATCTCAGAACAGATGCTCAAAAAAAGGATGGCACTCTGGCTTTTGCTTGGGTGGTAGACTTCCCTTTCTTCAAGAAGGTGGATGCTAAAGATGCTGCTGAAGTGCGGGATGGTAAAAGTGGTTGGACATTCACTCACAATCCATTTAGTCAGCCTGCTGCGGAGCATGTTGAGGACCACTTAGCTGGTACCAATCTAGGCAGCATCCTGACTATTCAGTACGACCTCGTTTGTAATGGCTACGAAGTTGGTGGTGGTAGTATCCGAGCTCATCGACCTGAGGTGCTTGAGGCGACCTTTAAAAATATGGGCTACAGTTCTGAAGAAATTCGCTCAGGTGTAGGCCACATGCTTGATGCGTTCAAAGTTGGCACTCCACCTCATGGTGGTATTGCTCTTGGGTTGGATCGGCTAGTGATGTTACTCGCTGGTGAACACTCGCTCAAGGAGACCATTGCTTTTCCAATGACATCTACGGGTAGAACTGCCGTGATGGACGCTCCTAATCAAATTACTCCAGAGCAGCTTAAAGAGTTGGGCCTAGCTTTGGCGTAGCAGAACCTCATTTCAATCACGTACAATGATGGGATGCCTAGGTTGCGGATCGATCAATACGTTGCACTTGTAGCACTATGTTGCGCAACTCTCCTTTCTGGGGGTCAGCCAAGTGTGCTTGAAGCAGTCGAGGCTCCGTTAGAAGTCGCAAGTGTTTTGCCCACACTAGCCCCCACTATCAACTATTTTGATTCTCTAGGTCAAGAAACTTCATTAGCAGCTACTGTATCGGCAGCTGCAGTGTTGGTGACCGATGAGACTTCAGGAGCTGTGCTATTTTCCAAGAATCATACTCAGCCACTCGCGCCCGCATCGCTAACGAAACTAATGACAGCTTTGGTAGCTAGGGATGAGTATCAACTAGATGAAAACGTAGAGATAGCATTTACTGAGCCCGTGGTGGGAACAACAATTGGTCTTCTCGATCAAGAATCCGTGACGGTTCATGATTTGCTCGAGGCTGCTCTAATAAGCTCTGGTAACGATGCGGCAGAGGCGTTAGCCGCACATCATTTGGGGGGCAAAGAAGCTTTCATTCAAGCCATGAATCAAAAGGCTGAGGAGCTTGGCTTACGTCATACCTCATTTGCAAATGCTTCAGGTCTCGATGCCGATGGTCACCAAATGACTGCTCGAGACGTCAGTATAGTCATGCGAGAGGTCATGAAAGATCAAAGCTTGTACGCAATTCTAGCTACCAGACAAACTACCATTTTTGATACCAGGCGATTGTTTTCCCACGCGCTTTATCATACGCATCGGCTTATTCACCTCGACACTAGAGCATTGGCTGGCAAAACAGGTACGACTGAGCAAGCTGGAGAAACACTGGCTACACTATTTGAGATCCAGGGTCACCCCATTGCTGTTGTCATTTTGGGAAGCGAAGATAGGTATGCTGACACACAGCAACTCATCGATTGGATAGAAGCCACGTATACTTGGGTGGATATAGCTCCCTAGATTTTGCTAGACTATCACTATGGCTGCAAAACAAGGTCTCACTCTCACAGATGTCACTCGAATTGGCCGTCAAGCTGTTAAGGTGACTGGAATTCTGTTGGTGGTGTTGATCGTGGGGCGAACGTTTTGGGGAGCATTTGCTGCCTACTGGAGAGCCACTCATCCAGAGCCACCTCCGCCACCAACAGTAGGCTTTGGTAGGCTACCACAACTAAGCTTTCCTCTTAAGGATGCCAGTGAGAAGCCCACCAACATAACGCTCGAAACAGCTACTGGCACCCTGCCAGATTTTGGTGACAGGGCGAAGGTGTTTTTTATGCCTCAGTCGAGTCTGAGTTTATTGGCTGATGAGCGAGCTAAGCAAGTGGCAGCTAGTCAAGGATTTGTATTTCAACCAGAGATTTTAGGTACTACGGCCTATCGTTGGAATAAGTCTCAACCCCTTGAGTCAACGCTTGAGCTTGATATTCAGACACTCGAACTCGAGTTCACCACTAACTTTTTATCTCGCCCCGACCTGCTTGGTCAGTCACAGTTGCCTGATGAGTTCCAGGCAGTCAGTAATGTGAAGTCATTTTTAAGTGCAAGCGACTTGCTTGCTCCCGACCTAGCAACTGCTTCAGGTGAGGTGGTATACCTTAAAGCTTTGGGAGGAGACTTAGTTGAAGCCGTATCGCTCTCAGATGCAGATTACTTAGAAGTTGACCTCAACAGAACGCCAGTTGATGGCACCTATAGAATGTACACCCCCGAGGGGTTGACTGGCATTGTTCACGCTATTGTTTCGGGCGCATTTAATGGTAAGGATAGCGTCGTGCAGCTCGAGTATCGATACCAATCTCTTGATAGGCAGCAGGTGCATACCTATCCCATTAGAACCTCTCAAGATGCATGGCAGGTGCTTCGGTCTGGTGAGGGCTATGTAGCAGACAAAGGCTTGGATGATGCCGCGGTCATCCGCAGGGTTAGCTTGGGGTATTACGACGACTATCAAGAGCAGTCGTATCTTCAGCCGATCTACGTGTTTGAGGGAGACAACGGCTTTTTAGGATACGTGCCAGCCGTTTCAGCTGAGTATATTATCAGCAATCAGGTACAATAGGCCATTACCTTAAGCAAGTAGGTGGCGGAAGTGACCTCATAGTATGTCAAAAAGAGTTGTTAGAACTAGAATGGCTCCCAGTCCAACTGGAGAGTATCATGTTGGTCATTTGGCTACCTTGCTTAAAAACTATGCGTGGGCCAAGCACAACGGCGGCTCGTTTATTTTGCGGATTGAGGATACAGATCAAGTTAGAAAAGTAGAGGGATCTGTAGAAAAAATCCTGAGCGTTATTCGACAGTTTGGCCTTGATTGGGATGAGGGACCAGATAAAGAAGGACCGCATGGACCATATGTTCAGTCGCAACGCTTGGAGATATACCACCAGTACGTTCAACAGTTGTTAGATAGCGGTGCCGCTTACTACTGTTTTTGCTCAAAGCAGAGGCTTGATGATGTTCGCACAGCTCAGCAGCAAGCTAAGCAGCCACCTCGATATGATGGACACTGTAGAGATTTAGATCCAGCGAAAGCGGCTTTCCGTAAGTCAGCAGGAGAGGCGTGCGTGGTGAGATTGAAAGTTCCCAGTGACCAGGATGTAGTATTTCAAGATGTGCTTAGGGGAGAGATAACAATTCACTCTAGTGAGGTTGATGATCAGGTGTTAATGAAGTCTGATGGTTTTCCAACGTATCATTTAGGTGTAGTCGTTGATGATCACCTGATGCAGATTTCCCACGTGATTCGTGGCGAAGAGTGGATTAGTTCGACACCAAAGCATGTGCTTTTATACCAAGCTTTTGGATGGAGCTTGCCAACCTATGCCCATGTGCCTGTTTTTCTTAATCCTGATGGCAAGGGCAAGATGAGTAAGCGCAAAGGTACTGTTTCTGCGCAGAGCTTTCTTGATGATGGCTACTTGCCAGAGGCCTTGCTAAACTTTCTGATGATTCTTGGTTGGACCCCAAAGGACCAGCACGAGCTACTTTCACTCAGGGAGTATGTAGAGCAATTCGATCCCGCTGACATGAGTGCTAAGTCAGTGGTCTTCGATCTTGATAAGCTGCGTTGGCTTAATGGCGTATACATTCGTAGCCTTTCGGATTCCGAACTGAGCTCGAGACTAACTCCTTTTATTCCCAACGATTTTCCAGAAGATGGTTTCGACTCTCTGTTGCCCTTGGTTAAAGAGCGCCTAGTGACACTCAAGGACATTGAGTCCATGACAGCCTTTTTCTATCGAGAGATAGAGATTCCCCGAGAAGAGTTATTGCGCAAAGCCACTCCTGATCTAGTGAGTGAGCAACTTGTCGCTACGGCTGAAGTACTGAGGGAATTGTCAACTTGGAATACTGACATTCTTGAAAAGAAGCTTCGCGAGCTTCAAGAAGAGCAGGATTGGAAAAGGCGTCAGTACTTCATGATGCTCAGGGTGGCCACTACTGGTCAAGTCGCGACACCGCCTCTTTTTGACACCTTGAAAGCTCTGGGTAAAGACAGTGTGCTTGCAAGGTTGCAGGCAGCTGGTGACTCTCTATAATACAGTATTCGTCCAGAAGAGTGCGACCTGATTTATGCCAGCCCAAACAAAGCCTGCAGCTGCCGCTAGTACAGATAAATTAGTATCGTTTCTCAACAATACAAAGAGGCGCTTTCATGATACTCATACTACAGCTAGTTCTTGGCTGAGTTCGCGCTCACTTGATGTAGATCAACTTCGCAGTAGTTCTCAGCAAATGCTAGCTGCGGCATCACTTGCGAGCAGTGTCGCACTACATGCTCCAGTTCCAGGTCAGGTTGCTCAGGTGGTATCTGAGCAGCATCGAGACGCGGCGCCTTCTGAAGAAGTAGAACAGCTAGTAGCTCAGGAGCGTGAGGCAATTTTAGAGAAGTTGCAGGGTATTGTCACTCGGCCTCCAGGTCATCTTGATCGAGAAGAAGAGTTGTATCTTGAGCAGCAGTTGAGTGATATTTTGGGTTTTACGGTTACAGCTGAGTTGGAGGGCAATAGACTTAATCACAGCATTGGGGTGATGGGTGGAGAGCAACACTTGCGGCGATTTCCAACTGACTCTCTTGATCAGCACGATGCTTATCAAGAAGCGGGCATTGCACCAAATCGTGGGGCTTTTGGGTGGTTTACTGAGTCCGGCGTACTTACCGAGCGTGCCGTTGAGAGAGAGAAGTACTACTTTGCTGTTCAAACTATGTATTTGCCTGATTGGAGTCAAAACCATAGCGAGCTCAAGCCATGGTATGCGTATCGAAAAATGATCATGATAAATCCTATAGAAGGCAAGGCTGTAGTGGGGGTAGTAGGCGACGCTGGTCCTGCACAGTGGGTACATAAGCAGTTTGGGGGCTCACCCGAGGTTATCAGAGAAGGTGCTGTTTGGAGTAAGCAGGCTCGTGGCAGAGTGGTATTATTATTTGTAGATGATCCCAATGATGCTATATCACTGGGTCCAATTGAACTCACACAAAGCCATGAGTAGCATTGTTACCACAACAACGTCTGTGTACTATGGACCCTTGGTTCGGTGGGAGAAGGTTGATGAGTTAGTTTTTTTAACTCATCCGACTGAGCACACCACAACTAGAGAACTAATCATCACCACACTTGACTATAGGGTGCTAGAGGCAGCGCTCGCTCACTTAGCTGAGGAGAAGCACGAAGAGTTGCTTCATCGGGTGCATGGGACATACCATGACCACAGCATCCTTGATTGGCTAGAAGAAGAGGTCTCTGATATTACATCTATTTTGACGCAGGCAATTAGGAAAACAAAAGATGAGCTCCGCGAACTGCTCGAGGATGATGATCGGAAGCTGTCATGATAACCGTCAATCTGTACGTGGGCTCGCGCTACCCTGTGGATAGGAAAAAGCTTAGGGATACTGCAAAGGCAGCGCTAGAGCGTAGTGGCATTGATCATGCTCAGCTCGAGGTTTCGATTGTCGGGTCTCGGAAAATAAAGCAGCTCAACGAATCAAAACTTAAGCACTCAGGTACGACTGATGTGCTGTCCTTTCCTCAACACGAGCGAAATCAACTTGATGATTTTCCGATGCCAGAGGGCGTCGCCCCTCACTTAGGAGATATCGTGATAAGCTTTCCTCAGGCGGTTCGAGAAGCAAGAAGATATGGTAAGCTGGTTGATGACCAGTTGTGTTTTTATCTTGAGCACGGCTTGTTCCATTTGCTCGGCTATCATCACGAATAGCTCACAACGTAGTAGTACAAAGTAAGTATGTCTTGGCACACCCAGTACCGACCTCAACGTATTAGCGACCTCCATATGAAGTCAGTTCGTGAGTCTCTGAGCCGCATGCTTGAGACAGGTAATTTGCCCCAAGCACTACTCTTTGCTGGTCCTAAAGGTACTGGAAAAACCTCTACAGCTCGGATTATTGCAGCGCTCGTAAATGATCCCGCTAATGCAGAGGCTATCGATACTTTGTTCTTCAGTAGTTCTTCAAAGAAAGTTTCTCTAGAAGAGCCAACTGAGTCTGAGCAAACGACGGCCATAACCCGTGGAGCCTCATTTGCCGTGCATGAACTTGATGCTGCTAGCAATCGAGGTATAGATGACATTCGTCAACTCAAAGAAGAAATCCAGCTTCCTCCGCAGCAGGGAAAAATGTCTGTCTACATTCTAGATGAAGCCCACATGCTCACTACAGAGGCTTTTAATGCCCTTTTGAAAGTGCTTGAGGAGCCACCTTCACACGTCATTTTCATCTTGGCTACTACGGAGCTACATAAAATTCCTGAGACTATCGTCTCAAGGTGTACTCTCGTGCCGTTCCAATTAGCCAGCGATCAGGAAATCTATTCAGCACTAGCGGGGGTACTACAGGCAGAGAATATTGAGTTTGAGGAAGCTGCATTGAATATACTAGTTGACCAGGCAGCAGGAAGTTTTCGAGATGCAGTAAAAATGCTAGAGCAAGTAGTAGTAGGTAAAAAGAAACTGACGTCTGCAGATGTTGAGCAGTCCATAGCGACTATCAATGAAGATGTGCTAGTGACGCTCCTCAGTAGTGTTATAGCTAAGGACGATCATGCAGTGGTAGACAGCATTCAGTCCCTTCGATCTACCGGAGCTTCAGAGTCTGTAGTATACAAACAATTACTTGCTTTTCTGCACAAGCAACTTATCGCCCACATCTCTGGAGATCCTCAAGCCAGTTTTGCTGACGCTAAGATTTGTCACTTTTTTCTTGATCAATTGCAAGACCTAAAGCTTGGTGGTTCTATAGTGCACTTAGCTTTAGAGTTAAAGTTGCTGGAGTTGATATTCAGATCTCGTGACAAGTCTGGTTCGGGCGTAGCGAAACAGCATCGAGCTTCATCTAAGGCATCAGGAAAGTCTTCGGATGCCGTGAAGGCTCAATCAGTGGCGACTCCAACTATGTCAACTGATGAGCCTTCTTCAGTTCTCATGACAAAGAGTGTGGAGTCGACGGAGGCGGTGTCTATTCAAAGTGATAACTTGATACAACCAGACACGCTTGATGCCACGAAGCTACTTGAGGGGTGGCAACAGTTTGTCAGAGCGGTAGAGCAGAAGAACTCAACTATTGGTGCTCTACTGCGTTCGTCTTCGCCAAACCCTCAAAAAAGCAATGGCACAGCGGTAGTTGATGTGTATTATGCTTTTCATAAGGAACAGCTCGAGCTGCCTAAATGTAAAAACCTTCTTGATGAGTGTGCAATTTCTATACTTGGTGGTAAGCCAGTGCTTGAGTTTGTACTGGAGTCACCACCGGCTACACCAGTATCCTCCTCACAACTTGAAGAAACAAGTGAGAAGGTTGTGATTAGCGCTTTGACCTAAGCACCTGAACCACTTCAGAAGCTTTGTGGTATGAATGACACAACTGGCGTTTGATTTGATACAATACTTACCACGTACACATTGTGAAAGGTAGATATGGCAAACCCCTTTAAAGCACTAGGAGATCTCAATAACTTGCGAAAGCAAGCAAAGCAAATGCAGCAAGACTTGGCTGCTGAAGAGATTCGTATTGAACGCAATGATATCGTAGTAGTCATATCTGGTGATCAAAAGATTAAGCATTTTTCTGTGCAAGGCATCACTAGTGATGATGCAGTAGATGTGCTTAATGAAGCTGTTAAGAAATCCCAAGAACTAGCTGCTAAAAAGCTGCAATCAATGATGGGTGGCGGTATGGGTTCAGCTCTTGGCGCTGGTGCCTCGAGCAACTAGGGTTGCTGGTGTCACAAGCTAGTTTTGTTCCCTCAAGTAAGATTTTAAATGCCTATGCTCGGGTTTTAGTAGAGTATGCTCTCAACGAAGGTTCTGGTCTTAAGTCTGGTGAAGTTGTTCAGCTTGCTGTCCCTGATGTAGCTAAGCCCCTGGCATTGGCACTCCAAAATGCTGTACTAAAAGTAGGTGGCATACCTTTAGTTCGATTGATTGCCACTGGCTTTGAGAAGGATTTTTTTACACTGGCCAATAAGCAACAGCGAACCTTTTTTCCCAAAGAATACAGTAGGGAGAAAATTAAGATGCTTGACCATCAAGTCAGTATTATTGCCGACGTAGACCCCAAAGAACTCAAGGATGTTGATCCAAAAAAGATTTTTGAGGCACGCAATGCTAAAGAGCAGTATCGCAAGTGGCTGTTTCAGAAAAGAGACCATGGACAGTTTACGTACACCATAGCTTTATGGGGGGTCCAAGCTAAGGCTGATGAAGTTGGCTTGAGTTTGAAGAAGTACTGGGATCAGATAATCAAAGCCTGCTATTTAGACGCTGAAGACCCTGTGGCAGAGTGGAAGGCAATTAACAAACAGCAAAAAAAGATTCTCAACAAGCTTGATGACATGGAGATAGAGTACTTGATCGTTAAAGGCGAAGACGTGGACTTAAAAGTTACCATAGGTGGGGATCGAGTTTGGGAAGGTGGGAGTGGCTACAATGTCCCTAGTTTCGAAATTTTTACTTCACCAGATTGGCGAGGCATCGAGGGTTGGGTTCGCTATAACCAACCGCTCTATAGGTATGGCAATGTGGTCAGAGACATCGAGCTCAAGCTTGAAAAAGGCCATGTTACACAAGCAAAAGCTAGGATTGGAAATGCTGTTTTACAAGAGATGCTTAAAACTAAAAATGCTGATAAGATAGGTGAATTTTCCCTGACGGACAAGCGTATGTCGAGGATTACACATCCTATGGCAGAGACGCTGTTTGACGAAAACATTGGTGGTCCATATGGCAATATGCATTTAGCCATTGGTATGGCATATAAGGCAAATTACCGAGGCGACCAAAGCACAATAGATGAAGAGCTTTGGCAGGAGATGGGCTTTAATGACTCAGCAGAGCACAGCGACATGGTATCTACAACTGACAGAACAGTAACTGCTTTTATGGCTGATGGCTCGAGCAAGGTCATTTATTCTGACGGTATGTTTGTGCTATAAATCCCCGAGGAAAGTAAACTGCGGTATAATAGCTACTCACTCCCGGATAGTGAAGTGGCATCACAACAGTTTCTGGCACTGTTATCCTAGGTTC
>CAZTEB010000035.1:0-10220 GCA_964612735.1 uncultured Pseudomonadales bacterium
CATTTGCCGTCACCACCGCTCAGCGTAACGGCGCCCCTTCTGCAGCTAAGACAGCGTACGGCACCGTTTTAACTCCAGCTGGAACGCCCGCCGATGGCTCGATCGTGTACGTCGCACTTGATGGAGTGGGTGATATGTCATCACTCGTAAAGTCATCAGGAAGCTGGGCTGTACCGCTATCTAATGCTCGGACAGCAGATGGCTCGAGTTATGCATCAGTCGTCGATGAAGACTCGATGAGCCTTACCGTCCAAGGCACAGATCCTAGCCTGAACTCACAGTTCTCGGTTCTAGTGGGCCAGACGCAGCCAGTGGCTACTGTAACCTTGGGTGAAGTACCCGAGGCAAGTGAAGTGGCTGCAGGAGGTGTCGATACTACCCCCACCCAAGTTGGCCAAAATCCTATAGACCTCACTACCTCGCAAGCTACCCAAAGCTCATCAACAAATCAAAGCGAGAGTGCTAGTAGCTCTGCGGCAAATACCGGCGGATTGCTTGACGAACTACTAGCTCAAGCCAGCCAAAGCGAGTCTACTGGGAGTGCCGTAGTAGACCTAAACAACGATGAGCCCCAGGTCATCTCTACCAGCCAACCCAAGATAGAAGGTACCGCCAAACCAAACGTCGTGGTCAACATCGAGGTTAATTCAGAAACACAGATTATCCAGACTGTGACAGCGGACAGCAACGGAAACTTTGAGCTTGATCTAGAAGAACTCAAACAAAACCTCGAACCTGGAGAACACACCGTTACCATCAACTACACCGACCCAGATACTCAAGAAGTAACAAGTAAAACAGTCAACTTCACCGTAGAGGGTGACACCAGCACGCACCTCGCCCAAGCAAACACCGGCTCTAGCTCAAGCAGCTCAAGTGGCACTCAACCATTTGGATCTGGCAACCCTATTCCGATCGGAGGAGCAACTCAATCTGCCAGCACCAGTAGCTCGAGTGGAAGCACGAGCACTCGCTCTGCTCTACCATCCACCAGCAGTGCCGTACCAGTATCTGGCTCTGTCGGCACCACATTAGCACTAGTGATAGGTGGACTCTTCTTCATCACTGCTGGAGGCTGGAGCTACTGGCTCGGCCAACAGCTCGAAGTAGAGGAAGTTACTGTCGAGTAGTGACAGATACTGCCATGACGCCATTCGACCATCTATAATGGTCGCTCATGGCCGCCACAATTCATCCGTACTATCATTCACAGCGTAAGCGCGTCTTTGATGTCTGTCTCAGCGGGACGCTACTACTGCTCCTAGCACCACTATTTTCGTTCATTGCTCTAGCAATACTAATAACAAGCAACGGACCTATATTTTTCTTTCAGCGTAGAGCCGGAACTGCAGGAAAACCATTCTGGATGGTAAAATTTCGAACTATGTATCCTGGCGCCCATCGAGACCAAAAACTATTTATGTCACTCAACCAAGCTCCTGGGCCAATGTTCAAAGTATTCGATGATCCCAGATTCGTGGGTATCGGCAAATGGCTATCGTGGAGCGGCCTTGATGAACTACCTCAGCTCTGGAACATACTTCGTGGTGAGATGAGCATCGTCGGGCCAAGACCACTACCTATAGCTGAAGAAAAAAAACTAACGTCGGCTTGGGACTTTAGATCAACCGTGAAACCAGGAATAATTTCAGAGTGGGCCCTATCTCCACATAGGCATGACTCTTTGAGACAGTGGAGAAAACTCGACACCGAGATGTTAGCTACTGGCGGGGCATGGTATGAGTGCAGCTTGCTAGTGAGAACGGCAGAGATGCTGGTGGAGAGAATGTCTCGACGACTACTAAACAAACTACGAAGTAAAACTAGTTAGCAAAGTCTTGCCAAACCGCTTCACCTAAAATAATCTTGCTCACCTGGTGGTATCTGCTTCTATTATCCCAATGACCATTTAGGATGGCAATCCCTATCTTACAATCAGTGTGTTCCAAATCCTGTGCCAAACAGTTTTCAAAAAAATTTCTGGCGCTCTGATCTTTATTTTGAAGTAGGTAAAAATTTCCAAGTTGTACTCTAGCCCAATAACTATCTAAGTTAGCCATTTGTGCCAAATAATCACGTGCTTGATTGTACTCACCCTCCCTTACAGCCGCATCGGCAGCAAGCTGCAATAACTTCAAACTTCTATCAGCTTCCCAATTCTGCCCCTCTAAAATTTGAGTGCTTAGAATTCCATCAGCAAAAAACATAACCTCTTTATCGAGCTGCCACTGTGACTTGTCATCCAACCAATACTCAGACCTCCAAAAAACCCAGGGCACTAGTTCAAAAGCCTGAGCATAATTTTGACCAACTATAAACTCACCTCTGCCTATGCTTTTATTTCCAACGGTGACAAGATCACGAGCCAGGGCCTCTCGATGCCCATCGTCAAGATCGACAATCTCCGAAATCGGACCAGATTCAAGAACAAGCTGACGCCAGGCCTGAACATTCTTTTGCGCTGAAAGTATGTCTCCTCTTGATAAGTCCTGAGCTATAGCTTCTTGAAAAAGCTGAGACGCTAGCTCCCAAACTAAATACTTTTCCCAATCGCGCATGTGTACAATTTGCTCAGCAGCATCAATAGCAGCCTCTGGCTGGCCCAAGATAATATACTCCTCTAGCGAGAGATAAAGAGCATCAGTAATTGCTTGAACAGCTTCTCCAAGCTGCTTGGTATCCCTCACGGGAAAGTATTGAATAAAGTGATGAGTAGTTCTCGTCTCAAATAGACTTTTTAGATCAAGCGTTCGCTTGGTGAGCATCCACCTATCTAACTCATGAGCTTGAGCGAACAACTGCCCCGCTTTGGACGCATTTTGTTGAGTGATGTAGATATCTGCCAAGTCGGCAAAAGCTTGAGCGGCTTCCTCTCGACCCTTATAAGAAAATCCAAATTCGCTGGGTTTATACAATGCGCTGTCTTCAAATTCTTCAACCCAACTGTTGGTGTTGAGAATAAATGCAGCATGTTGCTCTAGTGCCACCTCAGCGTCTTCCAGTCTGTTTTGATCTATATAGTAGTTATATGTCTGATGCCGCTCTCTCTGCCAAGGATCGATGACAAAAACTTGCTCAAGCTGCTGAACTTCTTTTTCAGTTACAGCTTCCGGACTATTTCCCTGTACGAAACGGTGATACTCATACCAGTCAGGATGAAAACGATAGTACTGTGACAACCGATCAAGATCTTGCTTCTGAATCTGCTCACTAGTAATAAAGCGCCTCATGTGAGCCGAAAAATAGGGAAATATCTGAAACGCACGCTGCGCATCACCAATCCGAACCAGTACATCCACATAGCTAAAAAGTGCCCCAATGATGATGACACCACTCAAAAGTGATATCAAGAGAAACGTCGAAAAAGCCACGAGATATCGTGTAAATATAGGATTAACCTTTAACTCTTTTTTAGAGCGACTACACCGTATGGCTAGAGCAACTACTATCAGAAACACTATCCAAACAGCAGTGAAGTGCCAATCAAAGTCAAAGAAGGCATTGCCCACACTGCCCGTCATTGCTATCAACAGATAACGAAGCATTTCAACATCATGTGATGAGACGTCTTGACTAGATCTAACAGTGGCAAAAATGCCAGCAAACATCACTGCCACTAGTGACACAAAAGCAGCCCCAGCAAGCACTCCCGATTCAGAAAAGATTTGAAGAAAGTCATTATGTGCGTAACCACTGCCAACATACGGCAGTTGCTTATACCTTGTGCTAATCAGCGAGAAAGTCCCTGGCCCATACCCAAAAAGCGGATACTGCCCAATTGCTTCAAGAGCCTGGACCCAGTACAGAGGTCGGCTTTCAGTCTGAAAGGATTTGCATAACTGATTTCTGAAAACTGGTAAAGGGCAACTATGATCATCACGAAAGTAATACATGCTTGATAAGAATAAACTGCTGGCTAGTGCCAGTAAGAATAAGAAAACCCCAATGGTGCGGAGATCAAGCAACACTTTAACAGGCTGGCTTTGACGTAGGTCCTTCCGCCAGTTGCTATCTAGCCTACCCCATATCACTGCTAACAACTGAAGAAACCCTATAAAAATAGTGACTCTGCCAAAACTAGTCAATAGAGCTAGGTATAAAACGACCAAAATAGCTGCCAGCATGATTGATAGCTTAGACTTGCTTCCCTCCCTATAGTAGAGCCACCAAACAGCTGGAATGATAATCAATAGTAGAGAGGCTAAATGATTGTGACCATAGGTTGAGTACACTAAATTCATCCCAGGAAGCAAGCCAGACCAAATTGGAAATTTTAAGAAAAAAAAATGAAACCCAACTAAAACCAATACCATGCCTAGTGCCCCCCATATGAAGAGAGATGGGATGAGCTCTCGCTCTCTATCTTGCTGCTGAACATCATTGCCTCTAGAACTAATGAGAAGACGCTCCCCAGGAGAAAAAAGTAAGACTGTCCAAAAAGCAGTGGCACCAAGTACGTAGTGGGCCACGCCATCAATACTTAAGGCAATGCTATGTGTAAAGATTAAAGATAGCCCAAGCGACGCTAAGAAGCTTAGCCATGCTATAAGTAGCACTGGATACCTTGAAGCAGTGCGCCATCTGATGTATCTACTCATGCCCAAAAGCACCAAGCCATGAAAGCCAAATACATACCAGCTCAACTGCGTCTGACCCAGCAACCCCAAAGCAAGCAGTGAACCAAAAAAGGCCACTAGAACAACAAGCATTGACCGTCTCATTCGCATGCTTTAATAATACAGGAGAATACTATGGACACACATAGCCTTAGACCAACTACCATCATTACTAAAGTCAATGACATTGGGCGCACTAGTACCAAGTTAGCTCAAAAGTTACTTACAGCAGCTGCGCTTCACATCATCTATGGACTCGGAGTTAGTACTTCGGCTTGCGTTGGAACACTCTTTCAAAAGAATTTCTATGAACAAAACTCCCAAAGCACCAGCGGCTGGACTTCTTACTCGGGCTCCGATCAACCAACGAAAATGTACTAGGATCCTATGACCATTCTTGGACTCTCAGCATTCTTTCACGACTCTAGCGCCTGCTTGCTTATTGATGGCAAAATAGTAGCAGCAGCAGCTGAAGAACGATTCACCAGAATTAAGCACGACAATGCGTTCCCTGATCACGCGATAGAGTACTGCATAAACGAGGCGAGTATTGCAATGAACGAGATTGATTATGTGGTTTTTTATGAAAAACCACTTATCAAATTCGATCGTATGCTCCATCAACACCTCCAACACTTTCCAAAAAGCTACTCGACTTTCATGTCTTCAACAGGAGCCTGGTTGACGCAGAAACTTAATGTGACATCGCTGTTGCGAGAAAAGTGCAACTACTATGGTGAAGTGTTATTTGTCCCACATCACCTCTCTCATGCTGCTTCAAGCTACTATCTTTCTCCGTTCAAATCTGCTGCGATTCTAACCATTGATGGCGTGGGTGAGTGGACAACCACTGCGGTAGGATTCGGAACTGGAGATCATATTTCTTTAGAAAAGGAGGTCAGATTTCCCCACTCACTAGGCTTGCTATACAGCGCAGTCACCGCTTACCTTGGATTTAAGGTCAATAATGATGAGTATAAAGTGATGGGACTCGCTGCCTACGGAAATCCCAAAAAGTATCGGGATAAAGTGTCAAAACTACTCCAACAATATGACGATGGTAGTTTCAGACTAGATATGCGCTACTTTGACTTTGACTGGGCAGATCAGATGCCCTCAGCGGAGATGGGGAAGCTATTTGGTCATCCAATCAGAAAACCTGAATCAAAAATATACTCATATCATCAAGACATTGCTGCAACCCTCCAAGAAAAGTTGGAAAAAACTATCTTCAAGTTACTTCACCAACTCCATGAAAATCATCCAGTCGATAATCTATGCCTAGCTGGCGGCGTAGCACTGAACTCACTCATGAACGGCAAAATCGTAGATAACACGCCATTTAAAAGACTCTTTATTCCTCCAGACCCAAGTGATGCCGGAGGCGCCATGGGCGCTGCACTGCACATACACCTAAAGCTTTCCAACGCAAACAAAAAAACCAATAAACACGCGTCACTTTCTAAATCCTTTTCGCCTTACTTGGGACCTGATTATCATTGGTATCAAGTGGAAACTGCTCTGGAATCATATTTAAAAGAGCACCCCAAAGCTTTCCTGTATCAACGCCTCACTAAAGTTGAGATGGTTAAGAAAGTTGCTTCATTGCTTTCTCAGCAAAAAGTAATTGGATGGTTTCAAGGCAGGATGGAGTGGGGACCACGGGCACTGGGAAATAGAAGTATTCTGGCGGCGGCAAATCATGCCAGAATGAAAAAAATACTTAACCAAAAGGTTAAGAAACGCGAACTATTTCGACCGTTTGCACCAGCTATTCTTGAAGAGCATGCTCAGGACTTTTTTTCATTTGATCCCAAATCTACGAGAATTACAGACTGGATGTTAACTGTGCATCCTTTTACGCCACGAGGAAAAAAGCAGGTTCCTGCTACTGTTCACGTAGATAACACCGGTAGGCTCCAGACCGTATCTAAAAACAGCTCCCCACTCTTCTACCAACTCATCGATCAGTATTATCAACTCACCGATATTCCTGCTATCATCAATACATCCTTCAACGTCAGAGGTGAACCAATAGTTACAACGCCAAAAGATGCCATTAAGTGTTTCCTGGGCACAGATATTGACTACCTAGTACTAGGAACCTATATAGCATCTAAAGGGAAAGGTGGAAAACATGTTTAAAGAACTTTTGGAGTACTTATGGCAAAAGAAGCTGTGGTGGCTGCTGCCACCAGTACTAGTCTTTGTGGCTCTGGGACTACTGATTCTGTTTGCCGAAGCTTCACCAGTTGGAAGCTTTGTTTACGTGCTGATATAGCTCAACAACAAGACTACTTCATCTGATGTAGGTCAAGCCTATTAACTATCTCTTGAAAGAGAATGTCAGCGTATTGACCATGAGTCTCGGCGGAAGGATGCCCCTCTCTGTCTGAAACCTGTTTATACGTAAGCTGAGAAGTGGGATACTCAATAACCTGGCCCCCGCTACGCTGAATACTCTGAATATAATCTATTATTAGTGCGTACTGCAACACCTCATGTCCCTGGGATGTTGAAGAAAACTGCACGTTCTTAGTGGGAGATAAAGGGAAAAAAAGAATCCGCTTTTCTGACTTAATCATTTCAGCTACTATATTTTCTGCTACACACTTATTTTTATAATCATCTGAAAAAGATGGCTCATACACGATGCTAACTACTTTATCAAAGGTGTCAGCCGCCTCCCAATTGAAGTAGTAGTATTCACCAACGCAATCCTTCTCAAACATCTTGAGATGGTTTTCATCATGAGGATATCGTTCTAGCCCTGAGAAATCATAATCATTGTCAACTAAGCCAACTATGTATATGTCTCCCTCCAAGTCTTCAGCTAACTTAAGCTTTAAGAAGTTGTGATATACAGTATCACCGGGAAAACTAAGATTGACTACCGAAATATCATTCGCAAATGCTTCATTGAGTTTTTTTTGTAGTTGTGATGCAAGCGTCTGAGACTTCCGAACTCCGAGACCAAAGAACATTGAGTCTCCGATGAGCACCACTCTAATTTCTCCCTGTTTTTTGTCATAATAACGTCTATTAAGCAAATCTTTTAAGTCAGACAGTCTTGAGTACTTGGAAATTTTCTGAGAGTTTATTACACCGAAATCCATGGTGTGCCAATATGAGTAACCATGCCACTCAGACTTATTGTAGACAAGTTTGTCAAAATAATACGTTTCAGAAATGTATAAGAAAATCAAGATTGAGACAACTGTTCCTAAAAAAATAGTTGACAACAGCGCCACGATTCTCAAAAAGATTTGCCTTCTATCAGTTAAGTGAAGCGTCGCTTGTTGTTCTTGGTCACTGTCACTCATCAGCACAACGAAGTTGGTGTTGAAGTAAATATTTGTAAACAGAGTCAGAAATAAGACTATGGCCTTTTGAACTTGGGTGACCATCTGGTAAAACAAAATCACCAGCAAGCGTGGGGACTAGTGCTTCATAGCTAGCCCCAGGATGTCGTTGCCTGAGTGAATCTACCCTTTGCTTCTTTTCCTGGGAGAGTGGATTAAAATACACAAAAAGCTTTTGCTGGTTGCCTGCTTCAACAAAAAAATCATTAAAAGCTAGATCAAGGTATCCAAATAGATCCGTCCGTGAATTCTCACTCCAGACTTCGCTTTCAGCCTCTATCCAACAGGAGTAAATATCATTATTTACATCATCATCTCCCATCTTTTCTTCGTATCCTTTGCTCTCAAGACACTCCAATATTTTGGGCTGCATAAACTCATTCAACCTTCCGAATCCTGAGCCACTTTCTAGCCAAATAACCAGATCTGCTTGATACTTAACTCCCTTATCTCTATATCTCTCTACAATGTACTTCACATCAAATCCAGGTGCTCCCAAGTTGATTACCTCAACGGAATCGTAATCGCAGCTTCCCAGATTTAAATTTATCTTGTTCTCTAACTGCTCAGTCCAGTTTTCCGGAGTGCTTACGAAGTGCCCAAAAGTAAAGGAGTCACCGAGAGCAAGTATCCTGTAGGCATTCTTTGGTTTTAGTACTTCGTACTCCCTAGTTTCATTTAGTCCGTCTTGGTTTATCGTATATGTCGCATCGTAGTCAAGCCAATCACGTTCATCAACAAGTGTTTTATCTGCATCAAACTCCCAATAATACTCCAATAATTTTTCTTCAGACATGGTAACCGCGCTTTTGTCAATTGATGCCACGTGCTTATCGCCCAAAACCCTGCCTTTAAGTTGCGGGATCTCTCTTACCAAGACTGTCACAACAGCCAACTCTAAAGTTAAAACTACAACCAATGCCATTCTCTTATAAAGATGTGTCATACCAAGGAATGTAATTCTTACGTCATCTCTTCTTTACTCATCTAGTATAGTAGTACAGCCATGAAGAAAAAGGTAGCAATAGTTCACGACTCATATCTACATCACGGTGGAGCCGAGGTAGTCCTCCATCAACTCATCAGTTTATATCCAGAGGCAAGCATTTTCATTCCTTTACTCACTCAGGAGTACAAAGTAACGCTGAAATCACAAAGTAACGGAAGAGTCATAGCGTCTCTCCTCTCCCAGCTACCAAAATCAGTGCTGAAAAGCTCATGGCTCAAACCTTTTGTGTACCTTTATTTCAAAACTCTAAACTTGTCAAAGTACGATTTGGTCATCAGCTCCTCTCACTCCTACTCTTCAAAATCTGTCAGAGTTTCTAAACCAACCCCTCACATCTCATACATCCACACACCACCTCGCTATCTATATGACATCTTTAATGAGACTTCATTGCCAATAATTCCATTGCTTACACCAGTCTTTGCCAAAATACTAAAGATACTTGCTCGACTTGATAGTTCTGATGCGCGAAAACCAGATATACTGATCGCAAACTCAAAAGTCATTCAACAGCGAATTAAGCGATACTACCAACGTCATAGCGTAGTAATCTACCCGCCGATAGCATTACCTAGCATCAACATACATAAAAAAAAGCAGGATTACTATATCTATGTGGGCAGATTGGTAAAACAAAAAGGCGTTCATTTATTGGTTGATACTTTTAATCAACTAGACCAAAAACTCGTGATTATTGGTGTTGGTGCAGAAGAGCGCGCATTGAAGGTAAAAGCTAACTCAAACATCACTTTTTTGGGCTTTGTGAACGAGAAAACAAAGTATCAAAAACTTCAGTCAGCTAAGGCCTATATTAACTGCTCTATAGAAGAAGACTTTGGGATCGCGCCAATAGAAGCCCTAGCATGCGGCACTCCTGTCATCGCCTATCGATCAGGAGCACTGAAAGAAACCATTGCTGAAAACACAACTGGGATATTTTTTGATGAGCACTCATCAAAAAGTTTGAAGCAAGCTATCAATAGATTTCAAACTATGCCTTTTTCTACCAAGTCTTGTAGAACAGCTGCAAGTAGATATGCTCCTCAAGAGTTTGAAAAGCAGTTTAAAAACATTGTCCGTGATGCACACTAAACATCAGATACAATAAGCTTTGATGCATTTGTTAATTACTGGCTCAACGGGTCTCATCGGTTGTGCTGCTGCTGAGCATTTTTTAAACGCTGGGCATACTGTCATAGGTGTAGATAATGATATGCGCCAGACCTTGTTTGG
>CAZTEB010000036.1:0-9744 GCA_964612735.1 uncultured Pseudomonadales bacterium
CTCGTCAAGGTACTGCAGTGGCTCAAACAAGATCTGATGTCAGACTTACCAAGCGTAAGATTTACCGTCAAAAAGGTACCGGTAATGCCCGCCATGGTGCTAAGAGTGCTCCATTATTTGTAGGTGGTGGTGTAGCGCATGGACCCAAGGCCGAGACTCACTGGTCCAAGAACCTCAGTGCTCGCCTCAAGAAAATAGCTCTACTCAGTGCACTTTCAGCCCAAAAAGAGCATCTCTACGTGGTTGACGCTATCGAGAAGCTTGAAGGTAGCACGAAGAAAGCTGCTCAGTTAGTTGCGCACGTTAGTCCAAATCAAGAAAAAACACTAGTTGTGCTCTCAGACATGCTTGAGAAGCCTATGCGTGCGCTACGAAACATTCCTCACGTCACGCTAGTGCAAGCAAAGCAGCTCACAGCCTTAGACGTAGCTCGCGCTAACACCATTGTTTTGACCTTAGACACTGTAGCTATCCTAGAAGCACGACTGCTTGGCACTAAAGAGGTGCTTAAAAAAGAGACAGCTGTAGTTGGTGCTAAAAAGACCGCTGCTTCAGCTAAATCAAGCAAAGAAGCTAAGGCTACAACGACCAAGGTCACTAAGAAGTCAGCAGCTAAAAAGACTACCACTTCTAAGACGACTACAAAGAGTAAGAAGGCAAGTAAGTAATCATGAACGCTAGCATCTTAAAACGACCAATTATTACTGAAAAGTCACTTGATCAGGCTCGCACCGCCAATAAATACACGTTTGAGGTGGCGCGAACAGCAAATAAAGATCAGATTGTGGAAGCCGTTGAATCATTGTTTGGTGTCTCAGTCCAGGGGATAAACACCATTCAAGGTCACCGAGTCCGTAAGGCTACTGGTCGAAAGCGAATGTGAACTATCGTGGCGCCGACCAAGAAAGCTATCGTTAAACTAAAGTATTGCGACTATATTGACCTCTTTGAGTTTGGAGAGAGTCAGTCTATCTAACTATGTTAAAGAAGAGAAAACCAACCACTAACGGACAACGTCACCAGCTGACGATAGACAGAAGCTCACTGCATAAGGGTGCTCCTGAAAAGTCATTGCTGCTGCCAGGTCACGTCAAGCGTCAAGGCAGAGGCTATAAAGGCCAGATTACTGTCCGACACAGAGGTGGTGGTGTTAAGAAGAAGATTCGTATTATTGATTGGAAGAGGGACAAGTTTGATGTGCCTGGTAAAGTAGAGCGAATCGAGTATGATCCAATGCGAAGCGCCCACCTGTGTTTAGTTGTGTACGCCGATGGTGAGAAACGCTACGTCCTTGCTCCTCAAGGTATCAAAGTTGGTGCCACCATTATATCTGGCCCAAAGGCTGAGGTTGCACTTGGAAACGCTACTACTCTTGAGAGAATTCCAGTGGGTACGCCTATTCACAACGTCGAGCTTCGCAAAGGTCGTGGTGGGCAGATCGTTCGAGGTGCTGGTGCTGCAGCCATGATTCAGTCTAAAGAAGGTGATATGGTGGCGGTTCAACTGCCATCCAAGGAAGTCAGATTGATAAAAAGCGCTTGTTTCGCTACAATCGGGCAGGTTGGAAATCAAGATTGGAAGAATCGTAAGGTTGGTAAAGCTGGTCGTAAACGACTGATGGGTATTCGTCCTGGAGTTCGCGGTACTGCACAGCACCCTGGCAGCCATCCACATGGTGGTGGTGAGGGTCGTTCTGGTATTGGACTCAAGTACCCTAAGACACCATGGGGCAAGCATGCTCTTGGTAAGAAAACTAGAAAGAAGCGAAAGAATAGTAGTAAGTGGATCGTGAAGGACAGAAGAGTAAAGTAATCTATGTCAAGATCAAGTAAAAAAGGACCATTTGTAGATGCTAAGTTGCTTTCTAAAGTAATGAAGCAGAAGCAATCAGGTCAAAAAACACCAATTAAAACCTGGAGTCGTGCTTGTACGGTTTCTCCAGACTTTGTCGGACACACCTTCATGGTGCACAACGGCAAGAAGTTTGTAGAGGTGTTTTGTAATGAGTCTATGGTTGGTCACAAGTTGGGCGAGTTCGCTCCAACTCGAACCTTCCGTGGTCACGGCAAGATTGTAAAGCGAGTATTGACTAAGACCTAATATGCAGTTTGTAGCGACACAGAAAAACACCAGACAATCACCTCGAAAGATTCGCTTAGTTGCGAGCCAGGTTCGTTCGTTGCCTCTCGAGAAGATGATTGATCAGCTAGCTGTAGTGGAGCGAAAAGCTTCACTAGTGCTACTTAAAGTGCTCAAACAGGCTATAGCTAATGCTCAAAACAATCATGGCGTATCATTTGATCGCTTGAAGCTTAAGGAACTGGTGGTGATGGAAGGTCCCCGCTATAAGCGATGGAGAGCCGTCAGTAGGGGTCGCGCTCATAGCATCATTAAGAGAACCAGTCACGTTCGCGTAATACTTGTGACTAAGCAGGAAGAAAAGAAGAGTGTAGATCAGGTAGCGGCTTCAACGAAGAAGCAGGATGCTTCTAAAAAAAGCGAGGAGCAGAAGTCATCAGCTAGTAAGAAGTCTGAGAAGAAAGTAGCTGCTCCAACCAAGAAGGCGGCTTCAGCTACGTCTACTTCCACCAAGAAGGCAAGCTCTAAAAAGTCTGCTGCAAAAACAACGACAAAGAAAACTACTAAGAAAGCATAAACTACTAAAGAATATATGGGACAAAAAGTACATCCAACTGGTTTCAGACTCGGCACTACCTTTTCTTGGAAGTCTCGTTGGTTTGCCAACAAGCATGATTACAAGCAAAAAGTGCTGGATGACTATACGCTGCGTCGTGCTCTGCAGGACAAGCTTGGTAACGCTGGCTTGGTTAGAATCGATATTGAACGTTCACTCACGACACTCAAGATTACGCTGTTGGTGTCACGACCCGGTGTGGTGATCGGCAAGGGTGGTGAAAACCTTCGAGCTATTCAGGCATTAGTTGAAAAGATGGTGAACGTTGGCAAGGCTAAGAAAAGCCAGACTAAAGTTGATATTAAGGTCGAAGAGGTTAAGAAGCCTGACTTGAGTGCTAAGCTCGTGGCAGAGCGTATCTCCGAGCAGTTGGTGAAGCGTTTCCCACATCGCAGAGCTGTGAATCAAGCACTTGAGAAAGTGATGAACGCAGGTGCTAAGGGTGTCAAGATTGCCCTCTCTGGTAGAATAGGTGGTTCTGAAATTGGACGAACTGAGAAGTACTTCCAGGGTAGTGTGCCCACTCAGACTTTGCGCGCCAACATTTATTACCATCAAGTGCCATCTCACACCCGCTCTGTGTATGTCGGCATTATAGTATGGATCTATTAAGGGGAAGTTGTCTAATTCTGCAGCCTAAGAAGAGTAAATACCGCAAGCAATTTCCAGGGCGTCGCAAAGGTACTGCTAGTACTGGAGCTACCATCGCTTTTGGTGAGTATGGACTCAAGGCTATGAGTAATGGTTGGGTGTCTTCTCGACAGATTGAAGCTGCTCGAAAGAAGATTACTTACTCAACTAAAAGAATGGGTAAGTACTGGACTCGTATTTTTCCAGATAAACCCGTTACCAAGAAACCAGTTGGCGTCAAGATGGGCAGCGGTAAAGGAGACATCGATAGATATGTCGCAAATGTTAAACAAGGCACAATCTTATTTGAGTTGGGCGGTGTCCCAGAGGAAATAGCAAAAGAAGCACTGCGAAAAGCAGGTCACAAGATCTCACTTCGCACCAGCATAGTATCGAAGTAAGTATGAAGAAAAAAGACGTACAAGCACTAGTTACTAAGACTCCTGCAGAGTTGCGCGAGCAACTGTCGCAAGTGCAGCAGCAGTTGGGCTTAGTGCGACTGCAGAAAAAAGTGGGTAAGTTGAGTGACACCTCGCTGCCCTCAAAGTTAGCTGATGACATCGCTCGAATCAAAGGAGCGCTAACTCAAACAGCTCGTACACAACAAGCTGAAAGTAAGGCGTAATATGAAAACACTACAAGGTATCGTAACTTCACTGAAGAACGATAAGACAGCTACCGTAACTGTGACGACTCGATGGCAGCATCCGTTGTACAAGAAGTACGTTAAGCGCAGCAAAAAATATGCTTGTCATTATGAAGATATGAAACTTGAGTTGGGTCAAGGTGTCACCATTGGTGAGATGCGACCAATTAGTAAAACAAAGCGCTTCAAGGTGCTAACTGATGAGCAAGCTGCTCAGGAGAGTAAGAAGACCGAGGAGGTAAAAGCCTCTAAAGCAACTAAGAAAGAGACTGCAAAGTAACGTATGATACAACTACGATCTGTACTAGAGGTGGCCGATAATAGTGGTGCTCGCAAACTACGAGTTATCCAGGTTTATGGTGGCTCTAAGCGGCGGTTTGGGTATGTTGGTGATATGGTCATCGCCTCTGTCATCGCCTCAGATCCCAGGGGGACTGTGAAGAAGGGTGAGAAAGTTCGAGCTATTGTAGTCAGAGCTCGTAAAGAGACGAGACGATCAACTGGTGAGTATGTCCGCTTTGATGACAATGCTGCCGTAGTAGTCGAGTCTAGAACAAACACTAATCCCGTTGGGACTCGAGTTTTCGGACCAATTGCTCGAGAAGTTAAAGACCGAGGGTATAACAAAATTGCTAGTTTGGCGCCGGAGGTCTTATAAGCCGTGTTTAGTGTGATTAGAAAGTTATCTAAACACCATGTGTAATAAGAGATATATATGAAATTAAAAGCTGGGGATACAGTCCTCGTTACTGCCGGAAAAGACAAGGGAAAGCAAGGCACTATTATGCGTGTCTTCCCTAAGAAGAACACTGTATTGGTGGAGGGCGCTAATATTTACACTAAGCATGTGAAGCCATACGCTGGTCAATCTGGTGATAGAGTCAGACGAGAGCGAGCTTTAGATGTCAGTAAGGTGGCAATTATTAATGATAAGGGTGAGCGAGACAGAATAGGTTATGCCATGACCAAAGATGGTAAACAGCGAGTATTTAAGAAAACTGGCAAGCCAGTTCCAGAGGTAAAAAAGAAGTAACGTATGAATAGATTGCAGCAACGCTACCAGCAAGAGATCATGTCTGAGCTGCGTGATGAGCTTAAGAAAGCTAGCATTTTTGCAGTGCCACGGATTTCCAAGGTAGTTGTCAACATCGGTGTGGCTGACTTTCCTCAGAATCCTCGAGCTCGCATGACGGTAATTGATAACATCGTTGAGCAATTCAGGATTATCGCAGGCCAACAGCCTCAAGTCACTCGAGCTCGCCAGTCCATTGCAGGGTTTAAGATGCGCGAAGGTGATCCTCTGGGTGTAATGGTTACATTGCGTGGCAAGCGAATGTGGCAGTTTTTGGACAAATTAATTTCTATAGGCCTACCACGTGTCAAAGACTTTCAAGGTGTATCTCGCACAGCATTTGATGGTCAAGGCAACTACAGCCTGGGAATTGAAGAGCAAATTATTTTCCCAGAGATTGACTACGATACAATAGAAAAGATTAGAAGTCTTCAGGTTACGATAGTCACAACTGCTGAAACCAATCAAGATAGTATGAAATTACTCGAAAAAATTGGCATGCCTTTTGCCAAGGAAGAGGAAAAGAAGTAACCCATAAGGAAGAATCATGGCTAAAAAGTCAAAAGTAGCAAAATCTAAGAAACTTCTAAAGGCGCGAAGTCGCCTGAAGTTATCTGGTCAGCAAAAAGCTAACCGCGTGTCGACTCGAGGAGTAAACCGATGTACAATAACGGGCCGTCCTAAGGGATACATGAGGTACTTTGGGTTAAGCCGTCTTACATTCCGTGAGTTGGCTTCAAAGGGTGAGTTACCTGGCGTAGTAAAGGCAAGTAAGTAATATGACAGATCCGATCGCAGACATGATTATTCGCATTAAGAATGCTCTGATGGCAGGGCATGATCGTGTAGTGGTTCCTCACTCCAAGATTAAAGAGTCTCTGGCTCAGATCTTGAAGGCTGAGGGATACATCAAAGATGTAGTAGTTGAGCCCACCAAGCCACAAGCCACAATCATTGTCGAGCTGAAGTATGTTGGTGAGCAGCCAGCAATCACTGATGTGAAACGCCTGTCTCGACCTGGTCGTAGACTCTATGCAGGTGCTAAAGATCTACCCCGAGTACTTAATGGATACGGCATCACAGTAGTGTCGACTAGCAAAGGTATTTTGACTGATGCTCAAGCCCGCAAAGAGAATGCTGGTGGTGAGCTATTGTGTCAAATTTGGTAATACAAGTATGTCAAGAATTGGTAAAAAAGCTATTACGATCCCAAGTGGTGTCACCGTGACTATAGGTGATAGCGCTGTTGTGGTTAAAGGTCCTAAGGGTGAGTTGCAAACTATGCTTCAACCAGGGATCACCGTAGCTCAGGAATCCGAACAACTCGTGGTGGCTCGCAAAGATGATGAGCCAAGTACCAAGGCTTTTCATGGTTTGGTACGAAGCTTGATAGAAAATACCGTAGTGGGTGTGACCGAAGGTTATAAAAAAACTTTGAAGCTGGTGGGTACGGGTTATCGCGTAGCTGCCAAAGGTCAAGGGTTGTCACTTTCTGTCGGTTTTTCACATCAGGTTGATGTAGTGCCTCGAGATGGAGTTACGTTCTCAGTAGAGGGCAACGACACTATTCACATTGAGGGCATCGACAAGCAAGTGGTTGGTCAAGCTGCGGCTGATATCAGAGCTGTCAGACCACCAGAGCCTTATAAAGGCAAAGGCATCCGTTACAGCGATGAGGAAGTTAGCAAGAAGCCAGGTAAGGCAGTGACTAAGTAAGATAGTATGAACGCAAAGAAACGACAGCAACTAGCGACCCAGCGTAAGAAGCGAGTTAGGGGTAAAGTGCGCGGCACAGCTCAGCGACCTCGTTTGAGTGTGTTTCGATCAAACAAGCACACGTACTTGCAAGTAATCGATGATGACAAGGGTGTCACTATCGCTGCTAGTAACGATGCTATGTTGAGTAAGGGCAAAGCTGCTCTCAAGGGAACAAAGATAGAAAAAGCCACATTAATAGCTCAGTCATTGGTTGAGCAACTGAAGAAACAGAAGGTTGCCAAGCTAGCTTTCGACCGTGGTAGTTACCGTTATCACGGTAGGCTCCATGCGGTAGCTGAAGTTATACGAGCAGCAGGCATTCAAGTATAGGAGTATATGGCACAACACAGATCACAATCACCAGAGCAACTTGAGTTTGAAGAAAAAGTCATTCAGATCTCCCGCGTCTCAAAAAAGACCAAGGGTGGTAATAAAATTGGCTTTTCGGTGTTGATGGTAGTTGGTGATAAGAAAGGTCAGGTTGGAGTTGGACTTGGTAAGGCTGGTGATGTGGTGACTGCTATTCGTAAAGGTATCAAGAAAGCTAAGAAGAAATTAATCACAGTGCCACTCGATGGTACTACCATCCCCTTCGCACTACGAGTCAAAAAAGGCGCTGGTGTGGTGCTGCTCAAACCAGCCCCCAAAGGATCAGGTGTTATTGCCGGTGGTCCAGTTAGAGCCGTAGTAGAAGCTGCTGGCGTTCGCGACATCTCAGCTAAAATTCTGGGTACCCAAAACCAAGCTTCTAATGTTTACACAACTTTTGAAGCTCTGGCTCAGATTACTAGATTGGTAGAGCTCAAGGGCATTAAGCTCAGATCAATTGCTGACATTGAGGCTGAGGAGGCTGCCAAGCTTAAGGAGCTCCAAGAAAAAGCAAAGGCTACTAGTGATGAAGCTAAAAAGGCCGATGCTGCTACATCAAGTAAGAAAACTACCAAAAAGCAGCCTGCTAAAAAGGCTACTACAAAGAAGTCCGCAACCAAAAAAACAACAGCTAAGAAAGCCAAATAGTTATACTCATGTCATTGCTACACTCTCTCACCAGTATTACTCAGTCTAGCGCCAAGCGCGTTGGTCGTGGTTTTGGTTCGGGCAAGGGTGGTCACACTGCTGGTAGAGGCACCAAGGGTCAAAAGTCGAGAAACGGTGGCGGTACAGCACTTTGGTTCGAAGGTGGGCAGCTGCCATTGATCAAGCGAATGCCGATGTGGCGAGGCAAGGGTAGATTCAATGTAGTTCGCCCAACAGCTGAGATTACTCTTACTGATATCCAGAACATGTCGAGTGACAGTATCTCCCTCGACACACTTAAGCTCGAAAAAGTCATCGATCATCGATTTAAGAAAGCTAAGGTTATTAACACTGGCACACTTTCTAAAAAGGTGACCCTGAAGGGACTTCGGGTCTCCAAAGGTGCTCGAGTAGCAATTGAAAAGGCTGGTGGTCAGATAGAGTAAGGTGCGATATACTTGTTCTTTCTGGTACATCATACATACACACCGTGGATAGCATCCTTAAACTCCTCAAGAAAATCGTTTCCACTCCTGAACTGCGCAATAAACTACTCTTTACGCTAGCAATCTTTGCAGTATATCGGCTGCTAGCACACATCCCTGTTCCAGCAGTTGATTTAGCTAGTCTTAGGGCGTTGTTTGACTCAAATCAATTTTTGAGTTTTTTGAACATTTTCTCAGGTGGTACGCTTTCCAATTTTTCTGTGATGGCTGTGGGAATCAGTCCGTATATCACGGCATCAATTATTATGCAGTTGGGTGCGATGGTGTTCCCTTCTCTTAAGGAAATGCAGAAAGAGGGTGAGGCTGGTAAGGAACGAGTAAATCAGTACACCCGTTTATTGACTGTGCCGCTGGCGGTGGTGCAAAGCATCTCGGTTTTGGCATTGCTTAACTCGCAACAGCTTTTGACCGTCGTTGACCCTCTGAGCTTAATAGCTGTGATTATGAGTTTGGTCGCGGGAGCCATGGTGGTGATGTGGTTGGGTGAGTTGATCAGCCTCTATGGCTTGGGTAACGGTATCTCGATGATTCTATTTGCAGCTATTGTGAGTCAATTACCTACAGCGCTTATCCAAGCTATCTCAGTAGGCGCTGGTCAACAAGTGCTTGTTAATGTTGTCTTTTCTGTAGTCTTCATTGCTGTAATCAGTCTTATTGTGTTTATGAATGAAGCTATTCGGAAGGTGCCTATTCAGTATGCCAAGCGAGTGCGTGGTAGCAGAAGCTATGGTGGTCAAACTACCCATCTTCCGATTAGGGTGAATGTAGCTGGTGTGATGCCGATTATCTTCGCTGTCTCAATTATGCTAGCGCCAGCTTTTATCGGACGACTGTTGCTTTCATCTGGTAGGCAGGAGTTAGTTGATCTGGGCTTGCGACTGACGGTGTGGTTTTCTCAGACTTCACCCGTGTACATGACTGTGTATTTTGCCGTAGTGTTTGCATTCACATTTTTCTCTGCGATGATCTTCTTCAATGCTGGTGACATCTCGGACGAGCTTAAGAAAAGTGGTGCATTTGTGCCAGGGATTAGACCTGGTTCTCCTACTAAAACTTTTTTGGAGTTTGTAGTGACTAGAATCACACTGGTGGGCGCTGTGTTTCTGGGCTTCATTGCAATTTTGCCTTCAATTGCGCAGGCGCTCACTGGAGTAGCATCACTGGCCATCGGTGGCACAAGCGTTTTGATTGTGGTTTCGGTAGTACTAGAGTCTGCCAAGCAAGTAGAAAGTATGTTAGTCGGTCAAGACTACGAAAAGTATTTATAAACAAAGGACACCATGAAAATAGTGTTAGTTGGTATCCAGGGTGCAGGAAAGTCGACACAAGGCAACCTGCTTTCTGAAAAGTTTGATATTCCGTATCTCTCATCAGGTCATGTCTTTAGAGAAATGGCTAAGGAGAAAACGAAGCTAGGTAG
>CAZTEB010000037.1:0-9673 GCA_964612735.1 uncultured Pseudomonadales bacterium
CCTCCCCCTTGAGATATCCATAGGCATATGAAGCTGAAATCTCGTATGAAGCTTCTTTGATACCAGCTTCTTCCCCCCTGGTTTCACTGAGCAGGGTAGCTTTCCACTCTCTACGCTCGAAGTAGCGGCTATACATTCGTTGTAGCATCTCAGCCCAGTCCATTGCTTCGGTGCCACCCTGACCTGGATGAATCGAGATGATGGCTCCTTCGCTATCGTATGGGCCGTCTAGAAACTGATTTAGTTCAAGTGTTTTGAGTGCTTTTTCGAGCTGATCGAGTTTGGAAGCAAGCTCGCTAGTGGTTTGGTCGTAGTCCGGGTGGTCTTCACTACTTTCTTCCAAAAGCTCTACTAAAGTCTGGACGTCATCGAGCAGGGTTCTGGTCGTCGTGATTTGACTTAGCTGCTCCTTGAGTGAGGAGAGCTGCTGCATGACGCGCTGAGCTCCAGCCGTTTGCCAAAAGTCAGGTTCGAGTGTCTGTTGCTCGAGCTGATCGTGCTGTTGTTGAAACTCGTCTTGATTGGTTGAAGCCAGCAGTTTTTCTGCTGTATCCACCAGCTCTTTAACTTGATCTCTCACCTGTTGCTTCATGGTGGCAGTATTGTAGCACCTATCTGGTAGCTGATGTTTTTAGCTCTAGTACCACATCTTGTTCAAGCAAGTGGTGGTACTGTTCACCGGCGTAGTTGATGATGATGGGCGTGGGTGAAAGGCCTGATTGCTTCTGAAGGGTGAGGTGAGGAGCTTGAGAGCTTGGGGTAGTGAGTTCAATGGTGACGTTACTTGTATTGGCAGCAGGAACTTGCATTAAAAAGCCGATTTGCTGCAGCTCCTCCCCAGCATCTGTGGTAACAAGATTAGATCTCCAGGTGATATCCTGATCGCCGTGCATGACGTTAGCGACTTGATACGTCGTCGGAATCAGAAGTCGTTGGTAGTTCGTGTATCCAAGTTCAGTTTCTGTGGAGTGATGATTGATGAACTCTGCTTCGATAGTGCTGGTGGTGTCACCAAGAGTTATTTCAAGCTGGCGGGATATGGCGCTATTAGCTTTATTGATGCCCACATTTGACTCGATCCAGTAGAGATAATAGCCATCTGAAGGAGGCAGAGCTCTGCCTGCTACGTTGTATTGATCCCAGATAGTTTGAGCAATAGGATCATGGCTGTAGAGTTGGATGTCTTTATGCTCGAGTCCAGTTTTAATAACGTCAGCTAATCTCATAGTTTGATCGGCATCAAGTTGAGCTGCTTGTAGCTTCAGCTGCGTAAAGACACTTTCTAAAAAGTGGACTTTTTGTTTGCTACCAGCAAAAAATTCGTCGCGATCAGCTCGGGCTTGTGTGAGAATGTTACTTGGTGTGACGGTGATGCCGTAATCAGGAAGATAGAGCTCTCCCACGACTTCGAGTAGTGCTACTAGTACCTGAGAATTTATCGCTACGACTCCATCGATGTCTGTGACGCCTCCTAGTGCCATAAACTGTAGTACTTGTTGTGCGCTGGTGGGAAAGTCGGGTGACCAGTTGGCGTCGGGTAGCCTTAGGCCATTGCCGCCACTCAGGTACTCTTCAACTCCAGGTGGTGCTGGGTAGTACCCAGTGAATTGACCATCAGGTTCATAGATGTCTTGAAATGACAGCTGTCGTATCTTGCCGTGATCTAGCTCAAGTAGCGCATATGAGCCGATGAAGCCACCCGTGGCTCGTAGTTCGTCACTGTTCTGAAAGAAAATGAGGTAGCGTTGTTTGGTTTGGGTGATATGTTGCAGCAGCTGCACCAAGTCACTGGCTTGTGTGAGATGGGTAGTTGCCTGAGATTGATGAGTACTGCTTAACAGCCAACTTTGCTCAACGTCAGCTGTTAATCGTTGTAACATAAAGCTCAACTGTTCGAGTGTGGAAGACTCAATGAGTGGTTGAGTTGTGTCGGCACTGGAAAGTGCAGTGCTGGCCGATAGAGCTTGAAGGCGAAGCTGGTGAATAAGGGGGGGTAGCTCAAGTAATTGTACCCAAAGTCGAGCATCTGAAAGCTGTTGAAAGGTAACTTGATTTAAAAATCGAGCGACAGGTAGTGCGCTTTTTGAAGTGGTAATAGCTTCAGCAGTTTCAAATCTTTCGAGATGGCGTACTGTGGCTCGAGTAGTAAAACCAGCCCAAACCAACGAAAGTGCGACTAAGCAGAAACCTAGTCCTGCCACGAGGCCGACAAACGTTCTGGTCATTACAAGTTATAACTATTCTTCATAGGTGATAGCCTCAATGGTATCACCGATCTCAATTGCCTTAACTATGTCCATGCCAGAGACTACTTCTCCGAAGTTGGTGTACTGACCGGTAAGCCAACTACAGTCTTTGGTGCAGATGAAAAACTGAGAGTCATTGCTTATCTCAATGTTGCCGCCTCGAGCAACGCCCAAGCTGCCTTCTTTGAATGGCACATCGCTCAGTTCAGTGGGGAGTGGTCCACCTCCAGTGCCATTACCAAGGGGGTCTCCTCCTTGCACCACCCAGTCTTCGACTCGATGAAAAGTAAGGCCTTGGTAATACTCACTCTTTGCTTTCTGAAGAAAGTTTTGAACGGTGCCAGGTGCAGTATCAGCGTAAAGCTGGACCACTACGTCTCCTTTGCTAGTTGTAATGGTTGCCTGGCTGGCGCTAATGGGTGATTGGTTGTTCACGGTCTCTCCTTGTTGTAAAGTAGTACTTGGTTGTTGTATCGCATATGATGACGACTGGGGCACGGTGCTGGGATCAATACCTTGATTGGCGTCTAGTTGCTCACTGTCTAGTGTAATGTTAGTCTCTTGAGGATTGGGAGGAGTGCAAGCTGTTAGGACAGCGGCAGCGGCTATTAAGGTTATGCTTACTATGATTCGAGTACTGTGTGTCATGCAGGTGTTGAGTATACTACTGATCTTCAGCGAGCGCTAGGAAACAAGTATGTTTGTCACACACACATTTTTATCTACCAGACTTGAGCGTGAGTTGCGGTTTTTTCGCTCTTTGAGTGGTGGTGCTCAGCGATTACTGCTTTCGACAGTATTGTTCGAGTTGAGTGCTCCCATGCTACACATCTTTGTGAATGCTTTCATATATCGCCAAACTGGCACTTTTACAGCAGTGGCGGCTTATAACGTGGGTTACTTTTGTGCCATAGCTATCTTTTTCTACGTTAATAGTTTTTTGCTCGAGCGCGTTCGCCAATCAAGACTAGTTTCGTTTGGTTTGGTGGGACAGGGCATAGTGATAAGCACCCTAATGTATATGTCGGAGATCTCACTTGTCAGTAGTGTATTCTTCGGCTTTTTGGGTGGTATACCGGCTGCGCTGTATTGGGGTAATCGCCACTTATTGACGAGTGAAGTTACTACTGATCAAGAGCGCACTTACTTTTTTGGACTCGAGGAAGTCTTGGCCACTTTGGCAGGAATACTATCACCGTTTGTAATTGGGCTCTTTTTACACTGGACAGTAATGGTTAGGGGATTAAGCTTGGAGCAAGGATATCAGGTGGTGTCGCTGGTAAGTATTCTGCTCTTGCTAGCTTCAGCTCGAAGTATCAGCAGTATTTCTACACCACTACGTAGCTTTTCCAAGCACACTCTAGGTAAAAGCTCTAGAGTGTGGAACTGGGTGCGCTTTGGTGAAGTTTGCATTGGTATCTCTAATGGCCTTAATACGTTCATCGGGGCTTTGGTAGTATTTCTGCTCCTGGGCAGTGAGCAAGAGCTTGGCATCACTCAATCAGTCGCGGCTCTAGTGACTGCAGCAAGTCTCTATGTGGTTGCTCGCAAACTTAAGCCAAGTGGGCGACTGTTATTTTTGTTGGTTGGGTTGATGGTGAACCTAGCATTTTCACTCTATTTCTCAGTTGTATTTACCGCTTTGAGTGCCGTCATTTTCATTGTAGCTTACGAGCTGTCTATCAAGTTTATGTGGTCGGTTGGTCATACGCCGCTGTTGTATTACATAATTGACGCTCAGGATGATGGTGATAGTACTGACAACTATGTCTATTTCGTCGATCGTGAAGTATTTCTAAACGCAGGTCGAGTGTTAGGCTTAGGAATATTTTTCTATGTGCTGAGTATGTTCGAGCAAGCTACTGCTGTGCGAGTGATCGTGGTGGTCACTGCCGTCCTTCAGTTTGGTGTGGCGGTTGGAGACGGTCGAGCTTTACAGCTGCAAAAAACCCGACGCTAGGTCGGGGTTTGCACTCACCGCCTGCGTGTGGTTACACTGAGCTCTTCTCAAGCACATTACTCTCGAAAGAGGTTGTCAGCTCTTCAGTTTGTCGTTGGCGTTGTTCTGCTACTTCAACTAGCTTATCGATCAATTCAGGATACGAGACGTCAGTAGCATCCCATAGGTAGTAGCTCATGCTACCTGGTATGGTGTTTGGCTCGATCACGAACATTTCTTCCGTGGTGGGGTTGATGAAGAAATCGATTCTGATGACACCACTGCATCCTAGGACATGAAACACTCTCTGAGCTAATTCTTGCACCTTTTGTGTAGCAGAGCTGCTGATCGGAGCAGGAATTCTTCTGGTGGCACTTGCCATGCCACTCTTTTTACCACCGCCACGCTGATACTTGTCGGCATAGCTGAGGAACTCATCGGCTTTAATTGGTTGTTCCGGGACAGAGGCTTGTGAGCTGCCTTCTAGTCCGAGTACCGAGACGTTAACTTCTATGCAGTCGGTGATTTCACGCTCGACGATAATCCTGTGATCATACCGCAGAACCTCATTTATGATTTTTTTGATCTCAGTATCACTAGCAACTTTCTGAATACCGATGGTTGAGCCACCGTTGGCGGGCTTCACGAAGACAGGATAGCCAAGTTCTTTAATGTTCTGAGCGATAACTTCAGGTTCTGTTTGCCATTGATGCTTAGTAAACCAAGTATACTCAGGCTGAGCAATCTGTTCAGCAGCTAAGACTTGTCTGAGAACTATTTTGTCAAAACAGATAGCTGAGCTGGTTACACCAGGGCCTTGATATGGTATTCCAGCTAGCTCTAGGGCGCCTTGGACATTACCTGATTCACCGTACGCACCGTGGAAACAGAGGATGGCTACATCAATCTCAGCGTCATCCTTATTTAGTGACAAAGAAAAAGGCTTGAGCCCCTCTGGCTGAAAGAGATCGATTGAAGCAAAATAGTTGGTATCAAGTAGCTGCTCTCCTGTCCACCACGTGCCAGATTTATCGATGTAGATGGGTAGTACTTGATACTTTTCAGGATCAGCTTGTTTCATAAGCTGAACGGCTGTGATCACTGAAATTTCGTGTTCGACGGTAATACCACCGAAAAAAACTGCAAGCTTCTTCATACTATTCTCCTTGGGCCGAGTAGTTGGTGGTGTGGCTTAGTGGTATTAGACGTATATCTCTCGATAGCCACCCTCAAACAACACCACGCCATTTGGTTTGACGAAAGACTCTGCTTTGGCAAAGGCTTCATCAATATCTTTGCCAATCATAACATGATCCTTGTGACCTCCCGCGCTAATAAAACCTTTGACAATATCATGCACCCAAGGAGAGTTAACCAGTCCTAGGTACTCGGTATAAGTGGGTAAGAGTTTACCAAAGGCTTCATGTATCTGATGTGTTTGCTTGCCAAGTTCGGTGAATCCGGCGGTGATGACGAGAGCTCTGTCTTTAGTTGCCAACTGCTGTAGTAACTGCAATGAGGCGACGGCAGCATCTGGGTTTGTGTTATAGCTGTTATCAAGAATCACTACGTTATTTGCAGCAAAGTGAGGTTGATGGCGGCGTTCTATATAAGGGACCGTAGTTAGTTTGCTAACTATGGTAGCCGGCTTTATATCGAGTTTTTGAGCTAGCCATATACTTACTAGAGCATTGCGAACTTGGTGCGCTCCAAAAAGTGGTAGGAAACCTGATAAGACCTGCTCCCCAATCTTGATTTTGTAGTCAGTGCCTCTTTTAGAAACGTCAGTGCCGATCACTTGAAGTTTGGAGTGGTCACTAGAGCCGTAGAGGGGCAGATTATATTCGCCAAAAAAGCGCTCATTCTCTTCAGCTAGCAAGATGTGTTTAGGATCCTGAGAGAGATGAGTCACCAGGTCTTTCATCTGATCAGCAATGGCTTCAACACTTCCAAATCGCTCGAGGTGTTGACGACCCAGGGGAGTAATTATGACTTCATCAGGATTTACTAGATTGGCGAGTGCTTTAATGTCGCCGTGATTAAACTCACCCATTTCAACCACGAAGACTTGGGTCGATAGTGGTAGCTCTCCTAATATTACTTTAGCTATGCCAAGAAGCGTGTTGTAGCTCTTGGGGGTAACTACCACTTGGAGTTCATCACCCAAGGCATGTTTGACGATGTGTTTTGTGGAGGTCTTGGCGTAACTGCCTGCTATAGCCACAACCTTCATGCCTCTAAGCTGGAGGATGCGAAGCTTCAGCATGGCGGGTGTGTAAAAGCTGAGGCGTAGCAAAGTTTCAATGGGCTGCACCATAGTAAGTGCCAGAAGCAATGCAGTGGGAAGTGGTAGCCAAAAGAATAATAACGATAGTATTGAAATTACTCGAAGTTTCAGCGTCCATTTTTCTGGTGTTATTTTTGCCTCTTCTTGCTGATGGTTCTGAACCCATTTTGTAAAGTCTGCTCGGTCATACTCAGCCTGTTGCAGAATGGCTAGTAGGGTACTTTTGCTACTCATCTAAAAACTCCTCTATAGCAGTTGAGAACGAATTGGGATCATCGACAAATGGGAAGTGGCCAGCGTCTGGCATGACAGTGAGCTGAGAATGCTTAACCATTTGGTTAAATATCTTTGCTTTACTGATGGGTGTTGCTGTGTCATTAGCTCCCCAGATAAGAAGAGTCGGAGTGGTGATCAGACCTAGCTGATCACTAATATCCTCTCTGACTATCCGCTTGAGAATGGCTTGTTGTTGGGGAGTAGCTGTTTGATAATCACCCGCCGTCTTTAGGATGTCAAGTGCTTTGTTAATGATGCTCTGAGGGATCATCTGCTTCAAAGCATCGGGTAGTGTGTTGGCAATCGTAGTAATGACTCGTTCTTTGGCTGTCAGGTCGAGTGGGAGGCCTGCGGCATCCACTAGGATTAATTTTTGCAACCTTGAAGGCTTGGAAGCAGCGTGGAGTGCTGCGATTTTGCCACCAAATGAGTGACCAAGGAGTGAGTACTTCTTTGAACCCAAGACGTTTGGTATGAACTCATGTAGCCAAGCTACATACTCCTTTGAGCTCCAACTAGGTGCTGATAACTGCGATGATCCCATGCCAGGTAGGTCTGGAATAATGAGTTGATACTTTTGCGACAGCCTTGAAATGACGGGTGACCAGATTTGCCAGTCGCACCCCCAGCCGTGTAGTAGCACGAGTGGTGAGCCCGAGCCAATGACTTGGTAGTGGGTAGTGGTCTGTGCTAACTCAAGCTTCATAATGCTTCATTAGGTTCGTTGTAGCTGGTAGCTGTAGAGGTGCCGCAAGAACACGGCCGGAGCATCTTCTAAGAAAAACTGTTGAAATTCTTGATAGATGGCTTGACGTTCGTTGGCATCTGCGGTGACGCGGCCACGCTCAAGTAAGGCATCAATCCTGGTGTTTTTATAGTGAGTGAAATTAGTGCTCTGTTCTGAGTGCCAGAGGTGATACTGGTCGGGGTCGGGTGGGATCTGTTGGCCGATGATAGCTGCGTCAAACGAAGACAGATCTGGGAAGTTGTTTACCCTCACGGTGATTGAGACAGCAGCGTTAGGGCACTGTTCTTTATCCTCAATTTCATCGCCACTTTGGCAGCGCTCGACAGCCGATCTACCAAATTCTTCCCAAGCGAGCTTGGCTGCTTCAGCTTCAGCTTCAAAGGTGCTGGTTGTGATCAAGTCAAAGGTGAGAGGCTGGGGTGGGAGTTGATCAAACAGTCGCTCAAAAGCCCGATCAAGATCGTAGTCATATCCTCTGCCGCCTTCTAGGTAGGCCCAAGACTGGGGATTGATCGGTGAGGTAGCCCTAATGTCTTCTGTTGGTTTCGGTAGAGCATACGAGAGAGCTTGGCGAACGTTTTTGCTAAATAAAGGATTAGCATTGTCGAAGAATATGGCAGCGTACCTGTCTGTCCGCAGTTCACGATTGACGCTGGTGGTGTCCCAGTCGCCTATGTCATACGTGGCTGAAAGATCAGGCAGTATATCTACTTCACCCAACTTATAGGCAGTGATGGCGCGCTGTTCAGTTTGGTAGAACCGATAAATCCTGCGCTCACTAGGGCTATCAAGTACAATCTCGCTCAGCTTGCCATTTTCATCTTCAGCATAGTCAGTTACTTGGAAGGCACCTACACCCATCGGTACGTCTCTCTCGAAGAAAACCATGTGTCGTTCTGGAACCATTCTAATTTGCGGCCTCGAAACTACTTGGGGAAATGGTACGAAGGGTTCTGGTAGCTTGAAGATGATGTCATTTGGTGACGTCAGCACCTCAACATCTTTGTAGTTGAACTCAAAGTCGTCGGGGTTGACGGGGGTGCCATCATGCCACTGGAGGTTTTGTCTAATTACGAATCTATAGTGTCGACCGTCATCTTCGACTACCCAGCGCTCCGCGACACTGGGGCTAACAGTGCCATCAGCTTCAACTTTAGTTAAGCCAGAACTAATATCATCAAGGACCTTGGGGGGAAGAGCATAAATTGTGGGTTGGGCAACGACGCCGATATAGCTGCGTTTCTTATTTTCTATAGTACTTAAGACCCTGGGGATAATCAGTGAAAAAATAACGATGGCGGCGACTATCGAGGCAATCATCACCAAGCCGTGCTTTTTGAGAAACGCGGTGAGGTACCAGTAGTAACGACGCATGAAACTATTATACGGGGTAGAGGCTTGGGTGACTAACCCAGCTTATACTACCAACACACCAAGAGATACCAGAATAAATAAGACGACACCAGTGATAGTGGCGTTAAATAATACTTTCTCAAGTCCTCGGCGGGTGTGATAGGTTTCGCCACCGCCACCCCAGGTGCTACCAAGCCCTGAGCCTTGGGCTTGGAGTAGTATGGCTACTGTCAGTAAAACAGCGATGGTGATTTGAGCAATAGTTAAAATAGTGTGCATGGTGCCCTAAGTATATCGTAGTTTTATAGCTTTTTTGCTCTAGCCAATTAGGTAGCTACTTCTTGTACTCTAGTTTCTCTCGAGACGTTGACCGTGACAGTACCAGGGTACGTAAGCTTCTCCTTGATTTCATCTCTGATTCTGCCTGCCAGTACTTGCACATCATCGTCCTTAGATTTCTCAGGACTGAGTAGCACTCTGATTTCACGACCCGCTTGGATTGCGTAAGCTTGCTTGACGATATCATGCTGGGTAGCTACCTCTTCAAGCTTTTGGAGACGCTCTACGTACTCGTCATAATTTTCATACCGAGCCCCAGGTCGAGCGCCAGAGATAGCGTCGGCGATGTAGACTAGCATTTGCTCGGGTCCAGTGAAGGGTTCGTCTTCGTGGTGCTGGGCAATGCAGTCGACGACTGACTGAGGTAAGCCGTACTTCTTTGCGACTTTGACGCCTAGTTCGACGTGACTACCTTCTACCTCATCTGAGACTTTGCCGATGTCGTGGAGTAAGCAGCCAAGCTTTACCACATTCACATCGGCTCC
>CAZTEB010000038.1:0-9338 GCA_964612735.1 uncultured Pseudomonadales bacterium
AACCCTCTTCTCTGTTCTCTCACTCACTGTTCGTCATCCGCGTTAGACGCCGCATCATCTCCAGACTGAAAATCAGAGGTCGCACCCCCTCTTCTCAAGCCAAACCCGTTTCTCTCTCCCCTACGACCAAGACCAAAACCAAATCGTCTCCCTCTATCTTGAGAGTCGTCATCAGTTTGTACATCCTCTCCTCGACCAAGACCAAACGAACGATCAGCCTTTCTTTGAGCAGCAGTCGGGAACCTTGGCCAAGAAGCATCATCCCCCTGTTCTTGCCTAGCTCCTCTAGCCCTAGCATTTCTAAACACCCCATCGACTAGGTCCTGAGCATATGTTGGTTCCTCTTCGACACCCTGATCATCTCCATTAAACAACCCAATCATAAAAGCTGATTGCTCCCTAGCAAAACTAACAGGCTCGTCTTCAAAAACTAAGCCAAGGTCATGTCTATCGGAGGTTTGCTGTGCCAGTTTAGTGATTTCTCGTGAGTTGAATTGTGACTTATAGTCTTCATTATTCATACTACATCTCCTTACTATTTCTTGTTTATATCTAACCTAGAAGGTTGTAGACGTTACTACCTCGAAGTGTACCTCTACCCCACCATTTGTCAAGCGAGCTGATCAAACAAATGTCAGCTAAATGTAAGATTGCTCCGCTATAAGCTGGCGTACGTGGGCCGGGTTTTGGTAGCAGTTTGGACTTACCATTCCGAATTTGCGGGTTCGAATCCCGTCCGGTCCACATAGCAAAAACTGTTGACAAAATGGAAAAAAAAGATAGTATTGAACTTGGTAAGTCCAAATAGTGTTCCAGAATCAAATTCGGACAAAACAACTCGCGCAAGCGGGTTTTTTTGTGAGACAGCAACCTCAAGAACTTATTCGCTGACTGCAACCAATACTCGAGAAAGCTGATACAAATCCTCTGGACTCAACGGACCGTCGTGATCAAGCCATCCTTTAGGACAGTCGGCGAGTCCTTGTATCAACGGTTGCTCTTCATCTGGAAGGAACACACCCAAGTTCTCAGGGACAGGCAACGAGGCTGGGCTAAGATACACAAACCACTCTTCATCTGTGCCAGGGATGACATCTCCACCCTTGTTAACATTGACTACTGAAGCTGCATCAGAAAATGGTATGCCTAGCTGTGCCATTGCATACCTGATTGCGATATCAATAAAGTGAGTTCTATCAGATTCCTGAACAGTGAAGTCTATTCCGGATGCGAGGTCGTTCTCTGGGTCAAACTCATATACATCACTAGCTACTCTTCCCAACTCATACAACAACTCAGGTGTATCTTGAAAAGCTGCCAGATACGACAGCACAAAAACATTATGCATATCTTGCGTAGTCAAGAGAACGGGCTCCTCACTGCCTGCAACCTTGACTAAGAAACCATACTGCCAGTTACCACTTCCATACTTATCATCACACCAAGCTTCAAAATCAGCTCGCTGGGATCCTAGACATCGAACGCCACCGATAATAGTTGTGTTTTCTCTCGAGATAGGCATGTCATTATTTTACACCTTTTCCACACTCATTTACTATAGGATTTTCAACATAATATTATAAGATGTAACTGTGTATAACATTCACCCTCATGTTCGCCAATTTCCGAACACAACCCAAAGCCAA
The DNA here is from genome assembly GCA_964612735.1 of uncultured Pseudomonadales bacterium. Classification (GTDB taxonomy): domain Bacteria; phylum Patescibacteriota; class Microgenomatia; order UBA1400; family PJMF01; genus CAZTEB01. Next base: position 1,647 of record CAZTEB010000038.1, read on the forward strand.
ATGTGGACGAATAACTCCCCCATTCATCACTAAAAAACTAACCCTTGACCCTGTTGAGAGTACTCTGCTACGTTGAAGTATAGATACATGATGTTTGACCCATTCCTCATGGAGATACATCAAGTACCCATCACTATACTAAGAGTACCTAGGGCTGCCTGCCCAGAGGAAAGGACCACTACATGCCAGATACGCACGTAGCACCAGCAGATGATCAAGTCACAGGGGCAGCTCCAGCAGATGCAGCTGAAGAGGATCGAAAGACTGGCCGAGCCGATGACGCCAGCAAGCTCAACATCAATAATCTACCAGACTTATTGACAGTTCGTGAGGTTGCCGACTTACTCAGAGTCTCTCCCCTAACCATTAAGCGCTGGGGCAAACGAGGCAAGTTACCAGCAATCAGGATTAATTCCAGAGGTGACAGACGCTACAAGAAGGAAGCTGTGCTGTGGCTACTTGGAGTGAGCTCCGGAGCTGACGAAGAGTAATTCTCTCACCACCAACCAAACAAATACCACCAACCGCAACTGCCGCCTCCACCGCCAAGGCTGCGTCACCAATCGAAATAACCACTCAAACCCTAGTCGTTCAATGATACTAGGCGTCTCGGGAACTCGACCCACTATATAGTCTGCCGCTCCCCCAATGACCATGGCTACTCGAGCCCCATTTTTCTCAAGTGTAGCTCGATGGCGAAGCAGCCATTCCTCCTGATGTGGCGCTCCAAACGCAACTAGAACAACCGCTGGTTTAATCCGCTTGATAGTGGCAGTGATCTGCTCGTCTTCACCCTTGGTGGGCTTCGAAACATCTATATGTCCTTCCAGCCAAGTGACGTGTTCACCAAGTTGAGCTACTTCAGAGGGGGTGTAACCCTGACCACCAACGAGTAACACAGACTGATTCTGCCGACTAGCTTCTTTGATGAGCCAGGCCGCCACTTCTCTACCCGTGATCCGCTCTGCCAAAGGTTGCGCTTTACCAAACCAACTCAATACTCGAGATGCCCAGATGAGCCCAACACCATCGGGCAACAGCAGATCTGCCTGCTGTAGTTTGGTCATAAATGATCTAGTTTGAAAAGCTTGGACAACCTGCTCGGGGTTTGGGGTAAAGACGATCGTAGTCGAGTTTGGGCGTTTTAGACGATCTGCCAACAATTCTAGCAGAGCTGTCTTTGATTTGCTAAAAAGATCTAGATCAAATAATTGGCTTGATATATCATTCTTTTTTGGCATTTTTATCTCTATTTTTTAGTTTTAGCAACCGAATAGCACCCCAAGATCTACCTCTGTATTGTCGCTAAATTTGTCTTTTTTGTGAATCCCGAACTGAGAAAGTGGTAGCCAAACTTTTTTATTCGCTTTTTCTTCGGTTTAGCTCACTTTTTAGTCACGATTTCCAAACACAACCCGAAAAAAAATGGCATCTCCGCTATGCTGCTTGAGCCAACTACAGTCCGCTCTTCCGGGCATTCTTTACAAATCATCATATTGAACACAATATGTCTTGATTATATTCGTTTTTTAAAGAAATATGTAATACATACGTATTCTTGATGTTTGAAAGTGAACACACTGAGCGCGCTCAGCTAGCACCCCAGTGGATTTCATATCCTATAACTAGTAGTTCCAACTGTCGATTGCAGCTCGTATAATGCCAGTATGAGCAGTTCAGACACTTCATTTTCAGCGCTCAGAGAGCAACACTCAGCTCTCACTTATCGTTCATATTCGTACCGAGTTACGCGGGATGGATTGGAGCTTACATTTGAGCTTGCTCTTGAGCCCAACACCATCTTCACACCTCGAGTAGTGATCCACGGCGTCACCCAAGAAATGGTAGATGCTATTCCCGAGGTCGAACTACGTACCTACGTCTTTCATCTGGGACTAGCCGAACTTCCCAGCTACTGGAAAGCGGCCTGTCCTCCCCTGGTGAAGATCGAGGCTGGCTCACTCAGCCCCGACCAAATCGAGTGGTGGCACGACCTCTTCATCAAAGGACTCGGCGAGTTTTTCTTCGTCAATGACATTGATCCTAGTCAAGATGATGTGCTGAAGATACAAGCAGCTACCAGTGATCAACAACCCAAGGCTTCTGACATGCACCAGAGAAGCTCTCGAGAGGACTATCAGCGAGTACTGCTTCCAATTGGTGGTGGTAAAGACTCGGCTGTAACGCTCGACATCATGACCCAACTACTTCCTAAGGAAAGCCTGGGAGCAGTGCTCCTCAACCCCACCCAAGCTGCTATAGACATCACTACAGTCAGCGGCATCGAACCAATCATCACCATCAGCAGAACTATCGATCCTAAACTTCTCGAGTTGAACGCGCAAGGCTATCTCAATGGTCATACGCCATTCTCAGCCTACCTGGCTTTCTTGACAGTGTTCGTGGGCAGAGTATTTGACTACGACGCGATTGCCGTCTCGAATGAGCGTAGCGCCAACCAGGGCAACATCGAGTTCCACGGCCAGAACATCAACCATCAGTACTCGAAGAGCTTTGCTTTCGAACAGTCATTTGTGTCATATGCTTCCAAGTTTCTAGCAAGTTCGCCTTATTACTTCTCATTCTTGAGGCCACTCTACGAAGTGCAGATAGCTCAGTTGTTCGCTCGATCAGCTAAGAAAGAGTCAAGATACCTCGAGAGTTTTCGCAGTTGCAACCGAGGTCACGCCACCAACAGCTGGTGTGGCGACTGTGCTAAGTGCTTGTTTGCATTCGTGATCCTCTATCCATTTGTTGATGAAGACGAACTAGTTGCCGCTTTCGGCCAGAATCTATTTGAACGCGACGATCTAATTCCTACAGCATTTGACTTAGTGGGCAAAGGGCCTCACAAGCCACTAGACTGCGTAGGTATGTATGAGGAAAGTTTGGCTGCCTATTACTTAAGCTATCAAAAGGTTAAGAAAGATACCAAAAGGTTAAGTACTATGCTTTCTGAAATCTATACCAAAGTGATACAAAAGGTTAACAATATAGAACAAGAGACTCAAAAGATACTACGTGGATGGGATAACGAACATGGATTGCCTCCCAGGTTTGAGAAGATGTTGAGGGAAGAGCTTTTCCCTAACGAGGAATAGCCGATACCTTTTGTCTACACGCCTGACGGCAGCCTACCATGTGTTTTTGACTGATATAGTAGTGGAAGATTAGGAAAAAATAGTACAAGTGCGAATCAAGCGCAAACAATGCTTCTGAATGTCCTGATCCGCTGACTGGCGGAGAAGGTTCTGAAGAAGTACTTGTTGCCTGCCTACCGGTAGGCAGGGAGTGTGAAGTCAACTAATTAGAAAAAGAACAAATACAATTTGTTTAAAAACCCTTCAACTTATGAGCTCAACCCTCCAACTCCTCCACAACCTCTCAAAAACCGACCAGGTCGCCCTAGTAGGTCTTGGTGCGGAAGCACTCTCAAGCTACCGCTTTTTGAGAGCTCAGGGGGTCGAAACAACTATCGTCGGCGTAGACCAAAAAGCCACTGATGAACTTAGCCCCGAATGGCAAAAAGTTATCGATGCTGGCGAAGTGACGCTGTCGTCGTCACTTACTAGTCGACCAGCGCTAGTCATCAAGTCACCCGGTGTCCCCTCGCGAGCACTGCCGTCATTTGGAATCACAGTTGAAGACCAACCCACTACTTCAAACACTCAGCTGTTGTTCGAGTGGATCAACCAAACAGCAAGCTCTCAGTCGGTGATAACACTTGGCGTCACCGGCACTAAGGGTAAAAGCACTACCGCTGCCGCCATCCATCATGTGCTGCAAACAGGCGGCACGCGAAGCATCCTAGCTGGCAACATCGGCCGACCTCCGCTGGAAACAGTAACAGAGCTTGATGACATACTTCAGCAGAACCAAGACACACCGATTTACCTGGTGCTCGAGCTGTCATCACATCAATTAGCAGGGCTCCCACACAGTCCAGCTATCGCGGTTGTTCTGGACATCACACCCGAGCACCTCGATTACTATGCTGATTTTGAAGAATATCTCGAGGCAAAAACAGCACTGACTCGGCATCAAACCTCAGGTGGCGTCGTCATCTATGACGTTGACTCAGTTACGGCCACTCAAGTAGCAGAGCTCAGCCAAGGGAAAAAACTCGGGTTTAGTTCAAGCGTAGCTCAGGATGCAGTCCGCTCTGATGAAACGGTTTCTCGAGAGGGACGGAAAGCCTCTGTCATCGCTAGCATCCAAGACGTCTCACTGTGGTATCAAAAGACGCACGTCATTGCTCTAGACAAGCTTCAGTTACGAGGCAAGCACACCCAGAAGAACCTACTGCCTGCCGTGATTATTGGATCTGAGGCTGGCTTGAGTGCAACCCAAATCAACCAAGCACTCCAAACCTTTCAGCCTCTTCCCCATCGGCTGGAGCGAGTGACGTCAAGCAATGGTATCGAGTATTACAATGATTCATTGGCGACTACTCCCGAGGCAGCGACAGCTGCACTCGAGAGTTTTAGTGACCGACCCATTGTGTTGATCGCTGGTGGCTATGATCGCGGGCTGGAGTATGAAGAGTTGGCTCAGGCGATCTTAGATCAGTCAATCAAGCAGTTGATCCTGTTCAAGCCTACTGGTGAAAAAATTCTAGAAGCTCTCCAAGATGTCGCCAACAATCCCAGCCACATTCCCACACATTGTTTTGTAGAAAGCATGAGTGAAGCCGTGACTATGGCTACAGCAGAAGCTACCAAACTACTTGATGAACACGCTGGCAAACCAGTGATACTACTCTCGCCAGCGGCAGCCAGCTTCGGCAGATTTAAGGATTATGCTGACCGTGGTGAGCAGTTCAAACAGGCTGTGGCTTCAGCAAATCACTCCTCAAACACCACCCGCTGATCCTTTTCAAACCGAGTCACAAACGTCTCTAAAAACAACTGCCGTCCCAATAGCAGTGGTATCTTATTGGTGCTGGCCACCCCAACTGGGATCAGACGCTCTACGCTTCCCAGTCGCACTTTGACATCTTCTATCAAGTGGATGTCTTGCTGACCGCCGAAACCTAGCGTCGGCTGCAGCTTAGCTCCATCCAGTTCGAGTCCCAATAATGCCGCCATGTATCTCGGCAACAGCGTCAAGTCAGCACCAGTATCAACCAGCATCTTGTGAGAGCTCCAGCTAGCATCGAGCTCGGAGTAAAAGTCAACCCAGGCTACCGGCCGCGCCACTTGTCCAAACACTTTAGACGGCTCGACTTCGTACGAAAAAGAAACTGGCTTCGAGAGCTGAGTCGATAAAACATTGAGATCCGAAGAAGAAGTAGCGGAAGTAGTTTGAGCAAAACCCAGCGCATTACTCAAACGCCGGAACCACTCGCTCAACATCACGCCTCTCTCAGCGGCAGCGATACCATGATTCCCTTGGGCGGAATCACAGTTGATCTTACTTTTTGATCGGGATACTTTTTCTTGAGCTGTTGAATCTTTTTGACAGCGCGCTCACCACTAGTGGTACTGAAAAACTCATCGCCACACTCCACCACAATCTTGCCCTTGTAGTACGGATTGGACCAGGCTTCTTCGATACTATCAGGCTTGTGATAAGTAGTAGATTGATCAGATGATGTCGACACTGCTTCTAGTATAGCAACCAGGTCAACGCTGCTTGGTTATCTCGGCTACGATCGCCATATGGTCACTAACGCCGTCAACCAGTCGCACGTTGTGGCAGTGGTACTCCGGCGTAGTAAAGAGTCCGTCAACCATCAGTTGAATGTTGTGATGACCGGCTTTGTGAATACGGTTGTCGATTGAGGTTTGATACTGAGGAGGGATGTTGTCGGCGTACTTTTGAGCTAGGCGATTAAATACATTCGACTCAGTCTCTTCATCTGGCTGATTTCGCGGAGAGTTAAAGTCACCACTCAACACCATACTCGGAAGTCTGTCTAAAATCTGTCTTAATCTAGCGAAGTGATCAGCCTGCAACTGAGTCGCACTACCCCGAGGCGACCAAGTAAAGTGAGTGGCAGCGACCGTGTACTCTTGACCCTGAGCGGTTTTTCCATCGCTACCCAAGCCTGGTGCCTGAAACTCCAACCAACTGATGACTCGATTGGTCGAGTTGGGATCTGTGCGATATCGAAACAGCGGCAGTTCATCACCATGACTAACATACACCTCTGAAGAATGCGTGGCGGGAAAACGACAAAACTGAGCGATACCCCATTCTCCCAGAGCATGCTGCTGATGAATTCTGACTTCATCGATGATGCCCATCGGGCAAAAGTACCCCCTTAACCCCAGGGCTGCTTCTATCACTGGTACGTCACACTTAAATACTTCTTGAAGGTTAATGACGTCTGGCTGCTGTTCTAGCAGAAATGGAATGACGCGCTCCTCTAGATGGGCGTGGCTTTCAATGTTAAGTGAAACGAACTTTAGCATCTAGCATCCTTTCCAGTGATTATGTCAAATACCCCAAGCTCTGCTTAAACTCATCAAGATGTTCAAGTGCTAAGGCCAATCCTTGCACCACCGTCTCCTGGGGCTCATCAACTACTGATACAGGTATATCAAGTGAGTGCACCAAGTACCGATCCAAGCTATGGAGTTGCGCTAATCCGCCCGAAAGCAGTAAGCCTTTATCAACAATATCGACTGTTAACTCTGGAGGCACCTGCGCCAACACCTTGTGAAGCAGCGGCTCAAGTCGAGTCACGAACTCGATCGCGACCGGCATACACTGCTCTGAGGTAATCTCAACCTCTCGAGGAGCATTACTTGCTGTATCTTGACCGGTGATAACTTGAGAGCGTTGGTCATTTTGGTCAAAAGACACTACTTGGCGCTTTATGACTTCAATCACATCCGCACCCACAGCCAACCCCAATTCATTTCTAATCATTTGACTCAGCCGCTGATCAAACCATGCTCCAGCCGTGGTACTACTTTGATGCGTGACAGTGCTCCCCAGAGATACAATGCTGGCTTCGATTACCCCCGATCCTAGCTGACACATAAAGCAGCCAGAGACGTCGGCTATCGGCACACCAGCTCCAATGGCAGCTGCTAATGACTGTGAGATGGTGACCACCTCACGAGCACCAGCTTCAGCTAACATCTGAGTGGTTGCGTCTCGCTTGGCAGGACTTAGGTGGGCTGGCAAACTCACCATCACCACTGGTCTAAAAAATGCATAGGCTGCAAAAACGCGCTGGAGAAGCACTTGTATCAACGCTTTGGTCGCTTGAGCATCGGCCATCTCGCCACCGCGCACTGGGTGAAGTATCTCGACCGTGGTACTAACCCGACCTTGCATGGCAAGTGCCTCGTCGCCCACGGCAAGCACTTTCTTGCTGCGTTCATCAACGGCCAAGCAGCAGGCTTCATCGATCACGAAACCTTTAGTGTCATTCCAAATCCGAATTCGACTGCTCCCCAAGTCAATGCCAACCAAGGGCGTTACATACGAGTATGCTTTGCGAAGTGTGGTAGTTATCGTCCTAAGTTTCATACTGTGACTGCAATTTTAGCATCCGCATCTTCACCCAACGCAGCCCCCAGCTGGTATAATGACCCATGGCTCGCCCTGGTACCGACTCAGTTCGGTTGATTTACACCCTCGTCTCTGCACTTATCATCATCGGTGTGTCATTTGCTGCCATCGAGTACGCCAAGGGCAATTATCGAATTACTCGAGAAGGGTTCATTCCCAACACTG
>CAZTEB010000039.1:0-1962 GCA_964612735.1 uncultured Pseudomonadales bacterium
TATTCAACTGCTCAATCTGCATTTAGAAAACGATCAAAAAGAAGAAGCGCTGAAAATAGTAACTGCGTTGCTTGAGGAGTATCCAGATACTATTCAACTCCAACAACTACAACAACAATTGCGTGAAGAGTTGGCGTTAGAATAAAACTTTGTCACCTTGACCAGTGCTATAATAGTCACTCTAGGTCGCATAGTCTCAGTTGGTTAGAGCGCTCGATTCACATTCGAGAGGTCCCTGGTTCGAGTCCAGGTGCGACCACCACTCCAAACTACAGCCAAATGTAAGATCCCACTGCTAGACTTCCACAGTGAGCTCCATCATCGCGCCGTCACTCAGTCTTAGCAAGCTACTGCTCGATCTTCTCTTCCCCCACTACTGCTGCCACTGCCAAAGACTGGGGTCACTGCTCTGCTCAGACTGCTATGAGACTATTACTTTCCACACACTCCCCCTGACGCTTAAGTTAGAAGATCAGCAACTCGATACCATGACTGCAGCAGGCCTGTTCGCCGGCCCACTAAAGTCGTTACTGCTGCAGTTAAAGTATGGAGGTATTAAAGATGTGGCGCGCATCTTAGGAAGATTGCTTCATCACACTACTCTGGTTCCCAGCTGTGACGCAATCACAGCTATACCACTTCATCCCAAGCGCTATCACGAACGAGGGTTTAACCAAGCTCAGTTGATCGCCCAAGAACTAGCTACCTGCAGCGGCCTGCCATATACTGAACTACTATGCAGAACTAAGCATCTCAGCAAACAAGCCGACGTCACTGATCGCCATGAACGACTAACGAGACTGGCTGGTATCTTTGAGTATGCAACGCCTTTTAAAGAAGCTGCACCACCAGAGCGAGTGTTGTTAATCGACGACGTCACCACCACTGGCAGTACTCTCAATGAAGCAGCTAAGATACTTAAAGCACATGGCGTGAAGTATGTAGCTGGGCTGGTGGTCGCACACGGGTCGTGATTACACGAGTTGTGCAATCGAGAAGATGCCGTAGCGAAACTGCTGAGCCAAGGTCTGAATGGGCTTGGGTTGTATGCCAATACATAACCCAATATCAGCCGTGATGGCAATATCATCACCATCGACGTACACCACAGCACCACTCTTCATCCCAACTTGCTCTATATCAGAAGCATGTGGATCTTCTTCATTGATGACCACTGCCGATAGTTCAACATTAAATAAGCCCAATTCCAGTACTGCAACAGCTAAGCTTACTACTTTGAGACCCAGCCAACCAGAACACCAGAGTACGACTTTTTTCGTCTTTGTCATAGTTTTTGTCCTCTATTTTTATCTAATTATACTAGTTTTTAATAGAGTTTCCATGAACATTAGATATGTAGTCACTCATACCATGTCCTCCTAGAGCTGCTATAATCACCAGATGAAGACCCCCGTTTTAAGCGTCTCCAACCTCACCAAGCGATACGGTAGCTACACAGCTGTCGATAGCCTGTCGTTTGAGCTGGGTGAGGGAGAAATCTTAGGTTTACTTGGTCCCAACGGTGCTGGTAAAACCACTACCATTCAAATGCTTCTAGATCTGACCAGAGCAGACGGTGGTGAGATCAAGTACTTCGGCAAGTCATTTCCACAGCATCGTGAGTATGTCTTAAACAACATCAACTATGCGTCTGCCTACAGCAAACTCCAAGGCAAACTCAGCGTCCGCCAAAATTTGCGCGTCTATGCGGGCTTTTATCAGATCAAGAACCCCAACGAACGCATTGATGAACTCCTTGAAATCTTCGAGGTTGGCCACTTAGCCAATGAAACATTTTGGAAGTTATCCTCAGGTCAACGCACTCGAGCTATCCTAGCTCGTGCTCTCCTCAATAAACCAAAGGTGCTACTGATGGACGAGCCGACTGCCAGCCTAGATCCCGAGATCGTCTCAAAAACTATCGAGCTTGTCCGAGAGCTGCGTGATGACCACGGTGTCTCA
>CAZTEB010000039.1:1972-8695 GCA_964612735.1 uncultured Pseudomonadales bacterium
CAATTCTCTACACTAGTCATAACATGGAAGAAATCACGCGGTTGTGTGATCGAGTCATCTTTCTCAAGCAAGGTACCATCAAAGCAGTCGATACGCCACTAAACTTAACCAAGATGATTGCTAGCTCTAAGCTGCAACTAACATTCGACGGTGAGTTGACTACAGTGCGAACATTTCTAGATAAGCAGTCGCTGTCGCATCGCAAAGTACATGCTCACACACTGGAGATCGATGTAGACGAGGATCAGATCCCCAACGTTTTGTTCGATATCAAGAAGCAGGGTGCCTTCATCACACACATCGCCATTCAGAAGCCAACGCTCGAAGTCGTGTTCTTGAGCATGGCCCAACAGAAAGAGAGCGCATGAACCTCCAACGAGTCAAAGCTACTATCCTCTACGCTTGGTATCACCTGACGCACAGCCTCGAGACTTGGGTCGACTTAGTGTGGTTTCCGCTGGTGGAAATCGTAGTGTTTGGATTATTTAGTCAGTTTTTCGACTCAGCAGACGGTAACATTACCCAGGTGGTATTGATGGGTTTGATCTTCTGGGAGATCGTGCGGTTGGTCCAGTACTCGATTACTGTCGGCATTATGTGGGATGTCTGGTCAAGCAGCTTCTCGACGTTGTTTGTGTCACCACTCTCTATCGGCGAGTTCATCACTGGTCAAGCCATAGCTGGCATCGGTAAGTCTATCTTTGTATTTATCCTACTCTCTCTGCTGAGTTTGGCTGCTTTTGGCTTCACGCCGCTGCAGTTGAGTCTGCTTGGTCTGGTTGCATACTGGTTCCTACTCTCACTGTTCTCTATCAGCGCTGGCATCTTCGTGTTTGCGCTGATTCTGAGATTCGGCACCGACATCCAAGCGCTAAGCTGGTCTCTGATTTATCTCTATCAACCTATCTCTGCAGTCATCTATCCCGTCTCAGCCCTGCCTGAGGGCATTCGTTGGTTGGCCAGCATCTCTCCGATTACGCCAGTCATGGAGAGCGCTCGACACGAGTTGGCTACGGGAGCGATTAGGTGGGATTGGCTACTGACTTCACTGCTGATAAATATGCTGTACTTCGCAGGAGCTGTGCTGTTGTATCGGATCACGCTGAGCTGGTCTAAGCGCACCGGTGCGTTCGCTCGAATGGAGATGTAGGGATGATGAGTTCAACCTCATGCAACCCCGCGCTAGCTAGGAGATATTTTCTGCAAGACTCAAGTATTGGCACTAAGACTTTTTCTACCACCAATGCTTTTATTTCTTTTTTGCTCGACCTTCTTTATGTGCTCCTCTGGAGCAAGGTCTTCCGGCATGGTGCCACCAATGTCTTTAATTGATTTACGAACTTTCTGACCAACTACAGTATGAGCAAATGTTGCATGACCTTCACCTTGGATCTTTTCTCTGCGCAACTTATCCTCTGTTTGAGTAATTCTAAAAAGATTTGCCGCCAACTCTGTTGAGCCAGCTCGATCTAAAATACTATCTTTGCCAATGTTCTTTTTCTTTTTAACGCTTGCTGAGCGCATGCCATAGAGACCAACATAGCCCGCTTCATTAAACTTACCAAAGTTGCTTACTCCAGCTTTTCGAGCAGTGCTAAATAGTTTTTTGTTATGATCTTTTATCTCGCCTCGTATAAATAGTCTTTTTTCTGAGCTATCCAGCTGTTCAAAAAGCTCTTGTTTTCGAGTCTGAATAGCGAAATATGTTTGTGCATTGGCAACAGCTTTTTTTCTCGAGTCGCCATTCTGCGCTATGAGGTAACAAGCATATCTCGATAATTTTATGTTATAAACCTCTCTCTCATTTCCATACCCTACAGAAACCATTTTACCGACGTCGGCAAAATGGTTTTCCACATCCTGCCCGCTATTACTACAGGACTTTTTTGCCTTGATTACAACCTTCTCAAAATTACTCCATTTAGAGTAATCCAGTAGCGGCATCAGGTCGCGAGCTTCCCAGTACTCTGCTCCATCAGCATCAATTTTTTTTATAGACTCAAAGTCTTTTTGAGATGTTTTTATTGCTCTTTTATTCAACATGGGCAAATTGTAACACTATTATGTAGTGGTACAGATCGTATTGTGGAGATGAGGGGGTGTGACCCCCTGTCCGTAAGCAGGTACCTCGCCATCGTCTACAGATATAGTCTCATTTTAGGTTAAGGAGCAGTTTGTCTAAAGAGACGAACCAAACTACTCCCCTCGTTTCTAAAGCTTATGTCGACGCCGAAACGCGAGCGGCGACCGTCACACTAGCTGGATTGTCACCCAAGGCTAGCACTAGTGAAACTAGGCACTTGAATGCTCGATTACGCGAAAGCGGGCACGAGAGCTTGTGGAGCGACTAGATCGCGAGCAAAAGCTACGAGATCATTAGCGTAGCCACGAAGCTTACTGGAAAGTGTATTGCCAGTTGTTTTGGTGATGCTATTTTACGCCTATCATCAAGGGCGATCTGCAGATGGTAAAGAGCTCTCACGTCGATGCAATACATCCCCGCGATTAGATGATTATTATAAGACTCCCTTGAGCTTAGGTCAAATACGCATATAATATGTAGTCTATGGAAAGAATGTGGTCCAGAGTATATTTAAAGGATTTGGGCATAGATCCTGGCCTAGCTGATGATATTCCTATCTTGGTAGCACCAGCCTTGCCCATTCAAGATGAGAAGACTGACCAAACTATTCCCGATGGCATGGGTGGCGGTGGCGAAGTTGGTGATAAACCAGTGTGGTTTGGGAGTGCTTTTGACGCCAGGTTCGCTGAAGATGATGACAAATTCTTTGAAGACTAGCTCTCCTGCGCCTGACTCGTTAAATACTCTCTAATCTTACTCATGTAGACTTCCCTGGGCTTACTACCTTCAGGAGGGCTAACTAGGCCTGCTTCGAACAACTGATCCAAGATTCGAGCTGCTCTAGCGTACCCCACCGATAATCTTCGCTGGATCAACGAACTCGAAGCTTTATCTGACTGAGAAATCAACTTCACGGCCTCGTTAAACTTAGGATCACGATCATCACCGCCCGTACCACTGGAGCCACCACTAATTACGTTGGCTTGATACTTGGTGGTAATGTCTTCCTCATAATCTGGCTTCTGACCCTGTGCCTTGATGAACTGGATCAACTCTCGAGACTCAGTGTCTGATACATAGGTACCCTGAATACGCGAAGGCTTGGCCTGATCTGGAGGTGTGTATAGCATGTCTCCACGACCCAACAGTTTCTCAGCACCAGGCATGTCCAAGATCACGCGTGAGTCGGTCATCGATGACACGTTGAAGGCAATTCGGGTCGGCACATTAGCCTTGATCAAACCAGTAATCACGTCAACCGAAGGCCTCTGAGTAGCTAACACCAAGTGAATACCAACCGCTCGAGCCATTTGGGCGATTCGAGTAATACTCTCTTCAACTTCACTCGGAGCAAATAACATCACATCAGCCAACTCGTCTACTACGATCACGATGCTTGGCATCGACGCAAAGCCAGCCAGCTCGTTATACCCCTCGATGTTCTTCACCCCTACCTCAGCCAACTGCTTGTAGCGACGATCCATTTCAACGGTCGCCCACTTCAGCGCTGACACCACCTTAGATGGCTCGACGATCACCGGTGTGAGCAAGTGAGGTATATTGTTGTACCCCGTCAACTCAACGCGCTTAGGATCGACCAAGATAAACTTAACTTCATCAGGGCTGGCCCGGAACAAAATCGAGCACATAAAGGTATTGATCGCCACCGACTTACCAGAACCCGTAGCACCAGCAATCAGAGCATGCGGCATCTTACCGATGTCGGCCACAATTGGATTACCTGCTACATCGATACCCAGCGCTACCGCTAGTTTTGAAGCATGCTTCTTCATAGTGTCTGACTGCAACATAGTCCGCAGTGTCACGTACTGGGCAGAGATATTCGGCACCTCAATACCCACCAATGACCGACCAGCGATCGGCGCTTCAATTCTGATCTGACCAGTAGGAGCAGCTAGAGCTAGAGCTAGGTCAGTTGACAGCCCAGTGATTTTCGAAAGCTTGGTACCTCGGGTAATCTCGAGGGCATACTGAGTCACAGACGGACCGTAGTTTACTTCAACTACTTTTGCCTTAATGCCAAATGAGTCCAGTGTGTTTTCGATGATTGAGGCGTTGGCTTTGACGTCTCCACGATCAGCTTCACCACCAGATTTTTTAGAAAGCAACGACAGTGGCGGATACTCCCAGACTAACGGAGTGGCGTTGGTGGCACCATCAGTTTCGCCGAGCTCATCAGACGATGACAATCGCGAAGCTGGGACGTCATCATCAGATACTGCTGTGGTGGACTGTTCATCACTGGTTTGCTCAGCTACCGCTCCAGTGTTGTCATTAACTGTGAAGCCACCAGCATCTTGTTCGCTAGAGCTACCACTAAATGGGAGCAGCTTAGGCAGCTTGAAACCACGTGCTTGCTTAACTTCTTCTTCACTTACCTGCGCATCTTGATCTAACTCTTTTTTAGCAAAGATCTTGCCAAGCAACTGCGCAATCTCTACGACTGAAAGCTGCGAGATTATTAGAGCACCGAGTACCAATAGCGTTCCAAAGACTACGTAACTACCCATCACTGAAATCAATGGTGCTAAATTCTCGAAGAAGTTGGCGCCAATCTCACCAGACTGACCGACTCCCATACTACCAATCATCAGCAACAGAGTACCAAGCAAGACGTTTGGCTTGGACCACACCCAATCAGCTCGCAGCGCAACCAATCCAGAAGAAATAAACACAAATGGTAAAAACAATAAACCTACACCCAGCTTCTGAGCCAGAAACTCGTTAGCCTGGGTCAGCGCTCGCCCCTGACCAGTGAAAGAAATAATCACCAGAATGCCAAGCATCACCAAGATGATCGCCACCACAGAGTTAAGTGTCTCAGGCCTGATCTTGACTTTGAGCTGTGTATTTTTCTTGGATCGACGACGGCGTTTCTTAGCCATACCATCCCTGGTTAAAATTATTATAGGATAATTATTAGCAGCTTTTCATCAAGTGCACAAGAGGGAAAGTCTAATCCACTAGCTCAACCACTATCATGGGATCTCTGCGAATAATCTTAAATAGCTTCTTACTCAGACTCTTCTGAAGCTGCTGCTTGAGCTCGCCATCAGAGGTCTTGTTTGGCATCTTCTTGAGCTGTTGTGCCACATGATCCTTTATGAACTTGACCACATCTTGAGCCTGCTTCATAAACACAAAACCTCTAGAGATGACCTGGATCTGATTGCCTTTAATAGCACCCTTTGTCTTAGGGATCAGCACCACTACGATACCTGACTCTCCTAGCGTTCTGCGATCAGAAAGTACAGCCGGACCAACGTCTCCGATGCCGAGACCGTCTACGATTCTTGGGGAGATCTCAAACTTGCCTGAAATCTCTGGGGTGCCATTGATAAATGACAAGATCTGACCACTGTCTGGCCTCAAAACTTGCTCAGAGCTAAGTCCCACTTGGTCAGCAACCCGCGTGGTATAGAGATAGCGATGGCGATCTGCACCACCGATCGGCATGGTGTATGCGGGCTGAAGCAGTGACAACATATGTGCTTGCTCAGGTGCGCTAGCATGACCAGACTTATGCATGTTTGGCTCGATAGCGGGATACACCACTTCGATGTTATTGCGAGCAAGCTCGTCAATGGCGCCATAGAAGTTAATCTCGTTGCCAGGAATAGCGTCTGCCGAGAACAGCACTTTGTCGCTTGGTTTGATCCTAATCATAGGATGCTCGCCGAACACAGCTCGCACTAGCGAAGAACCTTCTTGACCCTGACTACCAGCTACGATTAAGCACAACTTAGCATCGGCTACTTGTTCAGTATCGCGCTTATCGACAATGGTGCCTTCTGGAGCAGTCAGCTTATTGAGTCGAAATGCAACTTCGACATTTTGCTCTACGCTCCTACCTATAAAAGCAACTTTTCTACCGTGTTCAACTGCGGCATCGATCGTCTGTTGAATTCTATGAATGTGTGAGCTCATCAGAGTCACCAACACCTTGCCTTTAGTATTGGCCATCGCAGCTGAGATAGCAGGGCCGGTGGTGTTCTCAGACTCTACCCAAGTGTCATTCTCGACGCGCAAACAGTCGATCATGGCACACAGTACGCGCTCTTCTTCGGCTGTAGTCTTGACGGTAGTCTCATCAGAGACTTGACCATCTACTGGTGTGGGGTCGAGCTTGAAGTCTGAACCGTGATATACAGTTCCTGCTGGAGTCTTAATGAAGTAGTGACGAGTGTCTGGCACCGAGTGCGTTATCGCCACTGCTTTAGCTTGAAAGTGACTGCCGATCGTAAACCACTCGGCGTCTTTGACGACGGTGATCTTGCGCTCAACTTTACCATCCTTCATTCGGTTCTTGGCAAAACCAGCCGTTAGCTCCGACGCATAGATCGGAAACTCTGGTAGTTCGGGCAAGATGTATGGAGTAGCCGCGATGTGGTCGTCATGACCATGCGTCAGGATCATACCGACGATCTGCTTACCTTCATCGAGAAGCTGATGAAGATGGCGAGTGTCAGGAATCAGAATATCTGCGCCTGGCATTTGAATATCTGGAAAACCAATTCCGCAGTCCACGATCAAGATCTCATCTTGGTGAACGTATAAAAACATATTTTGGGTGACATTACCCATGCCCCCGAGTGGGATCACATCTAGTTGTGACATAT
>CAZTEB010000040.1:0-5419 GCA_964612735.1 uncultured Pseudomonadales bacterium
TGAAGTCGAGTTTAAGCTCAAGAACCGCACTATTAAAACTGCTATGGTGGTTACCAAACGTCTCAATCGCACAAAGTATAAAGTTGAGATCGGTAGACGAGACCTCCAAGGCTTTTTAGTGGGGGATGAGCAGTGAGCTTAATCCAACAACTGACTCCAAGCAATCTGCTCGAAGAAAAAGAAGTATTCTTAGCTGATCAGAACTACAACCCTCAGTTTCGTTACGAAGACCCTGTCAGCAAAGACAAACTTGCTAAGTATGGCCATACTAGCACAGCAATGGCTGAGTTAGCCCAAAGCATCTTAGATAAGACCTACTTCGGAAGAAATGAGCAAGACTTGGTTGCTCTTCAAGGTCCACTTGTCCCACATAAAGATGTTACCGAGAAAGTCTCTTCTTTTCTCGCACTTCACAATCTTCAAGATAGATACAAAATCGTGTGGTCAAGCTCCTTTGTATCAAGAGCAACTATCAGTAGTGATACCATAAAACTTCGCTCTACCTCAGAGTTTAGAACAGAAGACCTGCTGGGCATGCTCTATCACGAGATCGGCACACACGCGATCAGGAGAATAAACTATGAACAGCAACCTTGGTTTAAAAAGAAAAATAAACTTGGTTTCTCAAACTACCTAATGACGGAGGAGGGCATAGCAAGTCTCCACTCATTACTACCGAAAACCTTTCAGATGGCCTACAGCTCAGCTATTCGGTATGTAGCAGTTTCATACGCTCAAACCCACACCTTCGCAGAGCTTTGGAAGTACCTCGGCAAGTACATTCAAGACGATGAGACAAGATGGATGGTCACATTCCGCCAAAAAAGGGGAGTTGCAGACACCAGCCAAGGTGGCGGCTTTACAAAAGATTTGGTGTACTTTGAAGGACTAGTGCGGGTCTGGAAGTGGTTATCGCAACACAACTACGACATTACACCTTTATACTTTGGCAAAATGGCACTCGAAGACGTCTTTGCTGCTACTGAGATGAATCCGGACTTCAAGCCACTTCTCCCAAGTTTTTTTGAAGCCCAGCCAGAGAAATATGCCCAAATAGCAGAAAACATTGGAAAAGAAAATGGCTTCGATCAAGTTGAGCTAGAGTAGTCAGCAGCATTGCTTAAAATACCCGCCAATGATCATACCCTTGTTCAAACCTATTGGCCCGACCACGCATCAATTCATTCAAGAGTTTGCTCAAAAGATTGGTGAAAAGTGCACTCACACCGGCTCACTCGATCCCATGGCGAGTGGTATAGTCGTAGCCCTTACAGGTGAAGACAGGTTTTTAAAAGGCAAACTACCAAATTCGAATAAAAAGTATCAGGTTGAAATACTACTGGGCTTTAGCACAGACACACATGATCTGTTGGGAGTGATCACTTCGCATTCAAATACGTTGAATCTCAGAAATGCTTTAGAGCAAATCGTCATCTCACTGCTACAGAGCATAGGAACCTTTGAGCAAAGGCAACCAAGTTTTTCAGCGTTTAGGAAAAATGGTCTAAGCGGCTTTGATCTAGCTAAACAAGATGTCAAGCTTGAGCTACCCACTAACCAAGTGACCATACATATAGCTGAAGTGAAAAATGTAGCTACTACCACCATCAACAAACTCCTCAACCATCTTCAGTTACACATACCGTTGGTTCGCGGTGATTTCAGACAGGAAGAAATTGTGGAGGGCTGGGAACAAAAACTAAGCGAGACATCAACTGAGCACTTCCCACTCATTACTATAGAAGCAACGTGCTCAAAAAGAACCTACATGCGAAGTTTGGTGAGAGACATCTCGCAAGCAACTGGAATACCACTGACGTGTTTTCATATCTCTAGAATTAGCGATGGTGGATATACACTAGCTCAGGCCCAGGCTAACTCTAGCCGCTATGACGTATAATACTCAGATGAATCGTACAAAAGTTGCTCTGGGGATGAGCGGAGGAGTTGACTCATCTGTCTCAGCCCACCTTCTAGTTGAACAAGGCTATGACGTCACTGGCATCTACCTTGAATGCTGGCGTGCTCCAGGCTGCAGAACAGAAGAGGATCGCAAAGATGCTCTAAAAGTCGCGCTAGAGCTCAACATTCCATTCAAAGTTTTAGATTTTAAACAACAGTACAAGGATGAGGTAGTCGAGTATTTTTTCAATGAATATCAAGCTGGCAGAACGCCAAATCCCGATGTGATGTGTAATAAGGAGATTAAGTTTGGAATGTTTTATGACTGGGCAATGGAGCACGATTTTGACTACGTAGCTACTGGTCACTACGCCAACATTGATAGATCAACTGAAAAACCATCGTTACTTATTCCTAGTGACAGCCACAAAGATCAAACGTATTTTCTATACGTACTAACTCAAGAACAACTCAGCCATACGTTATTCCCACTAGGCACATTGACTAAGCAACAAGTTAGGGAGGAAGCTCAACAGCGAAACATTCATGTAGCAAGTAAAAAAGATTCTGTCGGCATTTGCTTTATCGGTAATATTAACGTTCACGAGTTTCTCAAAGAACGACTAGGTGAAAACCCTGGCGAAGTTGTTGATACTGATGGCAATATAATTGGTAGTCATAACGGCCTATGGTTTTATACAGTCGGTCAGCGCCATGGCTTTACTATTAATAAAAAAACGGTGGTACAACTCGATGATGGTAGTAGTTTCGAGAAAGACAACATTCCACCCTTTTATGTTATTGCTAAGAAACCAAAACAAAATCAGTTGGTCGTCGGCTTCGGCAGTGAGACAACCTCAGGGCAATTTTATGTTGAACAACTTCACTTAATTGGCCACACAATTGAGGAACTAGGGAAAATGATAGATTTGAAAGTTCGCATTCGTCACACGGGCAAGCTACTAGGGTGCACAGTAAAAAGTGATCAGGAAAAAGAAAGTGCAGAAGTTACTTTGGACAAACCAGTTCAAGGCATCGCAGCGGGACAATCTGCAGTATTTTATACATCAAATGGTGAATGCTTGGGTGGTGGAGTGGTCGCGGCTACTCTTTAAAAAACTCCCTCACCATCCTACTCTGTGGTCCATTGGCTAACACTGTAATAGTGTCATTAGTATTCCTAGTCCTAAACTTCAAATAACCATGGGGTCCGTCTGATTTTGATATCAGCTCAGCTTCTACCACTGATTCTTCACCGCCAGATCTCTCTGCAACCAACTGACCAACATCATACATTTTGCCCACCTCAAACGACAGCAAGCCACCGACTTGCTCAGCAATAGTGTTTCCGCCTTCATTCATATCACTCCCGTTCACTACTGAACACATTTAGCTTATCACATTTAGTGTTGGCAATGTCCTATAACCCCCTTTGACATCATCAAAAAACCAGCTATAATTACCCTTCTCCTAGAGATAAGGTTCTGTTTTAAAAGCAGAAAACCAATCTTCAAGAAAAAAACCTAAAAGTATTCAGGTGATTATAATGACCACCTGAGGCTTTTTTTGGTCAGCACCTTAACAACTCAATACTCGTCAATTTTTGACAAACTAGTAAATCTAAATCAAAAACATAACAAAACGTACCAAATCATGTCTGAACTAGACATGGTGATAGAAAACCGTTCAATTCTTTAAATCAATCAGAAATCAAACTTTTTTTGAGAGTTTGATCCTGGCTCAGGATGAACGCTGGCGGTGTGCCTTAGGCATGCAAGTCGAACGAGAACTTCACTTCGGTGAAGGGACAGTGGCAGACGGGTGAGTAACACGTAGGAATCTACCCAGTAGCGGGGAATAGCCTCCCGAAAGGGGGAGTAATACCGCATACGCCCGCAAGGGGAAAGCATTTATGCACTATTGGAGGAGCCTGCGCGCTATCAGCTTGTTGGTGAGGTAATGGCTCACCAAGGCAATGACGGCTAGCCGATGTGAGAGCATGATCGGCCACAAGGTTACTGAGACACGGAGCCTACACCTACGGGTGGCAGCAACCGGGAATATTGCGCAATGGACGAAAGTCTGACGCAGCGACACCGCGTGTGGGAAGACGCTTTTCGGAGTGTAAACCACTGTGGCAGGGGATGAAGTACTGACAGTACCCTGCTAGAAAGCACCGGCAAACCACGTGCCAGAAGCTTCGGTAATACGTGGGGTGCAAGCGTTATCCGGATTTACTGGGCGTAAAGCGTACCGTCGGCGGTTCGCCAAGTTTCTTGTTTAATCCCGAGGCTCAACTTCGGAACAGCAAGAAAAACTGGTGAACTTGAGTTTGTTCGAGGAAGTTGGAATTCTCGGTGGAGGGGTGAAATCCGTAGATATCGAGAGGAACGCCGCCCGCGAAGGCAGGCTTCTAGGACATAACTGACGCTCAGGGACGAAAGCTAGGGTAGCAAAAGGGATTAGAGACCCCTGTAGTCCTAGCCGTAAACACTCCTTGCTAGGTGCTCTGATGTATATTGGAGTGCCGTAAGCTAACGCGTTAAGCAAGGCGCCTGGGGAGTACGACCGCAAGGTTAAAACTCAAAGGAATTGACGGGGAAGTGCACAACCGGTGGAGCATGTGGTTTAATTCGATACAAAGCGAAAAACCTTACCCAGACTTGACATCTAACTGCAAACTTATGGAAACATAAGCGTCTTCGAGAGTGTTAGACAGGTGATGCATGGCTGTCGTCAGCTCGTGTCGTGAGACGTCCACTTAAGTGTGGTAACGAGCGCAACCCTTATCGTTAGTTATACATGTCTAGCGAAACTGCCCCGCCTCTGGCGGGGAGGAAGGAGAGGACGATGTCAAGTCAGCATGTCCCTTACACCCGGGGCTACACACATCCTACAATGGAGCCGACAACAGGTAGCGACAGAGCGATCTAGAGCCAATCCTAATAAACGGCCCCTCAGTTCGGATTGAAGGCTGCAATTCGCCTTCATGAAGCCGGAATCGGTAGTAATCGCAAATCAGCAGGTTGCGGTGAATACGTTCTCGCTCCTTGTACACACTGCCCGTCAAGCCAGCAAAGTCAGCAACGCCCGAAGCGGATGACCGTAACCATTTATGGAGCGGCTCTGCTACGGCAAGGTCGGCAATGAGGACTAAGTCGTAACAAGGTATCCGTACTGGAAGGTGCGGATGGATCACCTCCTTTCTAAGGAGTAGGGTTGGGAGAATCACGACCTCCCTCTCCCACGGTGAGCAATCATCGTGAAATAAAACAATAAAATCCTGTGATCACCATATCCAGGTCATAACGTGTCTATCATGTTGTGCATTTTTTAAAGAGAACGCGTCTTTCTATCACCGTGTTTGGTTCAGAACTAGTCAAAAATGAACATGAAAAACCACCTGTAATAGGTGGTTTTTTAGTGGTTGTAACTCACGCACTAAATTAGCACTCATTCTCTTCTTCTGCTAATTTAGTACTTCACACTCTGAAAAAAGCTCGCTAAAATAGCCGCA
>CAZTEB010000040.1:5429-8608 GCA_964612735.1 uncultured Pseudomonadales bacterium
ATATGCAACTAGACCGTTTTACTACTAAATCAGCTGAAGCCATTCAAGGAGCTGCTCAACTAGCGGGCAAACTCCGCCACAGCGAACTAACTCCTTGGCACTTGGCCCTAGTGTTAGTCGAGCAACCAGGAGGTATAGTCAGCTCGCTTTTGCAACAACTCGATACTTCTGAGTCAGAAGTTTCTCAAAAACTCAAAGCAAAGCTCAAGGAGTTACCAACTGTCTCAGGACCAACTCGAGCCCAACTTTCGAGCTCACTCCAACAAGTTCTTGAGCAAGCTGAATCACATGCTGGAAAACTTCACGACGAGTACATCAGCACAGAACATCTCTTTTTGGGATTGCTCGAAGATAAAGATACAGCTCAACTTTTTGGGGTATCACAAAACCAGGTCCTTGAAGCTCTCAAAGAGGTTCGTGGCTCTCAGAAAGTAACTGACCGTGATCCCGAAGGTCGCTATCAAGCGTTAGAAAAATATACTCAGGACTTCACTCAACTAGCTCGAGAAGGCAAGATCGATCCCGTGATTGGTCGAGATGAAGAAATCCGGCGCATCACTCAAATCTTATCCCGACGTACGAAGAACAACCCCGTGCTAGTTGGTGAGCCAGGTACTGGTAAAACTGCCATCGTCGAGGGTTTGGCTAAGAAGATCATTGACAATGATGTGCCTGAAGCCCTCCAGCACAAGCGAGTGCTTAACTTAGACCTCGGCTCACTTTTGGCAGGAGCAAAGTATCGAGGTGAGTTTGAAGATAGACTCAAGGCAGTTATCAAAGAAGTTGAAGCTGCTGATGGTTCAATCATTCTATTCATCGACGAGCTACACACTATCGTTGGCGCAGGAGCCCAAGAGGGCAGCACTGACGCTGGAAACTTGCTCAAGCCAGCCCTAGCCCGTGGCATGCTACGAACCATTGGTGCTACCACGCTCAAAGAGTATCGCAAGTACATAGAAAAAGACGCTGCTCTTGAGCGACGGTTCCAACCAGTCATGGTAGAAGAACCCTCAGTCGAGAATGCCATTTCAATTCTGCGTGGTATTAAAGAAAAGTATGAAGCGCATCATGGAGTGAGGATTCGCGACAACGCTGTAGTTGCCGCAGTTGAGCTTTCTGATCGCTACATCTCAGACAGATTTTTACCTGATAAAGCTATAGACCTCATGGATGAAGCAGCTTCAGGCATTCGAATTGAAATTGACAGTAAGCCCACAGCACTTGACCAACTTGAACGTCGCATTCGCCAGTTAGAAATTGAGAAAGAAGCTCTCAAGAAAGAAAAGGATGATGATTCTAAACAACGACTCGAAGCTATTGATAAAGAACTAGCGGAGTTAACCGAAGAGTTCAGAGAACTCGACTTCCAATGGCAAAGCGAAAAAAGCGTGATTGATGACATCAAAGAATCAAGCAAAGAGCTTGATCAGCTCAGAGAAGAAGCAGCTCAGGCAGAGCGTGACGTCAATCTCCAACGAGCGGCAGAAATCAAGTATGGAGAAATTCCCAAAATAGAGGAGAAGGTCCAAAAAGCTCAACAGAAACTAGCTGATATTCAGAAGAAAAACTCTATTCTTAAAGAAGAAGTTACAGAAGAAGATATTGCTGCAGTAGTAGCTCGGTGGACCCATATCCCTGTGCAAAAAATGCTTGCCTCAGAAAGCGATAAGCTACTTCAATTGGAGAAAGTACTTGGAGAGAGAGTGGTCGGACAACATAAAGCAGTTGCTGCTGTGGCCAATGCAGTACGCAGAAGTCGTGCTGGCATTTCTGAAGAACAGCGACCAATTGGATCGTTCTTATTCTTAGGACCCACTGGTGTAGGAAAAACTGAGCTCGCTAAATCGTTAGCAGAGTTCTTATTTAATGATGAAAAAATGATGATCCGCATTGACATGAGTGAATACATGGAAAAACACGCAGTAGCTCGCCTGATCGGCTCACCACCAGGATATGTGGGATACGAAGAAGGTGGTCAATTGACAGAAGCCGTCAGAAGACATCCATACTCAGTCATTTTGCTCGATGAAATAGAGAAGGCACACGGCGAAGTGTTTAATGTATTGTTACAAATTCTGGATGATGGCAGATTGACTGATAGCAAAGGCAGAACCGTTGATTTTAAAAATACTCTGATTATCATGACCTCCAACTTGGGCAGTGAACTAATACTTGAGCATGTAGGTGATGAGAAGACGCAAGAGCAGGCATTACAACCTGTTTTAAATCAGACATTTAGACCAGAGTTCCTCAATAGACTTGATGAAGTCATTATATTTCAGCAGCTTTCTCCAGATGAACTCAAAGAGATTGTGCAACTCCAACTCGAACACGTCAGAGACAGACTTGCTCGTAAAAATATAGAGCTAACAGCAAGTGATGCAGCCATCCAACACTTCGCTGATGCTGGGTATGACATCGTATTCGGAGCTCGACCACTCAAGCGACTTATTCAGTCGGAGTTACTGGATGAACTCTCAAGCATGATTATCGAAGGCACAATAGATGAAGGCGGTATGGTTGCTGTTGATTTCAAGGACAAAAAGCTGAGTATCACCAAAGCAAGCAAATAGTCTGGTGATATATGTTAAAATAACTACCTGTTCTGAGGGTGTGTAGCTCAGTTGGTTAGAGCGTCCCGCAAAGCGGGAAGGTCCTTAATTTAAACAATAAAGCTACTGGTATACGTAAAAAGAAGTACATTAAAACAACAACACGGGTGTGTAGCTCAGTTGGTTAGAGCGCAGTCCTGATAAGACTGAGGTCCTTGGTTCAAATCCAAGCACACCCACCCTTTTTTATGTACGTTACCTACATACTCAAAAGTCTCAAATCAGGTAGGCACTACATTGGGTCTACAGAAGATATTGATCGGAGACTCTCACTTCACAACTCAGGAAAAGTCAGTGCAACAAGGAACAAAGGACCTTGGTTAGTAATCCATTCAGAGTCCTACCAAACTAGAAAAGAAGCATATCAGAGAGAGCAAAAAATCAAATCTTACAAAGGTGGCACTCATTTCAAACAACTAATTGACTGAGAGCGTCCCGCAAAGCGGGAAGGTCCTTGGTTCGAATCCAAGCACACCCACATTTTTACTTTTCCTCAGAAATCCTCATCATCTCTCTAAGTAATTGATCATCTTGCTCATGAAGCTCCCACATTTCTTTTTGAAGAGC
>CAZTEB010000041.1:0-7734 GCA_964612735.1 uncultured Pseudomonadales bacterium
AAAACAAACGGCACTATCCCCAAACCATCCCAGATTTGTTCTTTACTATCAGCATAGGGAAAGTCAGTTGCGTCATCAGTTATGGCATAAGGCTTTAAATCAGGAGTTAGCACGCAGACTCCAGCGCTGTATCCAATATAAAGAAAGTCTTGTCGCGATTTCACCTCATCTAATAGCAATGAGTCGAAACCACTTAGCTTCATAGCTTGGCGCAACACAAAGGTGTTTCCACCTCGAACATAGACACCGCCCAGCTGGCTCAACTTGCCCTCAAGCTTCTCTTTTTTAGAGAAATAGTGCTTCAAATCTAGTATTTCTACTTGAGCACCCAAAGACTCCAAATCAGCCACATCAAACTCAGTGCGCTTTAGTGCTCTAGCTTGATCAGCATTATCACCATCGAGCGAGTTGGGTATATAGCCAAAAACACCACTTGTTTCTGCAATTAACTTGCGTAGTTCCTGTTTATCATCACCTAGTTGATAAGAAGAAAGATACAATTTCATAAAAACCTCTCACTTGGTAAATAGTTCATCTCTAACCTTCTCAAACATCAGCCTGTGACCCTCAGTGTTGGGATGCAGCCCATCAGCAAAAAGCTCCTGCAAATCTCCGTTCTTCCAATCATCAAACATATTGATCATTTTCAAGCCTTTATCTATGGCAACTTGATTGATAATTTGATTGTATTCAGCCATCCGACTAACGGTGTAATGTTTATTTTCTTTGAAAGGAGTCGTATCTGGCTCATGGACAGGCACCAGTCCAATCAACACGACTTCATGCGAAAGCTTATGTGCGACGCCTACTAGTTTTACGAGGTTTTCTTGGAACTCAGTTTGAGATATGTTGCTATCTATATCGTCTTTGTTGACTTTAGAATCGTTAGTACCGATAGCCAACAAAACGGTAAAGTTTTCTGGGCTTTTATCCTTAATTCTATGCTTAGCTTCTCGCTCCATTCGATCGAGCAAACCCCTAGTTGTATCTCCAGAGATACTCAAGTTGATCAAGGTATGATCTTCAGATTTTTTATCTTGATCAATGAAAAGTTTCAGCTGAGTCGCCCAACCACCATTTTGATAATCACCCACACCAACACCAATGCTGTCGCCAAAGAGTATGTATCTCATAGAAGAAATTGTACCAGAGTGATGGTGCTTTTGGACTATGCCAAGAACTTCAAACTAGTTGGCAATCCTTATAAGGATTGCACCAATAGTTGCCAAACTCACAGCAGTCAACTTTCTGCGCAAGCCTTTCTTTTCCTTTAAAAATAAGTGTTCACCCAACAGAACTACGACTAAAAAAGCCTCAATAATCACCAAAGATCGGCTTGCTTCTCCTAGGGAAAGAGAGTGATTCATTGCAAGATTTGCGAGCCCCCCAAAAAAAGTGGCAATAAACACAGCCTTACCATTTTCTTTTGCCATTAAAACAATCCTGGTGATTGCATTTGGCATGATTAGCAAATTGAGAACCGCAGGAATGAGGAAGATTAGAAAAGTAAGAGTAGCAGAATTGAACTCAGAAAAAAGCACTTTGTACAGTCCAATGACTACTGCGTAGACAATAGTAGCTAAAAATGCATAAATCATCCCCATTTTAAGTCGTATTTCTTTTGACTTAAAAACAACCGCTACTCCTGCCAAAACAGTGAGTGTTGTACCAATAACTTTTAGTACACTAAATGACTCTCCCAAAAAGACTGCCCCGATAATCAAAACCCAGATAAGTCTAAACTTAGCAATTGATCCCTGTAAGGAAGCCTCTAAGTGGTTGGTTGATTTAAAATTAAGTAGGTTTTGTACAACAATAAGCACCCCCACAACCACCATTAATGTCCATATGTATAGATTTTCTGAAAAGTGCGGCTGCAAAATCACAAACGGAAAAGCAGTCAAGGCGCCAATTGCGCTAAAATAAAAAGAGAACGCCCAAGAATCTTTATTTCCTTTAAGGATGTATCTTGAAACTAATCCCTGAATGGTAAAAAGTAAGCCTGCTAATAGGGCGAAATAAAGCCACATTCAGATCCATTCTAGCACGAAGAGAAAACCAGCTTTCTTGAGAAAAAGGAGTCGATTCACTTAGTCCTCCACCCATACTTCAGATACTTCTTCTCACAAACTCGGTCTGATTCATTATGAGTGGTATTCAAGTTGCTTTGCAACTTGGCGGCACGAACCTGCACTACGTGCGGTGTAAAACAAAGGTGAGCACAAACAAAAAAACTGACTGACGCCAGTTTTTCGTTTGATGCCCCGCTTGGATTCGAACCAAGATTGACGGCTTCAAAGGCCGCTGTCCTGCCATTAGACGACGGGGCAGAGTACTCTAGATCTTCTCAGAGTAAGACTCCTATTTTAACAAACAACTGCCCTCGAGGAAATGGTACAATAGGAGGTCAGTTTTACAGCCGAAATGGCGGAATTGGTAGACGCGCACGCTTCAGGAGCGTGTGGGAGTTCTCCCATGGAGGTTCGAGTCCTCTTTTCGGCACAGATCTAGTCGTAGAGCCGATTGTGCTTTACAATTAGGTCCTCAAGCCCAGGTGGTGGAACTGGTAGACACGCAGTCTTGAGGTGGCTGTGCCGTAAGGCGTGGAGGTTCAAGTCCTCTCCTGGGCACTTTAACAGACAAACACGGTTGCTTAGCTCAGTTGGTTAGAGCACCAAGCTTACATCTTGGGGGTCGGGGGTTCGAATCCCTCAGCAACCACACGCGTCATTTTCAGCAGCATTACATATCGATGCGACTCAAAAAAATCCTCACTATACTCTTTAGAACCTGGCTTACAACTTTAGTCATATTTTCTGGCTTAGTTGCGTATGGGATGCTAATCGAACCATTAGATGCCAAGTCAGCTGGCTATCAAGGTCTACTGAGCTATGGAGCACTAGGAGCTGTGCTTGTGGGGAGCGCAGCCTTCTCAATACTGTGGATAGTCAGCCTAATCACTCTCTTTTACAAAAAAAGACGCAATGTCGGCTTTGCATTTTTGCGAAAATCTACTGGTATCACCATAGCTTGGTTAGCATGCTTGGTGGTAGTGGTATGGCTTGCTCCGAAACCAGAGTTTGCTCAACCAGCTGGGAATAGTCAGCATCAAAACTATTCAGGACCAATGAGCTTCGACTTACCCGATCCAATCATCCAACCATCACCCACACCGCAACCTCAAGCTCCCATCGACCCCTATGCAAATGATCCAGATCTCAAGGATGCTGAGTGGGGAGTAGCAGTCGAAGTAGCAGAGCATACCTACCGCATGAAGATCCAAGAAGATGACACCATGAGCACGGCAAATGAGCTCTATCAGGCTCTCAATACCTACCGAGCCACCAAAGGCAAAAGTAGATTAGACTGGCACGATGGCTTGGCAGAGATAGCTCGAGCTAGAGTAGTAGAGCAGCACTCAGACAGTTACGCTCACGAAGGATTTATCCGTAGGATTGAGGAAGAAAATGTACCAGATTCAGTCAAAGAAAGATTTTATAACTTCGGTGAAAATGCCTCAGTCGGCTACCGATTTTCTGGAACTCACCTAATAGAGTGGATGTATGCCGGTGATGCTGGTCACGACAATAACCAGCTTGGCAAGTGGAGTCACGTCGGTGTAGCGATCAATGGCGATGACAGCGTTTTAATTTTTGCCAGTGGGTGAGCACAGGCTCTAGTTATCCTGAGAAAAAAAGTACGATACAATACAGCATCAAGCCAAGCTAGCCAAGGTGGTCACGGCGCATGTCTGAAAAACATGAGATTGAGGTTCGACTCCTCAGCTTGGCACACAATGTATTTTGTGTACGTTTTATTCTCTCCAAAAATTGGTAAATACTATACTGGTCATAGTGCGGATGTAAGAGTTCGACTAGAGCAGCATAACAATAGCATTCGAGGCTGGTCCAGCAGAGGCAAACCTTGGAAGCTTGTATATACTGAAGAATACAGCACGCGTTCTGATGCTATGAAACGTGAGAAGTTTTTAAAGTCAGGCAAAGGTAGAGAGTTTTTGAAATCTTGTATCACAGATAACCCAAGTAATGCATAACCAGAACTTGTAATGGTAGTTAAGTGGTGCCATTTATTGACATGCTTGAAACTAACTACTACTTATCCAGCGCCACCACCGCCGCCGCCTCCACCACCACCGCCTCCTCCCGATGCGCTACCGCTTGATCCAACTCCAGAAGCGCCGTAAGCAGACTCTGTGGCACTGCTGAGGGATGACAGTGCTGTTTCTAGGTCGCCAATTGAGTCGGAAATTGAGTTGAATTGATTGCTGGCTATATTTGCAACTCCCCAATGCTGAGCCATTCTCTCTTGCTCAGCAGCAGGGAATGAAATTGGAAGTTGAGAGAGAGCTTTGGCAGACACTCCCAGTAACGTTCCATATACAAGGTAGTTCTCCCAGAGGATCAGAGAGTCGATTGGGTACTTCTCAGTCTTTTTATAGTTCTTCATATGCTTCTCAAACGCCTTCCACTCAGCTGCAGCTTGCCTGCCGGTTTCTGTCAGTTTTTCACCGTGATGAATGAAAAAGGAAGTAACAATACATGCTGCTAAATTGACAATGAACAAGGTTGCTACAACTGCATTAGCAGAGCTAGGAGGAATAAGTGTGTGCCCATTTAAATAAATGAATAAAAAGACCGATCCTATCACGCACAGTATGTGCCAGACAATAGACCCAACTTTATGCTTCGTTTGGTGTGCTTGTTGATCGAATAATCCTTGGTCTAGGTTAGCTTGCAAAATTTGTTTGGGGAGATTTTTGAAAAATGAGTGAGCATGTGTTCTGTGAGCAGAAACCCAGTTATTAATATGGCTCAACTTGAGTGCTTCCACCTGTTGTCCTTGGATTGTTTCTTGTTGGGTGCCCATTTGACGAAGCAACGACAAAATCTTGTCTTGGGTGACGCTCAACTGTTGGTTTTGAGGTTGTTGAGGAATTAAGTAGTACGCATACTTTTTGAACAAAAAACCCTCCTTTTTATCACTGCGGGCAAATCGATACCAACTATCTCGAACGAGAGTGAGAACTGTCGAAACAAAGACTTTAGTTGTAAAATCTTCGCGAACAGTGAGCAGTTGTTGGACTTGTCCAGGGTCGAGCTGACTCGGTGGTTCCCACAAAGTGCCAGAATGGTTGACTTGTGGCAGCGGCGGGTCGTCGCCGTGTTCACGAAACAACTTCCAGCTCTTGTAAAACACCCACACCGAAATCAACGTCAACGCCGCCGCTGCCACACCGAGCACCTGAAACGTCTGCTCTAAATTTTCCTTTTCAGCAATGGTTTGGGCTATAAAAGCTGCTTCCTGCTCCTCTATATCTGCTTTTCTGAGTTCCCCACTAGCACCACTAGAGATCACTTCAGCAGGGAACAGTACTCGAGCTTCAAAGAACTGCCCAGCAGGAACTCTGGGAGCCTCAAAATCTATCGTACTGTTAGTGGTAATATTGACAGTTCCAGACAACGGTCCATGCGCCCAAGCTTGAATATCTGCAACGCCGACTGCAGTTGGTAATGTGACCGTGGCTGCAACATTGCTCTGGCTTATATCCCAGTTATCTCCAACTAACTTCCAGTAAAACTCAGCAGAGTCTTCATGCAGAGTCACGGCATTGGGAACAGTGTAGGAAAGCTGAAACCGCTTTTGCTCGTTATTGGCTCGATAAAACCAGCGCACATGTGTTTTGTTTTCTAACTGTTGTAGGTAAAAAGTATTGGAAGTTTTATCTGGAGTGTTAGTCCCATACACCGCAGGAGCAGCAACTGGTGAGTAACAGGTGGTCTCGTCGCAGACTTGAATATTTTCTGGCACATATGGATCAGTGCGACCAGTTTCATGGGTAGGTGCATAGTGTTCAATTTCTTGAAATGCAAACGTAAAGTCATCCTCAAAGTCGAACAGTCGCTCTTCAGTAATCACCGCAGAACCATCCGTTTGTAACTGGACGTCAATAGCAACAGAGTCAATGCTATATTCTTTTGCGGCAACACTTTGTGGAGTAAGCAACAACACGCAACTTGTGAGAATCAGAAGAATATACTTCATACTTGTAGTATACGCTGGTAACGAATCGAGTGCAAAGGAACCCTAGCAAAGGAACACTACTTTACTCTTCCAAAAATATCCGTAAGATCGAGGTATGGCAGCAGTTAAGATAGAACCAAGCTGGAAAGAAGCGCTTCACGAAGAGTTTCAAAAAGTATACTGGGAGCGACTTACAGAGTTTGTTCGTGACCAGTACCAAACAACTCCCACCTATCCACCTCCTAAGGCAGTTTTCCGCGCGTTTGAGATGGTCCCGTTTGAGAAAGTAAAAGTAGTCATTCTCGGCCAAGATCCATATCATGGAAAAGGCCAGGCAAATGGGTTGTCGTTTGCAGTTAATGAGGGGATATCACTGCCGCCATCGTTGCAGAACATCTATAAAGAAATTCAAGCTGATCTGGGAGTAACTCCACATCAATCTGGCGATCTGAGTCGCTGGGCAGAGCAAGGAGTGCTGATGTTGAACAGTGTGCTGACTGTCCAAGCTCGCAAACCAGCTTCGCATAAAGGTCGTGGCTGGGAGGAGTTTACCGATGCAGTCATTGGACGACTGAATGAAAAACGCTCTGGAATTGTGTATTTATTGTGGGGCAAGTATGCACAGAAAAAAGGAGAAGTCATTAGTCGCGAACATAATCTAGTGTTGGAGTCAGCACACCCTTCCCCCTACTCTGCTACCAAGTTTTTTGGCAATCATCATTTTAGCCAATGTAACAGTTACTTGATGTTGCAGGGGCTTGAGCCAATTGATTGGCGTTAGAGAATCAGAAAGTTATCGACCAACTACTGATCGTAGCATTTCTTTACTCAGATTAATTACACCAAGTAACAACCAACTCAGCCAGCGAAAGATCAACTTGAGACCACTGTCGGTGGCGTTGTTGGCAGCGCGGCGAAACTCGGGGCTTTGAAAATAGGATTGGGACATGGTAGTATTATACCTCACATGAACTTTCAAGACTATCTGGCAAAACATCCCAAAAAATACTTGATATTTGATTTTGATCATACAATTTATTCATTGATACTTCCGTGGGAAGTGTATCTCAAAGAAATGCCGCAGCGGATGCTAGAGGTAGCACCCCAATTAGCTGGTCGTGAAGCGGAGTTTAAGAGTGTGAATAAAATGGAGAATGAAGCGGTTCGACTCGTTGCCGACGCCGCGGTCAAAGCTCGCCACGCCTACTCTGCCGAGTTCGAGTCTGAGTACTACCAGGGAGTCGAACCGCACCAGGACATCATCAACTTCATCACCGACAACCGTGACAACTACACCTTTTTTCTGTGGACTTCTAATATGAGAAGTACCGTCGAACCGATTCTCAAAGAAAAAGGCATGTTTGATATTTTTGAAACACTGGTCACTAAGTCAGACGTTCGTCTCACCAAACCATATCCAGAAGGTTTCTCACTCATCTTTAATCCAGACAAGCACGACAAAAAAGATTTCTTACTGATTGGCGATAGCCACAATGACGAAGGTGCTGCCAAAGCTGTCGGCATCGATTTTTACTGTGTGCTGGATAGTGCAAACCAATACTAAAATAATGTTTTTTGCTGTGAGCTGGTTTGTGGTAACTCTTCTACTGTTTCTGGACTCGTTTGCTTTTGGTGCTGTTCACGCCCAGCTGCTCCGCAATAATCTCGGTGAGTGGGATGATGTACTCGACT
>CAZTEB010000042.1:0-2144 GCA_964612735.1 uncultured Pseudomonadales bacterium
AAGCAGCCATCCTTTAAAGAAAGCGTAACAGCTCACTAGCCGTAGGAATGATGCGTCGAAAATGTAACGAGGCTCAAATATCCAACCGAAGCTTAGGGCTTTGCATTAGCAAAGCGGTAGGGGAGCGTTCTGTGTGCAGTGAAGGTGTCCCGTGAGGAGACGCTGGAGCGATCAGAAGTGAGAATGCCGGCATGAGTAGCGAGATGGGAGTGAGAATCTTCCACCCCGAATGTCCAAGGTTTCCGCAGCCACGTTCGTCGTCTGCGGGTTAGGCGACCCTAAGGTGAGCCCTGTTTAGCAGGGGTAGCCGATGGATTACTGGTTAATATTCCAGTCCTTGGTATCGTTCGTTTGACTTGGGGAGGGACGATGATGGTTACCTCTTATTTGGCAGTGA
Organism: uncultured Pseudomonadales bacterium; assembly: GCA_964612735.1. GTDB lineage: Bacteria > Patescibacteriota > Microgenomatia > UBA1400 > PJMF01 > CAZTEB01. The sequence goes on from CAZTEB010000042.1 coordinate 398, forward strand.
TGCCAAATCTAAGCGCTAAAGCAGTTGGTGTAGGCAAATCCGCACCAGCGTTTATCTGAGGCGTTATGGGAAGTGAGTTCTTCGGAATGATCTTTAAGAGAGATATCAACATCCTGGAAAAGCTTCGCAAGGAGAACGATACTAAATCGTACCGACAACCAACACAGGTGGACAGGTCGAGTAGACCAAGGGGAGCGAGAGAAGGTAGTTCAAGGAACTCGGCAAAACAGCTGGGCGTAATTTCGAGAGATGCCCCCCCTTTAGCAATAAAGGGCACAGTTAATGACGTAGGATGGACTGTTTACCAAAAACACAGGTCCGTGCAAACTCGTAAGAGGAAGTATACGGGCTGAAGCCTGACCGGTGCCAGAAGGTTAACTGCGAGAGTGAATGTCACTTCGGTGATATCTGCTTTCAAGGGAAGCCCTGGTGAACGTCAGCAGTAACTATAACTGTTCTAAGGTAGCGAAATTCCTTGCCGCTTAATTGGCGGCCCGCACGAAAGGTATAACGAGTCCCACACTGTCTTGAACTATTACTCGGCGAAATTGAAGTGGCCGTGAAGATGCGGCCTACTCGTGGCAGGACAAAAAGACCCCGTAGAGCTTTACTACAACTTGGCACTGATGTTGTATATGGAATTGTTTAGTATAGGTGGGAGCTCCAGTTTACTGGAGCGTCAGTGAAATACCACTCGTTTTATGTTCAATATCTCACCCGACCTCACTGCATCGTGAGGGGGGATACTGTCTGGTGGGTAGTTTAACTGGGGAGGTTGCTTGCTAAAAGGTAACGCAAGCGTGCAATGGTACTCTTAGCCTGGATGGAAATCAGGCTGTATGTGCAATAGCGTAAGAGTGCTTGACTGTGAGGCATACAAGCCGAGCAGGTGCGAAAGCAGGTTATAGTGATCCTCGTGCACTTTGTGGAAGGTGCCGGGCTTATCGGATAAAAGTTACCTCGGGGATAACAGAGTCATCGCGCCTAAGCGTCCCTAGCGTCGGCGCGGTTTGCTACCTCGATGTCGGCTCATCGCATCCTGGGGCTGGAGAAGGTCCCAAGGGTTAGTCTGTTCGCCTATTAAAGCGGTACGCGAGCTGGGTTCAGACCGTCGTGAGACAGGTCGGCCTCTATCCGCCATGAGCGTTAAATATTTGAAGGAATTTGATCGTAGTACGAGAGGACCCGATTGAGGGAATCCCTGGTGTTCCTGTTGTTGCTGTCAAGCGCAGCGCAGGGTAGCTATATTCCTTAGGGATAACCGCTGAAAGCATCTAAGCGGGAAGCCCATCCTAAGATTAAATATTTCCATTAGACCCCTGGGAGACTACCAGGTTGATAGGCAGTGGGTGTAAGTCTGGTGACAGATTAAGCCGAACTGTACTAAGTGTCGATTGAACATAAATAAGCTTGATTAGCACTTGTGTTAGTCAAGTCTCGCGAGCGAATCTTCTTTATTCACGCGCTTGAATCTTGTATTCAAGTGCAACCTCTATGACACACTCTCTTCACCTGTTAGGGTACTCACCCTTAACATAACATCGCTAAGAACCCTGTGTTCTGGTCTCTGGAGCGTGGTGGAACCAACTCTTCCCATCCCGAACAGAGTCTTGAAACGCCGCAGCGCTGACGATACTGCTTTGGCAACGAAGTGGGACAATAGGTCGAGGCCAGAACAGAGGGTTTTTTGTTGGTATGAAGCCACATTGTTCACTCTTTTACATCTCCTCGCTTGCCCCAAGTAGCA
>CAZTEB010000042.1:2154-7534 GCA_964612735.1 uncultured Pseudomonadales bacterium
TATGGGATAGTGCTTTTGATGCAGTTGTCTATACACGTAGTGTTCGAGTGACTGTGGGTCTTCTAGTATCAAAGAAAGGAATAAATGCGTAATTCTCAAAAAGGTGCTGAGTATCCGGATTGGTTGAGAAGAGATTTGGAGAAAGGCGATACCGGGCTATTAGTTTCAAAACTGCACACTGTGGATTGGGAGAACATTATTCCTGAGGAAGTAGTAGAGGCGGTGAAACAAAGAATTCGAGATGGTGCGTATGGTACTGCTGATTATACTACGTCGCTTGCACAGATGATTGAACTTGGTCTTTTTAAACCTGAGGAAAGTGAAAAAATAGTAGAGTCATTTGTTCAATTCTTGGCACAATCTCTCAAAGAGGTGGGCTTGGGACACGTTATTTCAAATGCCTTGGCTGAGCAGGATGACGACGAGTAACTAGCTCTCGGCAACTCGACCACCATTCCCGTATACTGTAGTCATGCCCCACGGTATCATTCTGCCCGTTATGCTCGTGGTTGGGTTTTTGGCGGGTGTGTCACTATTTGATGAATTGGCCAAGCGCTTTCGAGTGCCGTTCGTGGTGGTGTTACTCGTCATTGGTTTCTTGGCAAAAGGTATCGTCTCTGCGTATCAACTGCCGGTAGAACACTCGGTGTCTCCGGATTTTATTTTCTATGTATTGTTGCCGCTGCTGCTATTTGGTGGTGCTCTTCACATCAATGTTCATCAGTTTAAGCTCCAAGTCAGAACGATTACATTTTTGGCCACATTCGGGCTACTACTTTCTGTCTTCTTGACGGGAGTGATGGTGTGGTTGGCACTAGGCTTGCCACTGCTGGTTGCACTATTGTTTGGTGCATTGATCTCGGCCACTGACCCAATCGCTGTACTGGCGATATTTAAGAGTCTGGGCGCTCCCAAGCGCCTGAGCTTATTAGCTGATGGCGAGAGCATGTTTAATGATGCCACTGCGGTGGTGGTATTCAGAGCATTGCTAGCCTTTGTGCTGGGAACGGCAATTACTACTCATGGTTTGGTGATGACCGGACTATCATTTGTGGGGATTTTTGTAGGGTCGATAGTGGTTGGCGCTGTGCTTGGTTTAGTTGCCTCAAGTGTGATAGAGCAGGTGGAAGACGATGCTTTTGTCGAGACCACCGTGACGCTAGTGACAGCGCTGGGTACCTTTCTACTAGCAGAACACTTTCTGCATTTGTCAGGCGTAATCGCTACGGTGATCGCTGGTATTGTGGTTGGCAACTTGGGAACCACTAAGATATCTGCCGGTGTAGTATCCTTCATCGATGAGTTTTGGGAGTACGTCAGCACGTTGGCCATCGCTATAGTATTTTTCTTTGCAGCTTTTGATGTAGAGCTCTCAGTGTTGGCTGATCATCCGGAAGAAGTGTTGATGGTAATCGCGATAGTGCTGGTAGCTCGAGCTGCTTCTGTGTATTTGAGCTTGGCTATCTCAAATTATTCGCGTCTCTTCAGCTCTGAGCCCAATGTGATGTGGAGTTGGCAGCACGTCCTAAATTGGGGTGGCTTGCGTGGCGTGATTCCCTTGGTACTCGTATTCTCGCTACCTGAGACCTTCGTCTATAAAGATCAGCTGTTGGTGTTCACACTAGGTGTGTTGTTGTTCTCGCTATTCTTTAATGGTCTGACGATCGAGTGGCTGATGAAACTACTTGGTCTGCAGGTGAAGAGCAAGGAAGAGGATATTATTGAAGAAGAGATGACGCTGTTCGAGATTGAGCGAGCTAAACAGAAGTTGTCTCGAGTCCCGGATGTGGCGCTAGAAAAAACTGTTATCTCTGGTGTGATCAAAAAACTTGAACAGCAGGAAGAGCGGCATAGAAAGGTGTTGATGAAGCTTGCTTCTGGGTCTGAGCTTCAGCACAGCCTGGAGCTCCAGGCACTGCGAATCGAGCGCTCTAGCGCCCACCAGCTTTGGGACGATGACGTCATAGATGAGAATGTCTTTCTTGATCTCGAAGCCCAACTGGATGTCCAAACTGATGTACTTGAGTACCCAGAGCTCCAGCGAACTCGAGCTCTTGGGCCAGATGGAGAGCTAATGCGGTACTCGTTGCGGCGTCGAGTTAGAGATGCTCGGTCGTTACTTCATAAGCTGCCTCTGCTGGGGTTGTTTGGATTGTCACCTGATCAAGTGGTGATTGAGCGCTACCAGATGCTCAAAGCCCGAATAGTGGGTAACGAAGCAGTGATAGACTATCTGGCTCAGGTCAAGCTGTTGTTTAGGGATGATCAGGCCAAGCAGGCAGTGGCAGATGTGGAGCGGCGTTATGCCCGTTATAAGAAGCACAATCTTGAGGATTTGCGAGCGCTAGTCAGTCGGCACAAGCGACTGGTCGAGGCGTATCAGCTTGAGGTGGCTGAGGGGTTGGTTGATGCTAGCTAAGCAGCAGTCTAAATTTCCTCAACACTCCTCGTAATCTCTTCATTCCCCACAAACAGCGGCGTGCGCTGGTGCAGTTCAGTCGGCGCCATCTCCAAGATCGACTGTGTACCATCGCTAGCGTAGCCGCCGGCTTGCTCTGCTAGATAGGCAAAAGGAATCGCTTCGTACATCATTCGCAGTTTTCCTTCAGGCTTTTTGCTGTCGGCGGGATAGAGGTAGATGCCGCCTTTGAGCAGATTTCGATGAAAGTCGGCTACTAGTGAGCCGATGTAGCGGGCAGTAATTCCTGGAGTAGTTTTCAGCTTATCTACGAACTGCTGCATTTCCGGACTCCAGCGCGAATAGTACGCTTCGTTGACACTATATATGCCGCATTTCTCAGGGAATTTCATGTTGGGGTGTGTTAGTAAGAACTCGCCAATCTCGGGATCAAGGGTAAGACCGTGGACACCTTGGCCAGTGGAGTAGACCAGCATGGTGCTGGAGCCATACACGATGTAACCAGCGCTAACGGCATTCTTGCCTAGTTGGAAGTAGTCTTGATCGGTCAATGATGAGCCGACCTCAGACACTCTGCGATAGATCAGAAAGTTGGTTCCCACGCTGACATTGACGTCTACGTTTGATGAGCCATCGACTGGGTCAATGTACACAATGTATTCAGCCGAGCTGTGAAAGTCATCATTAAAGGTAATGAAGTCTTCACTTTCTTCAGTCGCCACCGCAGCCACATACGGCGATTGCTTAAGCAGCTCGATCATCAGTTCATCGGCGTGAACATCGAGTTTTACTTGATCGTCACCTGTGGTGTTCTGGCTTCCAGCTTCTCCCAAGATGTCAGCGAGGCCTGCTTTGTTAATGTCTCGTGAGAGCATCTTGCTGGCGATGACGAGCCGGTTGATGACGTCAGCAAGTTGATGAGACTGCGGATCGTAATCAAGGTTTTGAAAGAGGTGAGAGGTAAGGTTGGTTAATTGTGGCATACTAAGCCTCCTCTAGTTCTTGTAAATAGTGTATCGCTACTAAAAGATCAACAGGAGTGCCATCCATAACGGTCTGAACGCGAGAAATTCTTTGGGACTCATCGTAAATTTTGTGTGTTCTAGCGAGGTGTTGCGAACTTTGTGCTGTTATTCTTCTTTCCAGTCGCTCTTCTTCACCAAGTAGTACATACGTTTCTAGCTGTATGGCTCTGGCTTTTCTTTCTGTCATTACGCCAAATCTATCTTCTTCTCTAAGTACACATCCTGAATGGCATTCAAGATCTTGACGCCTTCTTTGAGAGGTTTCATGAAGGCTTTGCGACCTGAGATCAAACCACATCCACCGGCGCGCTTGTTGATCACGGCCGTCATCACGGCCTGCTGAAGGTCGTTGTCACCACTGGGGCCGCCTGAGTTAATCAGGCCTGCTCTGCCCATGTAACAGTGTGCTACTTGGAAGCGAGTTAGATCAATGGGGTGGTCGCTGGTTAGGTCTTTATACATCATCTCAGACTGCTTGCCGAAGCCGATGTCACGGAAGCCATAGTTGGTAGTAGGTAGCTTCTGTTTAATGATGTCAGCTCCAATCGTTACTCCCAAGTGATTGGCTTGGGCAGTCAGATCGGCTGCTGTCTCGTAGTTGACGCCGTTCTTCTTGAAAGCACTGTTGCGGGTGTAGCACCACAGCACGGTAAACATGCCCAATTGGTGGGCAATATCGAAAGCTTGGCTTACTTCCATGATCTGGCGATTTGATTGTTCTGATCCGAAGTACACGGTGGCGCCTACACCAGCCGCGCCCATTTCGTAGGCTTGTTCTACGCTGCTAAACATGATTTGGTCATGTTTATTGGGGTAGGTGAGGAGCTCGTTGTGGTTAACCTTGACGATGAATGGAATTTTATCAGCGTAGGTGTTGGCCACCATTGCTAATACGCCGTATGTAGAAGCGACGGCGTTACAGCCGCCCTCTATAGCGAGTTTGACGATGTTCTCAGGATCGAAGTAGTCGGGGTTGGGAGCAAACGAGACACCAGCGGTGTGCTCGATGCCTTGGTCTACGGGAAGGATGGAGATGTAGCCAGTGCCGGCCAAGCGTCCGCTGTCGTAGAGACGCTGAAGGTTGGCCAAGACGTCGGGAGAGCGATCTGACTGTGAGAGCACCCGCTCTATGAAGTCTGGGCCAGGCGCATGGATGCGTTTTTTTGAGATTTTTGGTCTTGAGAAACCGAGCAGGTTTTCGGCTTCACTACCGAGTAGTTTTTGGATGGCGCTGTAGGTCATAGTGCTCCTTTTGGTTTTTGATACTGTTTTTTTAATTAGTGACTAACCGCTCCCTTCATCCCTTCCCACACCTGACGGCAGCCTACCACTCTGCCTAAGTGAAGTTTTTCCGCTATCTCTAGTTTGTAACTAAAGTACCAGGTCAAAACTTCAATTCAGGTTTAGTGAAGTGATCGAAGGTCGCTTTGGTTTCATTTTGCACTTACACTAACCACTTTTCACTAACTACTATCCAACCGACTTTATCGCTTCTGCGTAGCTTTCCTCGCTGGTGACTTCAAACCAAGCACCCTGAAAGGGAAAGGCGACGACTTTGTCAGTTTCAGCTAATTTTGGAAAGACTTCGGTCTCGAGCATGATTCCCTTTTTATTTGGGATGTGCTTCAACACTTCGGGCTCCATGATGTACACGCCAGCGTTGACGAGACTGGCGGTTTGGTCTGGCTCGTTGGGTTGGACGGTGATGACTCGAGTGCCTTGGATCGAGACGCTGTCGTAGCTGGCTTTAGTAGTCATTGGCTTTACGGCCATGGTGACGAGCGCTTGCTGTTCGGCATGAAACTGTGAGAGGTCATGAAGATCGATGGTGGTCAGTACGTCGCCGATTAGAACGAAGAAGGGGAGTTTGCCGATGGAGCGAGCCACGTTTTTAATAGCCCCAGCTGTCCCCAAGGGTTCTGCTTCGTACTCATAC
>CAZTEB010000043.1:0-7459 GCA_964612735.1 uncultured Pseudomonadales bacterium
CCCGCCTGTACCGAGCCACAGCTTGTGCAGACCAAGTGAGCATGATGGTGCTCTCTGAGTTCATAGCTTGCTTCTGCTTGTGAGAAGTGGTGCCTGCAGACTACGTCTTTGTTGATAAGTTGCTCAAGTGCTCTGTAGACGCTGGTTTTGTTATACGACGTGCCACTTTTTTCTAGAATCGTCAGGAAGTCGGACACAGTAAGTAAGTGCTTCTCTTCGAGCATCTGGATGATTCGTTGCTGTAGATTTAGTTTCATGCTGCATCAGCATTATACCCTAGCTAGGTGGCGTACTCTGCGGAGCTGTCAGGTAAGAAGCTGTTAAACATGGCATCGATGAGGCCAGTTATCAGTCTAAATCCAAAAATAAGCGACATGCCTTCGCCAAATGCTGATAGAAATGCCACCATAATGTCGTCAGCTGAGAACTTTCCTGAAAGTAAATCAGCTTTGGAGATGCCCGTTCTGCCAGAAAGAGCATCGAGATTGCCACTAAGACTAAAGTTGCCAAAACCGTCAGTATTAAATCCAAATCCACCCAGGCCACCAATGCCAGAGGCAGAGCCTAGTCCTGTGCCCACCTGAGATGCTGCTGAGACAGCGCTTAGTCCATGTGCACCACAGGCCACGCACAACGAGCTGAGTAGGCTGCCGAGCCCAGACATCGCATAGGCTGCTGCCCCTAATGCAGACTCAAAAGCACCGCTGGTGACTCTACTATCTACACGAACTATGAAATCTTGGATGTTCTGCGCTAGGTTAAGTTGTTCTAAGTCCACAAAGCCATGAGCATCAAGTGGCAAGTCGTGTTCCGATTCTTGCTCATGAACCACTAAGTCTCTTGGGTCAATATAAAACTCTATTGAAAAATTAGAGTACTCCATCTCCTCACTTGCACCTTGAAAACCAAGAGTGCTTTCTGAGTTAGCTTCCTGGGTGAGCGCTTCTTTTTGCACCAGTTATTATCCTTATAAGCTAAGTAAGGCTATGTCTACCATTGAGGTGGGGGAGTCGGTACCTTCTTGTCGAGCTCGCTGTTCAAATCTGACGATTTGCTCAGCACTCAACTCTGCTCCGAGTCCGAAATGCCGCAGGGTGGCTGGCAACAATGTCGCATTCTCTGGTGAGAGGGGTAGGCGCAGGGATGCTCCTTGAGTATGTTGTTGCTTGAGAAATGCCATTTCAGTTGTAGTTGGAAGTACTGGAACACCAATTATTTTTTCAAGCAACTGACCATCGTTGACGCCTGCGCTGGGTACATATGCAAATATTTTAGTATCCATGCCACCCAGTAAACCGGTGCCTAGGGCGGCTTGTGCTATCTCTTGCGATCTACCTTGGGCTAGGTTGTGGGCGTGTGCGACGGCGTGCATGTTAGCACTGGGGTTGGAGCCGATTAGTCGCGCAAGTTTACCTGGTTGTTGCTGAGTTGCTGCAGACAACATTATGGTGAACGGCCCATCGCTATGGGAAAATGTTCCCATGGCTTGGAAGATTGAGCGAGCGCCTTGTTGGTCGCAGCCAGCTTGGTATTGCTCCACGATTGCTTGCTGTTCGTAGCCAGCAAAAAGCGTGAGTAGAATTGCAGTATTGAGGATTGAGTCTTTCTGTTCTGCTTGGGGGTGCATCTGCATAGTGGCGAGCCAGCTTTCACTAATGGCTGAGTCGACGATGATAAGCGCAGGACCTAGCTCTGAGTTGCCGGGATGGTGATATGGGAAGGCGGTGCACAGGATCCAATCTTGTCCCGACCACACCCAGACAAGTCTCGGCTCAAATCTACCTGACTGCTGGTTCTCTCTCTCCCACTCTTGCTGAACTCTATGAAGCGCATGCGCTGGAGATAGTGCAGGTATAGTGCTGAGCTGTTCAGAGTAGTAGTTTCCAGTCAATACACTTAACACTGGTTCAGTTATGCTTTTTCCTGCATGGAGAGGGTTGGTGGGGTCTTTTTTCTCACCCCTGAACTGTGAGTAGCTATAGGCAACTTCTGCTACCTTACCCAGATCCGGATGTGTATCTATAAATCCTGCCATGTCTTTCCTGTAGTACTTAGTACTGTTGCAGTAAAATGCAACTGAGTTGCGTAAGTGTACAGCAAGATAGCATAAAATGCAACTGAGTTGCTTTAAAGGAGGTGCTTACTGCGTAAGTCTGGGAAAGATGGAGGCGACAAACACAAAGCTTATCAAGTACAGTAGTGCCAACAAGCTATTTTGCAGATGTAGTTCGAGGTTTTTTTGAGATGTCAGTATCTGAACTACCTTGTACAGACTGTTGAAGAACAACCCCACCAGTAGGCCAGCTACTACAAAGTGTATCCAAGCTACCGGGCTGTCAAAGCCAAGTGTTTGAAATGAATCAGTAGTCAAGAACTGCTGACTACTGCTAATGATCCGTGGTAAAAGCACTAAGTGTATAGTGGTCAGAAAAAATACCCAAGTATCAACTCTATTGATCATCTCTTCTTCCTACTTTTCGTAACATGCCCATCAGCGAGCCCATAGCTCCACTGCCAGTAAGTAGCGCAAACGAGAGCACTTGGTGCGTGTTAGCTGAGCAGATGACGCCAGAGGCGCAGATCGGCACACCAATTCCTGAACACACAGAGCACATGCTAGTATTGTACTACGATAATGAAAGAGCATCGCATCTACACCATGTCATTTGCCAAAGTGTACCCACTTTATGTCGCCAAGGCTGAGAGAAAGGGTAGGACCAAAGCGGAGGTCGATGACATTATCCAATGGTTAACTGGCTATACTCAAAAGGGACTAGAAAGTCAGATCGAGAAAGAAGTTACTTTTGAGGATTTTTTTGCCAAAGCTCCTAAGCTCAATCTAGATCGCAAGCTAATAACAGGCATCATCTGTGGCGTGAGAGTGGAAGATATTAAAGAGCCACTAATGCAAGAGATTCGCTACATGGATAAGCTAGTAGATGAGTTGGCGCGTGGCAAGAAGATGGAGAGTATTTTGAGGAAAAAGCAGTGATTTTGTTAAAATAGAGTAGATATGGCAGCAAAAAACATCTCTGGTGGCGTAGCGCACACACTTCCTAGCGACTTGAGATCAGCACTTGTAGCTAACACCAAAGCCCATGAAGCATGGGAGGATATTACGCCATTGGCTCGGAATGAGTGGATCTGTTGGGTGACGTTTGTAAAAAAAGCTGAGACTCGTCAGAATCATGTTGAGAGAGCCATCAGGGAACTTGAGCAAGGCAAGCGACGGCCGTGCTGTTGGATTGGCTGCATACATCGTAAGGATAAGGCTGTTAGTCCTTCGGTGCAGCATATTTTGAAGCGAAGAAAGAGTTAATTACTAAAGATTTACCATAATATGGCAAAAAATATTGTGATTAGTGAGTACTCCAAATAAAAGCAATTGCATTCCTTATCACAATTACGGTACACTTTCGACTGGGCTATATCTTAGAGCTCTATTACTATAAAAGTACTACAAGGAACATATGGCAGTAAAAACCTCACCAGACTCTAAGAAAGCTTTCAACTCCCTAATGCTCCCCGGAGCTGTTATTGCGTTGATAGCAGTAGCTGCTATTGCGCTACACATGACTAAGTCTCCAGCTTCTTCTCCTGAAGATGTCCCTGCCGCAGTTAGCACTCAGAATCAAGAATCACGATCACTTGGTGGTGAGTACCAAGATGGCGAGTATGTCGCTCAGGGTAGTTACACCACTCCCGGTGGTGAAAAAACAGTTACCATCACTCTCGCATTGGAAGATGGCGTAGTCTCAGCTGCTGAGTTTGAGGGTCACGCAAGTGATCCTGCCTCGAAGCGTTTTCAAGCAGAGTTTGCTGAAAACTATACTCCGAAGGTAGTTGGAAAAAATGTCGATGACATTGAGCTCGACAAAGTATCAGGCTCTTCTCTGACACCCAAAGGCTTCATGGATGCTCTCCAGAGCATCAAAGTCCAGGCTCAGTCATAATTGCTTTTGCCATGGCAAACGAAGTTCAACGCTCGTTTGACGCCATAGGTACTCGTTGGGAAATTTTATTTCGTTCTTCACTGACGTCAAATGAGGCCGATCAGGTTTTCGAAGAAATACGCCAACGGATCGAGGTCTTCGATAAAACCTATTCTCGTTTTCGAGATGATTCCTTGATCAGTGATGTCGCCAAAAACGCCGGTGCACATACATTTCCGTCAGATGCGCCTGAGCTTTTTGAGCTGTATCAGAAGTTGTATCAGATCAGTGGTGGTGCCTTTACGCCATTGATCGGTCAGACACTGAGTGACGCAGGGTATGATGCTGACTACTCACTTCGACTTCGAGAACTTCATCACCCACCCGCATGGCAGGAAGTTATGGAGTATCGACTTCCTACTCTAACTACCACGCAACCAGTGCTGCTGGATTTTGGAGCTGCTGGTAAGGGTCACTTGGTAGACATCATTGCGCAGCTACTTGAGCAGCACGACATAACTGAGTACGTCGTAGATGGTAGTGGTGATATTCGTCATCGAGGAAGTGCGGGCAATACTCTCAAAGTTGGGCTTGAGAACCCGGTGGATGCTAGTACTGTGTTTGGGACTGTTGAGTTGGGTGATCAAAGCTTGTGCGGCTCAGCGAGTAATAGGCGGTCTTGGGGTGATTTGCACCACATTATTGATCCAGATAAGCTAACTTCCCCCAAACATATTCAAGCCAGTTGGGTGGTGGCTGAGGACACACTGGTCGCTGACGCACTCGCCACCTGTTTATTTTTAGTGTCACCGGCGCGCTTGCAGCCTCACTTTAAGTTTGAGTACCTGGTAATGAGTGAACAAGGCCAAGTCGCGCACTCTGATGCTTTTCCCGTTCAGCTGTTTGTGTAAATGAATTACAATGTGGACTAGGTATGTTTTTGGAAAAGATAGATCAGCTTCTTAACAACTACACCATGTATCGAGTGGTGTTGTATGGTCTAGGTGTCATCGCTGCCAATGCCGTTGTGTTTGCTTTCCTAGGTCTGTTGCCGTTTAGTGGCGTAGACGCTTTGATGCTACTTGCTTTAGTTTTGTTGAGTAGTTATGTAGCCCACGAATTTGCCGCCAAGCTTTTCAAAGCTATTACGAACACGGAGTCATTTTTAATCACAGCTTTGATTTTATTTTTGATTCTAGCGCCAGTTACTAGTGCCACTGACATAGTGGTGACGCTGGCTGTGACTACTTTTGCAGTTTTGTCAAAGTATCTGCTAGCAGTGCGAAAGAAGCATGTGTTTAATCCAGCTGCAGTGGCGTTGGTAGTGATGGGTGTGTTGGGATTTGGGAATGCAATTTGGTGGGTGGGTAGTGCAGCTTTACTACCGATGGTAGCTGTAGTTGGCTTCCTAATAGTCAGAAAGATTCGTCGTTTTTACTTGGTGTGGCCGTATGGATTGATCGCTTTGGGTACCACCTTGGCATTTAACATGAGTGGCGGCATGACACCGCTGGACTCAGTTCGTCAGGTAGTACTTTCTTGGCCCTTGGTATTTTTTGGGACGGTGATGCTAACTGAGCCGTTGACTAGTCCTGGTCGCAAACGAGAAGGTGTCGTCTATTCAGGATTAGTCGGATTTTTGTTTGGGGCGCGGTATAGTTTTGGTCCGATTTACTCTACACCCGAGCTGGCTTTAGTGCTTGGTAACGTATTAGCGTACGTGGTTAGTTCTAAAGAAAACCTAATGCTGTCACTACAGTCGAGTAGAAAGATTGGTGGATCGCTATATGAGTTTGTTTTTCAGCCCAGGGGCAATTTTTCTTTCCTTCCGGGTCAGTATCTAGAGTGGACGCTACCAGTTCCTGATGGCGATGATCGTGGCAATCGTCGTTTCTTTACGATTGCTTCTTCACCAACAGAAAAGAATGTATCTATAGCAGTCAAGATAACTGATCAAGCCAGCCGCTTTAAACAAGAACTTGCACAGCTCAAAAAGGGCGATCAAATAACGGCTACACACTTGGCTGGTGACTTCGTGTTGCCCAGTGATCCCAAGCAAAAACTAGTGTTTATAGCTGGCGGCATTGGTGTGACGCCGTTCAGAAGTATGATTAAGTACTTGGTCGATACCCAGCAGCAGCGGGATGCAGTGCTGTTCTACACAGCATCACATCCAGATGAACTGGCGTATCAATCGCTGTTTGATCAGGCTAAAGAAGTTGGAGTCACGGCCGTTTACATTATTACTCGTTCTAAAAATGTGCCCAAGAACTGGTCAGGTGAAATAGGCTATCTCTCTAGAGAGATGTTAGAGAAGTATGTGCCTGACTATGCTCAGCGTCTGTTTTACATATCTGGGCCCAACAGAATGGTAGATAGCTGCTGTAGTGTTCTAGGTGAGGTGGAGTTGCCCGAGAAGCAGATCATGCGAGATTACTTTCCTGGTTTTTGAAGTTAGTCAGCTATCACCTTTAAAATAGTGTCAGAACAAGCAAGCTCACTTCTTGCTATAATCACCGTAGTACCAAGTAGTAATTAGTCCATGAAATTTAACCTCGATCGTAGTATCACCATCAACGCTTCACAGAAAAAAGTTGCCAAGCTCATTCAAGACTTCAAGCACTGGAGTACTTGGTCACCATGGACGATTGCGGAACCGGGGTGTGATATCACCGTTTCCGGTAAGGCTGGCTCACCTGGTCACATGATGTCGTGGGACGGCGAGATCATTGGCTCTGGTCAGATCACGCTTACTAAAGCGACCGCTACTCGATTAGAGTATGATTTGGAGTTTATCAAGCCATTTAAATCGACTGCCAAGTCTAACTTTGTGTTGAAGTCACTCAAGAAGGGCACCAAAGTCACCTGGACTATGGAAGGCAACATGCCCTTCTTCTTGTTTTTCATGATTCCGATGATGAAGGGTTGGATTAGTATGGATTATGATCGCGGTTTGAAGATGCTTAGGGCGTTGGCAGAAGATGGCAAGATCAAAGCTGAGACTGCTAACAATGGCATCACGGAACTTCAGGGGTTTTCGTATGTCGGTCTACAGCGAACTGTCAGTATGGAGGATGTTGGACCAGTGATGGCAAAAGATTTTGATCGATTGATCAAGGATGTAGTGATGACGCATGGAAAATCTGCTCAAAACTGGGTGAGCCTCTATCCCAAGTTTGACATGAAAAATATGACTATGACGTACATTGCAGCTGTCTCTGATGAGGATTTGAAGGATGTTGATTTGGGCTCAGACTACGTTCGAGGTACGGTACAACCTGGTAAAGCACTTGAGATTTCTCACAAAGGCTCGTATGACTTCATTGGTAACGCCTGGGCGATGGGCATGATGTACACCCGAGCTAAAAAGATGAAGCAGAGCGGCGTGCCATTCGAGCAGTACTGGAATAGTCCTAAGGAAGTGAAGCCTGAGCAGCTCGAGAGCAGTGTCTATTTTCCGGTTAAGTAGCCAGCTTTAGTTCTGAGGTAGTTGCTATGAAAGCTGACGAGCTCCTGGTACTTTATTC
>CAZTEB010000044.1:0-7230 GCA_964612735.1 uncultured Pseudomonadales bacterium
CCAAGATCAGAACCACCAACTACCGAGGGTTGTGCAAACGAAATAACTGGAGCCGAGATCACCACTGGCCTCAAGGTTCGATCACTATTTTCAAGCAACTGTCGAAGTTCTTTATTTTCTTGACGAAGCTTTTCAAGCTCACCTAGCCTTGCCAACGCCTCGCTGAGTCGTAACTCTAAATCTTGAATTCTAAGGGAGGCATTTCTACTTTGGATAAACGTGCGAGATGGCGTCTCAATGACCCAAGCTGCTCGAGCGGCCACTTGAATACCAGGCTTCAAAGCTAGCTCGACACCACTCCGAACATATCTGCCAAGCTGAGTAGCATCAAGCAGGCTAAGTACGAGCAAAACTAGTAAGTACGCAGTCAACATTCTCCAGCCGGTCAAGGTTGCGAGAGCGATGTGTACTGGAGCGGGCCTAGGTTGGGATGACACCATATCACTACCCTATCACGCCAGCTCGAGCATGCTAGTGATGACATCGTGCTCAGGCGTCTGAGACTGCACCAGTCGCACTTGCACATGCTGCGTTAGTGCCGGAGCTATACCAGGTATACTAGAACCTACACCAGTCAACAGCATCCCCCTCTCCAAACTCGGTGTCACACTCTCAATAGCTGAAGCAGCAAAAATAGCAGTGATTTCTGACGCCAGAGAACGGACAATTTCTTGAAGCAGTGGCATCACGCCGGTAAGATCTATAGTGCTTGTAGTTGGTTTTCCAGAGCGGGTATCTTTAGCTCTGATCGCCAATTTATAACCCGAACCCTGATGACTTTCCTGTGATAGCAGTCCGGGTGGCAATGAGTCGAGTATAGTATTCAAAGCTGATTGACTAACAACCACCTGGTATTCACTTTGCAACCATTGCGACAGCGCCGTCGTAATGTCGCGCACTCCGATCGGAATAGCATGAGCTACATTCTCACCACCTTTATCACCAATCACCACCTCTGTCATGTCGGTTAGCAACGCGATGGCACCTCCCAAACTGGCCCCAGAGTGACGGCTAGCTGCTCGACTCAGCAACTCACCCATGCTCACCAGCTGCCACGACCCCACTCCTAAAGGCCGTAGCACTTGCTGAAAAATACTTCGCTCGACGGGGGTAGCAGTACTGGGTATACAGCAATAATGATTCTGCCGAGGAACCAAAGCTGATTTTGATCCTAGTAGTTCCTGAAGTAGCTGAGAAATAGCTGCTGTAGTTTGGGTGGTATATCTTGGGATGCCTCGCTCTAGTAGCATCAGTAGTTGCATACTATCAGACTTCAAACCTTGGGCTCTCAGCGCCCGATCTCCTACAGACACTACTTCAGAATCATCATGAGCTTTGGCTAAAGCGACACTGGGCGCAGTCACCATCTTCTCTGCAGAGAGTGCCACTCTCATCACTTGTGAATCAAGTTGCAGATATAACTTCGGCTGGGCAAGCGACATCCGAGGTACGACTTTGATGCTAGATGATGAAAAGGTAGATGCTACAGACATAGAGAACCACTTCTAGTTGGCCCTACTATAGTAAAACCTGCTGGACAGTGACACAAGTCGCAGCCGCGGCAGCAAGATAAAAAGTGCAACTACGATCCTAAATGGCGTTCATAGCAGTGGCCGCATCATGCCATCTGGCAGCATCCATAGCTGTTTGAGCATCAGCTAATTTCTGAGTAGCTTGGACATCCTCAGCATAGTACTCTTTCATACCAGCCAGACGCTCTTTAACCATGTCTTCTTTAAGTTCAAGAGCTTTTTCCAGCATGATATCTTCGAGATCTGGGATCAACTTCTCGAGGTATTGAATAACTTCCTCTTGGGCTTGATCATGATTGTCGCCAGCTTTAGTAATGATATCTTTCACCTGTTGAAGTTCTTCTGCTGTGACCAACAACTCTATGTCATTCTCAAGAAAGTCTTCCCAGATCACGTGTTGGAGCTCATCCAAGAAAGCTTCTTTTTCTTCATCAGTGCCATCCTCTACACCAAGTAAAAAGAAAATGTTCTGATCTTCGAGTTGCTGCGAGCCAGCAGTTGAGTCGTTCGAAGATGGAGTGACAGCATCAGTTGATTTCACACTTGGCGTACCATCAGCGGCACTCTCTCCAGCTTCTGCTGGAAGCTGAGGCTCATCTGGTGCCTCTAAAGCCTGAGTTGATACAACATCAGATGGAGCCGGGCTGGCTGGCGACTCTTCTAGAGTAGCATTTGCTTGTGAAGCAGGTGGTTGGTACTCGTCAACATACGAAGCAGTAGCGTCATTTGGGCTCGCTGTAGAGGGCGCCTGATTCGGCGAGACCTTTTGAGGTTCAGCTTGACTGCTTGGCTCTGGAGCCTGTGGTTGATTGGGAGTTGTTGCACTAGTGCTTGGTGTAGCATTGGGCAGCGATGCATCATTCATAGAGTACTTCTTGTACTTACTGTGACACACAGTCTATCAACAACCACAACCAAGTGGGAACACGAAAAAAAACCAAAAGTTCTCACCATGTCTGCCTGGAGCGAGATGTGCGTATAATGCTGCTATGAAGTCTCGCGTCTCAGATGCCTCTAGCAAACTTGATCGTTGGGCCGCCAGAAGTATTCTGGGGCTTACGCATGTGCTCGTGGTGATCACACCCCTTACTTTTACTTGGTTTAATGAAGAACTGTTTGAATTTAATAAAATGCTAGTGGTGTACATCATTACCTTGTTGATGACAGCTGCCTGGCTTACGAGAAGAGTTCTGCGCTCACCATTTGAGCTTCGAGCTTCATGGCTGGATATAAGCGTACTACTCTTTGTAGTGTCACAGATTTTGTCCACAGTACTCTCGCTACATCCAAGGACATCACTACTGGGCTATTACACTAGATTTCATGGGGGCCTACTCTCCACTTTCGCGTATAGCATGCTCTACGTAGTGGTCAGAACCACCATCACCACCAAGCACATACGACAAGTGCTCTGGTCGGTCGTGATCGGTGCCACCTTGGCTAGTTTGTATGCTATACCAGAGCACTTCGGCCACTCACCTAGTTGTTACCTAATAACTGGTTCATTCGACACAGCTTGTTGGGTCCAAGATGTCCAGTCGAGAGTCTTCGGAACGTTTGGTCAACCCAACTGGCTAGCTGCATATCTTATTCTGGCACTACCACTGGCTCTAAGCTTACTTCAAACCACTCAAAAAACCGTTCAGAAACTGGCGTTCAGCTTCAGCAGCATGTTACTAATAATGGCCCTGGTATTTACGTCATCTCGATCTGGCGTACTGGGATTACTAGGAGGACTCGGTATTTTTGCCTTGGGTTCATTGTGGCTCCACATACCTCGAAAAAAGCAGACACCAGCTCAACTACAGTCCTTAGGTAGGAAGCATGCATGGTTACTGGGGACGTTGGTGGCTATCATCGGTATTTTCGCCTGGTTTGGCAGCCCTTTTACTCCAGCACTATCTACTCGACTTGGGAGCACTGGTACACCAACGCCAGAGGCAACTGTAGCCCCAGTGGTACTCAATAGACTGGACGTTGGCGGCACAGATTCTGGTGACATCAGAAAAATTGTTTGGCAGGGTGCAATCGACATCTGGAAACGATATCCCGTAGTCGGATCCGGGGTCGAGACCTTCGCGTATAGCTATTATCTTGACCGACCAGCAGCCCACAACACGGTTTCTGAGTGGGACTTTCTTTATAACAAAGCCCACAACGAGTTTTTGAACTTTTTAGCCACTACCGGCGCCGTTGGTCTACTCAGCTATATAATGCTGCTCACCAGCTTTATGGGAACAGCCGCTTATGGTATCTGGAAGAGCGGTCAGTCCAGTTCAACTGACCGCGAAGCCTCTACCCTGGCGCTTGGACTACTTTCTGGCTTAGTTGCTCTGACTATCTCCAACTTCTTTGGCTTCTCTACGGTGATGGTGGCAGCTGGCATGTACCTTTACTTTGCCCTGATCTACATGCTCGTCAAAGATGCCTATCCAGGCTTACCCAGTTTCAAAGAGTACTCACTCACCGCCGGCTCAGCAAAAGTGACACGAGTACCTCTGACCTTGGGCACTACGGTACTGCTGACACTACTTGCGATCGCTACCCTATTCGGCCTTCACCGGATCGTGCAAACTTGGCGAGCAGACGTGGCATTTGCCACTGGAAAACAATATGTAGCCGTCGGCAGACTTAGCGAAGGTGCCCACTTTCTCAAGATAGCCACGCAAACTTCTCCTAGAGAAGCAGTTTTCTACGATGAACTTGGAACCACCTACGCCCACTTTGCCCGTGCGTATGCCTCAGACCAACAGGCGACTCAAGCCGCAGAATTTAGTCAGGCGGCACTCGACGCCAACACACTGGCTCTGAGGCTCAATCCAGCTCATCTCAACTTCTACAAGACCCGAGCCCGAATCCTGATTCAACTTTCCCAACTCCAACCCTCCTTACTCGGTGAGGCTGAAGCCACACTGCTGACTGCTATTGAACGCAGCCCAACTGACGCAAAACTCTGGTACAACCTAGGGCTAGTACAAATAAGTCAAGAAAAATCAGAGCTTGGTGTAGCTAGTCTAGAACGATCTCTCGAGCTAAAACCTGACTACGACACGGCTAGAATAGCCCTCGCAGAACACTATCAACGCCAGGGTAATATCCCACAGGCTCGAGAGCTACTCCGTCATATTCTGGAAGTAACAAACCCAGGTGACGCCAATGTTCAACAAAAACTAGAAGCCCTAGACGATCTCGAGGAAACCAATTAAACTACTCACACTAAATCTAGCAATCATGACCATTGTCAACGCACCACACCCAGCTCTCAGGACCGAAGCAAAACCCGTAACTGAAGTAAATGAATCGATCACTCATTTTATTCAAAAACTCGGAAAAACATTGGTTGATAACTCTAAAAGAGGCATAGGTTTAGCAGCCCCACAGGTAGCTAAAGAGTTTCGGGTTTTCGTAACCTACGTAGCAGATGATAATCACGCTGGTAGCAAAGATGAGTCAAAATCCGCACACACCAAACGTGTACAAACCTACATCAATCCGGTGATCATAGCAGCACCTGGCTCCCCAGAGTTAGGTGGCACCAAAACAGAGACACCGCTCGAAGGATGCCTCTCCATACCAGGTGTGTTTGGTCCTGTACCTCGGTATCAGCAGATCACACTCGAGTACCAGCAGATTGAAAATGACAAGCTCATCACTCGCCAAGACAACTTCTCAGACTTTCCCGCTCGCCTCATTCAGCACGAGCTTGACCACCTCGATGGCATTTTATTTACTGACTACAGCCTGGAGTATGATTTACCAGTCTATGCCGAAAACACAGCAGGCGAACTCGAGAAAATCAAAGACCGAAGCGTACTCGAGGCACTATAGCAGTCATGGCACGTACTACACCCAGCCTAGTTTTCTTTGGATCATTCTTGAAGTACTCAGCTGTCATCTTGGAAGATCTGGCTACATCTGATGTAGTTCGAGTGCAGGCCGTAGTCACAACTCCCCCTCACCCTGACTCAAGGTCAAAAAAACTGATACCGACTCCCGTCCATGCCAAAGCCCAACACCTGGGGTTACCCGTTCTTACTCCCACAACCCTCGATTCTGAAAGCCTGAGCAAACTATCAGACACGATATCAAACGCGCCTGATTATCTAGTGACGGCTGGCTACGGCAAGCTATTGCCTCAAGAGTGGCTAGCTTTTTCCAGCACAGCCACCCTCAACCTTCACTTCAGCCTACTCCCAAGCTACCGAGGCGCTAACCCAGCCGAGTGGGCCCTGCTTCTGGGCGAAACCACGACTGGCGTCACCCTAATCGAGATGAGTGAGATCTTTGACACCGGCGCCATGCTTGCTCAACACCAAATGAAGATAAAACCTGTAGATACTCGAGAATCTGTGTACGAAAGTCTCTACCAACTGGGTGCTGAAACGCTCGCTAATGACATTTCACGCTATCATCTCGGCAAACTAAGCGTCCAACCACAACCCACCCACTCACCCACTCCCCATGCACAGCGCTTCACTCGGAACGATGGCTTCGTACATTGGGAACTGATCAAAAACTGCATGGACGGCCAAACTCACCAACCATCTAAAGACAACCCAGGCCTCTCGCCCTTACTATTCAAGGCCTACCAAGCTTGGCTACAGAAAGATGGCGTTCAACATGACATGACATCACAGATGGTGTTCTTAGAACGGGCCACTCGAGCGCTACAAGGATTTCCAAGTCTTTGGACACTCGTCGAGACATCGAAAGGTCAAAAAAGAATGAAGATTATGGAAGTGCAGATCGCCAATCAGCGACTACAACTAGCTACTGTACAAGTAGAAGGTCAGCAACCCGCGTTTTGGAATCAAGTGAAGAATGGGATCATCTAGTCCCACATTCAGCCCCAGTGTCTTGGATAGAAAAAGAAATTACGCAGCTTGCTGAGTATTTTGCCAGTGCGTCGTAACGCCAGCTTTTTTAA
This sequence comes from uncultured Pseudomonadales bacterium, assembly GCA_964612735.1. Classification (GTDB taxonomy): domain Bacteria; phylum Patescibacteriota; class Microgenomatia; order UBA1400; family PJMF01; genus CAZTEB01. The sequence continues at coordinate 6,460 of CAZTEB010000044.1, forward strand.
GCTGTCTGAGCACTTTGGTCGGCACTCGCATTCGCTGCTTCACACCATCAACTATGACCGTCACGGTGTGCAGATTGTACTTAAACCTGCGCTTAGAACGGTTCTTGGCGTGAGATACCTTGTTACCGACATGTGCGGTGCGAGGATACTTGAGTGAAAACTTTGCCATAAGGGGTGTATTGTATCATGATTTCTAGTGTTTTCGAATAGACCGTGCCCAGTTGCTACTAAAAACATACACAGTATAAACACATTGCTCCCTACATATTCACAACGTATAACTAGTGGAGATGCCAACTATCTTAATAGTAGAAGACGAAAAAACACTCAACAAAGCACTTGTGGCGAAGCTTAAAAAAGCTGGTTACACCACTAAGTCCGCGTATACTGGCAAGCAGGGACTTGAGGCGCTCTCAAGCCAAAGTATTGACTTAGTACTCCTCGATGTCGTTATGCCAGAAATGGACGGTATAGAAATGATATATGAATGGCATCAAAAAAACGGCGTGGATATCCCAATCATCATCCTCACCAACCAAGACAGCGTTGCGTATCAGAAAGCTGTCAGCAAAGTCTTTCCCAAGTCAAAGACTGATTTAGACCAGGTCGTCAACGCAGTGACAAGTTTACTCAACTGATCTAATACCGTATACTCTACTCTCAATGTTGATAGACTTACTTTTTACCAACCCGATTGGCTTCATCATTCTGGCAGTTGGCATTCTACTCGCCATTACGATCCACGAGTTTGCCCATGCTTGGGTAGCTGAC
>CAZTEB010000045.1:0-6433 GCA_964612735.1 uncultured Pseudomonadales bacterium
AAGATCTCAAAAAAGTTGCCTAGTGCCTTTCAATTTTCTAGGTAGATAGCTTTACTGAATAGCCATTGGTAGCTACAGCCAGAGCTTTTATATCCACCGGAAAGTATTTCTGGAATGCCAACATGTATGTGTGGTCCACAGATTCTTTAATCAGAGCGTTCCAACTGCACATGCCAGAAATGTACCAACTAACAGAAAAGCTGGTAGATCAATCACCATCGCAGTTCCATTCATCGCTAAAAGCTATCTACTCCAAGGCTGAGAGTATATCAATTGACTATGCTATTTCTGAAAAAGCAGACAACTTAATTCTCATTCCTGGTGATTTTGGCTGGGATGATGTTGGTAATTGGGATGTGGTTTATAACTTGGGAGTTCAAAATGACCAAGGAAATGTCATTACCCAATCTGACTCAACTAACAAGACGCTGCTAGTAGACTCCACTAATAACTTGATTCACGCTGGTGAGAGACTGATAGCCTTGGTAGGCATGAATGATTTTGTGGTGGTAGATACGGACGAAATAATCATGGTTGCTCCAAAAAGTAGAAGTCAGGACGTAAAGAAACTTGTAGAAAAACTCAAAGAGCAAAAGCGCACTGAATACCTATAATAACTCCCATGTCATACCAGGCTCAAAAACGATTACTAGATATTACTGTGGCTCTCTTGCTTAGTATAATTTTTTTGCCATTCTGGGTATTTGTCCCCATTCTCATCTTTATTGAATCTGGCTTTCCAATTCTCTTTAAGCACAAGCGCGTAGGAAAAGACGGTGAAGAATTTTATCTCTATAAGTTTCGCTCAATGATTAAAGACGCCGATGAAGTGCTGCACAAACGAAACAAACAACTACTCAAGAAGTTTAAAGACAATGACTGGAAAATAGAAAATGACCCCAGAATTACCAAGCTTGGAAAAGCTCTTCGCTCACTAACCATTGATGAGTTTCCCCAGCTCTACAATGTGCTTAAAGGTGAGATGAGCATGGTTGGACCTAGAGCCTACGTCAGAAAAGAGATTGATGAGCAAACGAAAAAATACCCAAAGACCAAGCAACATCGCGACGCCATTCTTTCGATAAAACCCGGTATTACGGGGCCGTGGCAAGTCAGCGGTCGAAATGAAATACCTTTCGTGCAACGAGCTGCTATGGACGCGAGTTACGCCAAAGACGCCAATATCATGACAGATATTTCCATTCTGCTCAAAACACCTCAAGCCATGATCTCAAAGTGGTAGACGCTACACATTACTATGCTATATACTTGAGAAATGCCCGAACTATCCGCCAACCAACCAGAGAAAATTGTCGGTAAAGAGCTTGATTTAAATCAAGGTAATGAAACTACCCCCACCCAAACTACGTCAGTCACACCACCTGCAAGCACAACTACACCCACGCCAACCTCAAGTGTACTACGACCAATGACTTCTCAACCATCAGCCAAGCCCTCATTTTTCAGACGCAGAAAAAAAATACTACTAGGACTTGGTATTCCTACTGTTATCATCTGTCTCTTGCTCCTTGCACTAGCTGTCTATACCTTTACTATCGTCAAAACCGTACAAGCTCAAGCACAAGAAGCTGCTACCATCGGTAGAACAGCTCTTGATAAATTTAAGGCGCAGGACTTACCTGGGGCTGAAGAATCACTCAAGCAGCTCCAAACTAAAACAGTAGAAATCAGAAGCACATACGACAAATTGGCTTTTTATAAAGCTGTACCAGTAGCTAGAGGCTACTATATCGATGGCGAGCATGGCTTCAATGCTGCTGACGCTGGTCTTAGCGCCGCCCTGAAGACAGTGGCGGCCGTCACACCTTATGCAGACGTACTTGGCTTCTCTGGAGAAGGCACTTTCGAAGGTGGAACAGCTGAAAATCGTGTAAAGCTGATGCTTCAAACACTCGAGAAGATTACGCCAGTTTTAGATGACATTGGAGCTGACCTAGAAACGGCGGAAGCGGAGCTCGCCCACATAGATGAAAATGATTATCCAGAGTCCTTCCGAGGGGTACCAGTTCGCTCATACATAGAGGAAGGTAAAACGGGTGTCTCGAACGCAGCCACTGTTCTAGAAGATTACCGACCAATCCTAGAATTTTTACCAGAAATAGCTGGCGCTGGTGAAGAACGCAAGAAGTACCTGGTTTTGTTCCAAAATGACAATGAACTTCGACCCACCGGAGGATTCTTGACAGCGTATTCCGTCATTTTTATGGAAAATGGCGTAGTAACCCCCGAAAAGTCTGATGACATCTATGAACTTGATAAAAAGTTTAACGAGCGAATTCCTATTCCCGAAGCCCTGGGACGATATCTAACTACAGAACGATACTGGAATCTTCGAGACATGAACACTTCGCCCGACTTTAAGACATCTATGGAACAGTTCTTTGAGTATTATCAAGATGTACCAGGTGAGCCAGATAATATTGACGGCATTATAGCTGTCGACACTCACTTGTTGAATGACTTAGTCAGAATTGTGGGACCAATTGAAGTACCAGGGTATGGCACTTTTAGTGCTGAAGACGATCCACGCTGCGACTGCCCTCAAATTATTTACGCTCTGTCAGAAATTATCACCAGACCTACGCCATATATTAGAGAAGATCGCAAAGGGATCTTGGCTCCGTTAATGCAGTCCATCATTACTCGCATTTACGCCTCACCAAGAGTGTTCATGGCTGACTTATTCCAGGCCGGACTTGATAGTGTCAACGGTAGACACCTACAGGCCTACTTTTTAAATGAAGAGTACCAATCAGCAACTGAGGCCATCAATGCAGCTGGCAGACTCACAAATGAGGGTCAGGCTGAGGATTTCCTAGCGATCGTTAACGCCAACCTCGGTGGTGCAAAATCAAATCTATTTGTAGAGTACGACGTAGCTCAGGAAGTTAGTGCTCCTGAAAATGGCCAGATTACCAAGACAGTTGAAATCACCTACCGCAACCCAAGGCATGCAGATAACTGTAATTTGGAAGCTGGTCTGTTATGCCTAAACTCTACACTTAGAGACTGGACGAGGCTCTATCTTCCGGAGGGAAGCCAGCTTATTGAGGCACAGGGCTTTACTGAGACCGCCAAAGAATATGATGAAGCAGGATTCCATGTCATTGATGGCTTCTTCATCTTAGAACCGAAAGGCCAGGCCAAATTAAGAGTGACGTACACTGTGCCATACACCGATACAGAAACCTACACCGTCAAACTTTGGAAGCAGGGCGGGGTAGATCCAATCGTAACCGTAATGGACGTCAATGGTGGCCAAGAAGAGATCGTTGTTGAAACAGACACTGTGTACAGCGCACCATTCTAAGTATGGCTACTCGGCCACGAAGTTTTTCAACTCAAGCACTAGTGCTCAAACGCTCGAATACTGGTGAGTATGACAGGGTGGTAACACTACTCAGTCAAAGCCATGGCAAGTTTGTGGCAGTGGCAAAAGGGGCTAGAAAGCTGCACTCTACAAAGCGCTCTCTCATGGAGCCAGGCTCACTAATTACTGCTCACTTAGTGCTAACCAAATCGTTGCCCCTCCTTACTCAAGCTCGCGCTAATGACACTACCACATTTCACTCAAACCTCAGCACACTACGTCAACTTCAACTAACTCTAGAGATATTTGATGCTCTTTTTGTGGAAGAGGAGCTAGAAGCTGATCTATTTGAGTCTGTATTAGCAATCCGATCTGCCATTTTTGACACCAACACACCAAGAGTAGTCATCAGAAATCAACTCACCCTATTACTTGAGCAACTAGGGTATGTAGATACTAGTGAACAAAACCAAAGCAGCGTTAGCTCCATTGTCCAGGAATTAACTGATAAGCCATTACGAAGCTGGGGGTACTTGAGTGTTACTACATAATAGCGTATACTCGTCGAGACGAGTGATGATCAGGTTGGCATCTGGGAACTCAAATCAATGAAGCGGGTAAGATCACTGGAGCATCATGTCTTATCAAGTAGGGTGGAACCGTCCCCACACTGGGATCCCTGCAACTTAGTACTAAGTTGTGGGGTTTTTTAATACCCAGAAAGTCTCGCCATGCCAGACACAACACCAACACTAGAAACCATTGTAGCCTTGGCCAAACGTAGAGGCTTCGTGTACCCAACTAGCGAAATCTACGGAGGACTGGCAAACTCATATGATTATGGTCCCCTGGGGGCAGAGCTGCTAAGAAACATTAGAAATGCCTGGTGGAAGACATTTATTACAACAAGATCCGACATGGTCGGAATCGACTCTCAGATCCTACTTCACCCTCAAACTTGGGTAGCTTCTGGACACGTCGACTCTTTTAACGACCCCCTAGTTGAGGACACCGTAACGCACAAGCGCTATCGAGCTGATCATTTGATAGAGGAGTGGCTTTCTAAAAACAAGCCAAATGAAACTATCTCAGTTGAAGACTTTACAGTAGAGCAAATGGCAGAGTATATCGAAAATAACGAGATTCTCAGTCCTGATGGCAATCCAGTGACAGCTCCTAAGCAGTTCAATTTGTTATTCGAAACCGCAATTGGTTCCGTAGCAGACCAAAAATCAACAGTATACTTGCGAGGTGAAACCGCCCAAGGTATTTTCACCAACTTTAAACAGGTTGTCGACACTAGTAGGGTAAGACTACCCTTTGGAATTGGTCAAATCGGAAAAAGTTTTCGAAATGAGGTAACAACTGGTCAATTCGTATTTAGAACCCTTGAGATGGAACAAGCAGAGATCGAGTACTTTTTCGATCCCAAGCAAACCCAGTGGCAAGATCTCATGGAACAGTGGAAAAATGACATGTGGTCATTTGTGACCGATGAACTAGGTGTACAGACTGAAAACCTCAGGTGGCGTCAACACACTAACACCGAACGAAGTCACTACAGTGAAGACACCTATGATCTGGACTATAAGTTTCCATTTGGATTTAAAGAACTATGGGGTGTTGCATACAGAACTGATTACGATCTCAAGCAACACATGCAGCATTCGGGTCAGTCTCTTGAGTATATTGATCCCCACACCCAGGAAAAAATCATTCCTCATGTGATCGAACCAGCGCTTGGAGTTGGTCGAGCGCTACGGATGGTGTTATGCGATGCTTATAGAGACGACCCTGATAATTCTCGGGTAGTACTTGATATCAAACCTAGCCTAGCGCCTTACACAGCTGCCGTTTTTCCTCTTGTCAAAAATAAGACTGAGATCACAGAAAAAGCTCAAAAAGTCTATGCCAGCCTAGCCAAATCATACCCAGTGGTGTATGACGAGCGAGGTAACATTGGTAAACGCTACCTATCTCAAGATGAAATAGGCACACCTCTTTGTATCACGGTAGACTACGACACACTTGAAGACGACACTGTTACAGTTCGTGATAGAAGTACTACTCAACAACAGCGTGTTACTATTGCTAAAATAGAAACCTACATTACAGATACATTAAAGGGTGCCTAGCTATGATGACTAACCAAGAAGATCGCACACCAACTACAGCCCAACAACAAACGAACACCAAGTTTGACCAACAGCCCACTCAAGGCTCATCCAATAAAATGATCATGATTGCTGCTGGCATCATCATCGTGGTGCTTGCCATCGCAGTTGGTGCCTATGCATATACTCAGCGCGGCTCTGAAGAGGCTACCACTGAACAAACAACCCAGAAGCGCAAAATTAGTGAGCCGACGAATATAATAGCTCTAGAAGAACGACCATATATCAAAATTTCACCTTTGGGAGATGGTAGAAACCTTCGCATAACTGTCGAGTCTTTAGTCAAACCAGCTCAAGCTATGGAGTATGAGCTCGAATACCAGGCTGGTTCACTACTACAAGGTGCGTTCGGACTCGTCGATCTTGCTAGTATTCCAGCTAGTGAACAGATTTTACTAGGCAGTTGCAGTGCTGGTGGTGCTTGCACATACCACGAAGACGTCAAGGGAGGCACGTTGGTAGCAAGATTTGAAGGACCAGAAAACTATGCGCTCAAGCAAGACTGGCGATACTTTGACAATGCCGTTGGTGAAGAGGCCTTTGCATCAAAAGATGCTAAATTTCAGATAGAGTCAGTCGCCCTAGGCAATCAAAGGTTTGTGGTAGTGTACAACTCTCCTGGCTATCCTGAGGGACTTGAGGGAGCTGCAGTCTCAGAACCATATTCACTCGAAACCTCTAGCTCGTTATCAGGTGAAGCTGAACTCACTATCAGAGCCAACGAGGAGGGTGAACTGACCATAATGGGCTACGATGGCTCATCTTGGACAGCTTTTGACACCACCGCAAATGGTAAAACCGCAACTGCTCAGGTTAAGCTGATGCAGTTGTACGTGGTTATTCAATAACACAAAGCAATAGCTAGTAAACCCCACCTTTTTTTGGTGGGGTTTTTTGTATCCTATAAATCTTAAAGTATGAAGACTAT
>CAZTEB010000046.1:0-6368 GCA_964612735.1 uncultured Pseudomonadales bacterium
GTGTCGTAACTGACGGCTTTTTTCTTGGCTTGTTCGATAGTGTACTTGGGGTCACCAAAGCGATGATTGCCAAATGTCAGCACCCAGTTCTTACCAGTAAAGTCTTCTATGCCTTTTTCACCGTTTACTTCATTGAGGGATTGAGCGATGCCTTTTTCGAGAAACTGCTGGTAGCTTTCAATTTGCAGTGCTACTAGGTCAAGTTCAGGAAGATTGGTGTAGTCTTTTCCCCAATTCTGTCGGTGTGACTGTGGCATTCAGGCTCCTATCTAGCGCTCTCTAGACGTAAAAAGCACCCTGGTGTGGGTGTTGTTGTGAAAATGACTGTTTTTTCAGTCGAATCCGAGTACTATATCAAACAAAAAACACTAACGCAAGTACCTCTGCACATTGCGATTGTGTTCATCAAGAGTTGTACCGTAATGAATAGTACCACTTGTGTCATGGATGTAAAAGAGGTAGTCATGATCAGCTGAGACAGCAGTGGCTTTAATTGCATCAGCTCCGGGATTAGCGATCGGTCGAGGTGGTAAACCAGGCTGTCCGTAGGTGTTGTAAGGCGAACTACTCTGCTTAGTTGCCACTGATGGTGGTTCCCACCAGCCCTGAGCTTGGGCATCATAACCTTCAATGTACTGAAGGGTAGCATCAGCTTGTAGCGCCATGTCGATGTCGTAGCGATTCCATAGCACACCAGCCACCTGCCGCATCTGTTCGTATCCTCGGGCTTCTCGCTCGACTATCGAAGCCATGATTAAGATCTCATCGATGTCTCGACCAGATGCTTGTATCTCAGGCTCAAGTTCAGTAATAGTGGTAGCGAAAGTGTCGGTTAACAATTCATAGATCTGAGCTGCGGTAAATTCCCTGGGAACTAAGTACGTCTCTGGAAATAAAATACCTTCTTCATCCTGAGCCAAACTCAAAAACTCTTGCTCGTCAAATGATTCCAGCTCTTGGTTGGCGAGATACGCAGCAATTTCTTCAACTCGCCAGCCCTCTGGAATGGTGATCCAGGTGTCGTCAGAGCCCTGTGTGAAACTGCGAGCAATCTCACCAGTATTCATGCTGGGTGAAACCTCAAATGAGCCAGATTGAATCTTTGAGGCCAAACCATCCTTGAGCACAGCAAACCGAAACGCCAGCGGATGACGAATAAGACCTTCCTCTGCCAAGCGATTACCAATCACGCTTAAGGCTTGCCCTTTGGGGATCACAAATCGAACCAGCTCAGCTTCACTGGCAGAAACCGGTGTCAGCTGATGCAACACAGCACCAACGACAGCCGCGACTAGAACTAGTAACACAATAAGTACCAGACTAAGGATAGAGAGGAGAGATCGGCTTTTCTTTGCCATAAAGAATGAGTATAGCACGTAGTAGCGCTACTTCTAATCCAGCCACTCCTGGAGAAACTCTGCTGCAGCCAGATCATCAATTGGTTTGCCCGATCTGACGTTCTTTTTACGGTGACGTGTCGTTTTATCCAAGACTGTTTTTGATGACAGAGTTTCATCTACAAAATGAACTGGTAACTGTAGTTGTTCTTGGAGCACTTCTCCAAAAGCTCGAGTTTTCAGGGCCATCTCATTTTCAGAGAGACCAAGTACTATCTGCCTCACCTGCTCTCGCTGACAGATGGTCTGAATCTGCTCGATCGCCCGTCGCTGATCTTGAGCGCTAATAATAGTCAATGGCTCCGCTAAAGAGGCCCTTGAGATTGCCAAGCCAATTCGCTTGGTGCCAAAATCAATGGCAAGGGTAGTTGGGGGAAACGAGTTCATGTAGTAGCTACTATATACCACAGCCCTAGCTTGAAACCAACTGGGCCGTAACAACCCCCCTACGCAAGTAGGTTCCCTCTGGAGTACATGTCACCAACTTAAGCTGCTGAGAGTTGTAGTTTTGAGTCAAGATATGGACATCCTCAGGTTTAACTTCAACTTTTTCTCTCATTAGATAGCGATACTTCACGCCATCTTTGGTCACAAAAATCTCGTCACCAGGCTGAAGCGTCATGATGGTGCTGAAGATAGATACGTACCTACGCGGATTACTTTCACTGGGGTTATAGAACTGTCGAAGCACAGAGTGCCCAAAAATAACCGGCGCTCCATGATCACCAGGATCGGCCGTGCCGGGATACTGAATTAAGCCAGAATTGAGGTCGGTGCCGCCTATGACTACCACAGCGTTCTTAATATTAAGTTTGGGTATATCTATCACATACTGCTCACCATCTTCTGTGCCAGCATCAAGCTCAGCCAGCTGTGTGTCGCTGAACCAATTGGCTAGATTGGTGTAATCGAGCTGAGCATCTAGAATCTCTGGTCCCTCAGCTTGGCTCGCAGTTGCTTGAGAAGTATATGAATCTGTGGAAACGGCAATCAGCGGCTCGGACAGCACTTGCTCACTAGGTATGGGATGGGTGAGTTGCTCTTCAGCAAAGATTGGCAGACTAGAGATATATGAAGAGCTGATAGGAACCACTGCACTTCCAACCAAAAAGAGTCCTAATGCAATAAAGCTCACTGGCAGCGCATAGGCGCCAAATCGCATCCACCACGGCTGCTGTTTAACGAGCGTCGTCTGTTGCTGTTCGTCAAGTTGATGCTCCACCTTAGCTGCTGTTTGTGATCTCTGATGTAGCTCTTGTGCTTTGTGATCGAGCTCATCTAGAGAAACACCGCTTGAGAGTGCCTGACGATACACTGATACCAGTGAGGGCTGGGTGGTGGTTGAGTGGTCTTGGCGCGCCATGGTTGGACAGTACTACTCTTGCCCCACAAACATAAAGGTAACAGCCTGTGGACTACTGGGAATGGTGTTGGCTATAAACCGAGCAGGAAATGGTGATAGCACTATGGTGACATCCCTCACTTCACCTTTACCCCTTAGCACAGCCGCAGCACTATCTGGTGATAAACCAGCAATCTCTTGAACCCAGGTGTCAGTGAAGATGGTGGGAATAGCAGTAGAACTAACGTTGGCAGTCAGAGTAATTTGGGCAGAGTCACTGGCAGACTCCGTTGGTTGTGACAGAATACTCGGTGGTTGAGTCGAGAGTTGGTGGTTGGATGGCACCTCACTAGATAACACGTGCTCCGCCAGCGGCTGCAAGTCCTCGTTGTTATACGAGACAGCCTGCACCAAAAGCGACAAATTGAGCTCAAGTGTTCTCACTTCATCTCCTACTTCAGCATCAAAGCTTGCTGACTCAACCTCCGTGATGCCACTTGGCACAATGTACTTACCATCACCGGCACTAGCCTGCAGCTGCTCCACCGCCTCATCAACTAACTCTTGCTTCAACTCAGCCAAAACTGTGTCTCTATCGTCCTGCGAAACAACTCGTACCTCTCGACTAGCTCCACCCGATAAACCCTCAGTAATAGTCGCGCTGTACGTAGTATCTGAAAAGTCAGCTACCGTCATCTCGGTTTCATCAGCAAGGTTACCCTCTGCTCCGATGGCCGTAGCAGTAATCTGAGCTTCAGCACTACCATACGTCCTTGTTTCTGAGCCAGAACTTTGACTAACGCTAGCAGAAGCTATAGTGACTTCTTCATCTAGAGTAAATGCGAGTTGACCAGAGCTCAACCTAGTACCCGCCGCAAAAGTCTTCTCGCTATCAGTCTTATTAAAGATGGTCACTCCGCCAGTGGCGGGCTCACCAACTAAGGTCACACCAGTTGTCTCGACCGTCTTGGTGCCACTAACAGTATCTGAGACGACATCAGCCTTAAGAACTTGCTCTGTGGGGGATGATTCACTAGCATCTGGATCGAGCACAATCTCAACCTCTTTACTAACTGGAACTCCAACTAGTGATATTTCAACCAGCGCTTTCCGAGTCAAAATAGTCGCCGCTACTCCTACAGCAACTAATACCAGAAGGCCCGCTCCAAAACCACCAATCACAAATGGCATGTGGGTTGCTATCCAGTGCTTCAAGGCCGAGTCTGAATCATGATCAGCATGAGTATCTCGATCATGGGCAACAGCGGTTTTTGCGGTGGTATGAGTTTTTTTAAACCCCGGTATTTTAGACATAAAGGTTTTGAAAAACCCCTTTGAACTTTTTGAGGCTTTTTGATCTGACGAAGATTCCTTTTGAGCTTGCTCGTCGGCATCATGTTGATGAGCAGCTACTCCCGCAGAGTGCGCTAACACTTCAGGAGCCAGCGCCACCTCATTAGCATCAGAATCAATATCATCTTCTTCACTACTTTTTGGCTCATCTTCATCAAGTCCAGGCGCCTCGGTTGAGCCAGGTGTCGGCAAGCCACCCCCAGTTGCTAACGCTTTACCACCCTCCGTAACTACCGCCGCTAAGGCAGTTTGCTCATCTACTACATCTATGGTTGGAGTCTGCAAAAAAGCATGAGTTGTCGTCCAGTCATGACCCAACAGTACCTGCTGCTGCTCCCTCACTTCATCTTGATCCACTCCAAGGCCAACTATAGTCATGGCTGAGGGAAAATGCGCACCAGCCTCTACGGAGTACTCTTGAAACCTAGCTAAGGCTTCGGTCACATCAGACACCACTGCCTTCGACCGACCTACTTGCTCTGACTTAACCAGAGAACCTCGATCAACTACTGACACCACTAGGTCATCTGGCAACAACTGGACAAGTAATGTAGAAAGCTGAGGATCTTTTTTGAGGAAGTGGTGATAGAGTGCCTCTGTCATCACTACAAACCCCACTGGCTGAAGCGACAACTCCTCAGTCACTTTCTTGAGTAGTGGTTTTTTGGCATCAGTAATACCGGCGTCATCCACCCAACTTGCTTCAAATCCAAAGACTGTTTCGTTGACGTTTTCAGACTGCTTTCCTAGTTCTTGTAGTGCTTTATCCGTAGAGAGCAAACAGCTCTGCTGATCTTTATAGGTAAAAGGCTTTGAGTGACGCAGCACCTCAATTACATCTCCAGAGATACTCCAGAGAGCAGCCTGGATAGACGAGTTAGTCAATAACAAACTCAGTAACAGGCGCTCTTGGCCTTTCTGCTCGGAGTGCTGGAAAAGATTTGGTACGTCCATAGCAACCACTAGCTACCATCAAGTAGCCTTGAGTACCAGTATAGAGACTTTTTGCGATAAACGGTAGGGGAACAGCTTAGCGTAGTTCCATATAGATACGTCGAATGCCTGCTGAAGCCGACTGCTCTTTTTTGATCGTGATGGCTCCAATCTCGCCCGTACGCTCTACGTGTGGACCACCGCACAACTCTTTAGAAACCCAACCAGAGGTAGAAAAACGCTCGAGATCTTGCCGTCCTTCAGGATCTGTACCAATGGTATACACACTTACCTCATCTGGATACTTTTCCCTAAAGAAAGCGATGGCTCCTGAGGCAAGGGCGGCATCTTTGGTCATGATTTGCTTGGTAACGGGTAGGTCGGCAGCCACCCAGTCGGCGATCAGCTGCTCAACGCGCTCTTTCTCATCAGAAGTTAGAGCTCGATCAAAAGAAAAATCAAACCGCAGGCGCTTCTGAGTGATGTTGGATCCTTGTTGCTGGACCGTGTCACCAAGCACTTGGCGGAGAGCGGCTTGTAGTAAGTGGGTTGCGGTATGGTACTTAAGAGTCGTCTCGCTGTGATCTGCTAAACCACCTTTAAACTTACTAGCAGAGCCTTCTCTGGAAGCCTGAGCGTGCTGGGTGCGAAGTTTTTCAAATGCCTCGACGATGTCTTGGCGATGATCTAACTCATCTTTACCAAACCACCAAGGAAAGAGCTCTGATGCTGAGCGGGCCTCATCAAGATATATATCCACTGGCAAACCCTCACTCTGGAAGTAGTCAAAGGCATGAGCAGCGACTGCCGCAGCATCGGGAAAGCCGCTTTGACGAGATTCCCAATCTTTGTGGAGTTTTCTCAAGGCTTTAGCTAGTACTTTGCTGAACTGTCGCTCTTCCTCAGTCAACACTTGAGCAACCTGAGTAGCTACTTTAGCCACCTCTGGATACTGCTGAGAATACAAGTCGGCTACCAATGGCACCAACTCAGCTAAAAATGGCTCAGTGATACCAAGTTGTTGAGCGCTGCGAACAGCTCGGCGCACCAATCTACGAGCAAAGTAACCCTGTTCTTTATTGGAAGGATAGACGCCATCTGAAGCTAGCATCACTGCTGCCCGAGCATGGTCGAGCACGACTCGAAATGAAGCGCGCGAATCATCATCAGAAGAGTAGCTTTTGCCAGAGAGCTCTTCTAGCTTCTTAATAAGTAACTCAAAAATGTCTGTCAAGAAAACGTCTGGGTCATCATTCTTGGCGGCTAGAATCCGCTCCAAACCTCCACCAAAGTCAACATTCTTATTGGGAAGTAGCTCAAATCCTTGGTCAGTCCTGATGTAC
>CAZTEB010000047.1:0-1342 GCA_964612735.1 uncultured Pseudomonadales bacterium
ACATTTCTTTTTGAAGAGCTAGCATCGCTTGATACTCAGGAAGTGTTTTGAGACTTTCTTGATCTTTCTTTTCATATGCGTTTTCTAGCTGGGGCTGGATAGAACTCATAAGCTCTCTGAATTGATTATTGAGCCCAATCATCTTTCTACTTATAGCTGCTCGTTCATCAAGAATGTTGCCAACAACTCTCTCATACGACTCTGAACCAACTTGATAGTTAGGATCCATGTCTACATCCGCTATAGCTGCAGCCCAATCAAAGTTGCCACTGTGTTGCACTTCACCATTTTCAGCTTCAGTCATAGAAGTCCTCCTATTTATTTCAACTAGTGTAACTCACAAGTCATACTCTCACTACCATCCCATTTACAATTAGCAGTCAATGAGCTAGAATGCTAATTCATGACTGATTCAGACACAAAGCAACCCGAATCACCATCAAAGCTGCCTTCCAATCAACTAGTGCTGCCCGTGGTACCTATCCGCGAAGGCGTGCTGTTCCCCAACACCGAGTCGGTACTCAATTTTGGTCGCAAGAGCTCGGTAAACGCCATTAATGCCTCACTCAAATCACAGAACATGGTGATTCTAGTGAGCCAAAAAAAGTCAGATATTGATGATCCCAAACCAACCGATCTTTATAGCATCGGCACCCTGGCTATCATCGACAGAACACTCAAAACTGACGACCAAGTAAATGCCCTAGTTCGTGGTGTAGGACGAGTCAACATCGTCAGATACCTCAAGCAAGAGCCTCACTTAGTCGCTCAAGCGATTAAGCTTGAGAGCACCACACTGCGAGATAAAGAGCTCAAGGCTCTGGTAGGCCATTTGCAAAAAGAGTTTCGTAAAGCTGTCCAAATGGGCAAAGCTGTTGAGTTTTTAAACTTTATGAAGTTGATGGGTGGCGTCAATGAAGGCGAGCTTGCTGACCAAATTGCTAGCACGCTCTCAGCTAAAACAACCCAAAAGCAGGCCATCTTAGAGACACTTGACGTTAAAGAGCGCATCAAAAAAGTGATCGAGCGTCTCTCACACGAGATGAAGGTGCTCGAAATTGAGAAAGACGTTGCCTCCAAGACTCAAGCCAAGTTCGACAAACACATGCGAGAAAATGTCCTCAGAGAACGACTGAGAACCATTCAAAAAGAGCTAGGTGAACTTGAGGATGAGGAAGAAGTCGCCAATAGCTATGAGGAGCAACTCAAAAAAATGAAAGCTCCCAAGGAAGTCAAAGACAAAGTTAAAAAAGAACTCGTTCGCCTGAAGCAACTATCGGCAAACAACCCCGAAGCTGGTTACGTACGAACATGGCTAGACACCATGTTTGACCTACCTTGG
>CAZTEB010000047.1:1352-6228 GCA_964612735.1 uncultured Pseudomonadales bacterium
GGGGAGTGCTAAGTAAGGGCAACATTGACATACAAAAAGCAGAGAAAATTCTAGAGAAAAATCACTATGGATTGCCAAAGGTAAAAGATAGAATCTTAGAGTACATCGCCGTTCTACAGCTCAAAAAAGCTCAAGCTAGTGATGCTAAACCTAAGAAAAAAACTACAAAAAAAGGCGATGGTCGCAAATCACAGCACATGCCAACCATCCTTTGTTTTGTAGGACCACCTGGCGTAGGTAAAACCAGCATTGGCAAGAGCGTAGCAGAGGCACTCGGCCGAGAATTCGCCAAAATATCGCTCGGCGGCATTCGTGATGAAGCAGAAATTCGTGGCCACCGTCGGACCTATGTGGGAGCTATGCCTGGCAGGATCATCAGTGGCTTGCTCCAAGCCAAAACAGCTAACCCTGTGTTTATGCTCGACGAAGTCGATAAAGTCGGTAATGACTTCAGGGGAGATCCATCAGCTGCTTTACTAGAAGCACTTGACCCTGAACAAAACTACGCTTTTGAGGATCACTACTTAGATGTCCCTTTTGATCTCTCACAAGTACTGTTCATCACTACAGCCAATACGCTAGACACCATCCCACCAGCGCTTCGAGATCGACTCGAGATAATTACGTACACTGGTTATACGGTCGATGAAAAGTTTCAGATAGCTAAGCAGCACCTACTAGGCAAGGTTCGAACAAACAACGCTCTGGATGCTAAACAAGCTGCGGTCACTGACAAAACACTCGAAACTATCATCCAACGCTATACTCGTGAAGCTGGCGTAAGAGACCTTGAACGACAACTAAATAAAGTACTGAGAAAAGCTGCTAGAACACTCGTTGAAAACAAAAAATCGTCAAAGAGTGTCTCTGTCACCCCCAAAACACTAGAAGACTATCTAGGTCCTGCTAAGTTTGACGTAACACTTACTGAGGACAAAGATCAGGTTGGTCTGAGTACGGGCCTAGCCTGGACCAGCGTTGGCGGTGACGTCCTCTTCATAGAAGTAGCACTCACTCAAGGCAAAGGTGAAGTAAAACTAACGGGTAAGCTTGGTGATGTCATGAAGGAGTCCGCTCAAGCTGCTCTGACATACGTCAAAGCCAATGCTCAAGCTCTTAACATTGACCCTGAACGACTTCAGAAAACTAACGTACATATTCACATCCCAGAAGGAGCTGTACCTAAAGATGGGCCATCAGCCGGTATCACCATGACCACAGCTATAGTGTCTGCGTTTACCAATCGCCCAGTTAAACGTGACGTAGCCATGACTGGTGAAGTCACTTTGAGAGGTAGGGTGCTTCGAATTGGCGGATTAAAGGAAAAATCGATTGCAGCGCACAGAGCTGGCAGCAAAACTATCATTATCCCTAAAGACAACGAACGAGACTTGGCGGAGCTACCTAAAGAAGTGAAGGCTGATCTCACTTTCAAACCTGTGGAAACCATGGATGAAGTGCTAACTATTGCACTCTAGTTAAAGTACAGCGCTCTGCGACCTGACTACTCTCACTACACTTGGTACACTTGCAGTATGCGACTACTACTTCAGATAAGCATTTTGAGCCTAACTGCCATAGTATTTAGCGGCTGCACTTCGATTTTGTCGGGCCCACAGAAGTCTGGCCTCCAAGTTAATACCCAAGACACACCCTCATCTGTCTTTCTCGACGGTCAGTACTTAGAGAAGACGCCATTCATTGGCACAGAGATCAAACCAGGAACCTACCAGCTCAGCATCCAACCCGATGACCAAACACTAGCCAAGTACGACACCACTGTCACACTGCGCAAAGGCTTATTGACCGTTGTCACCTGGAAACCTGGTGCTAGACCAGAGCAGAGTGGTGGAATCACGTATGAACTAGAAAAACTTGATTCCAAACAGACTGAGCTCTCAGTCACCAGCATTCCTGACGGAGCTATCATTAGTATTGATGGCGGAGCTAAAGAGTTCGCACCCGCACTACTCTCAGATGTAAGTCCCGGCAGCCACACTCTCACTATTTCTTTACCATCGTACGAAACACAAGAACACACCATAAACGCCGTGGCCGGCCACCGACTCAATGCTTCAGTAAAATTGGCACGCAGTAGTTCGCAAAGCCAACCTGATATATCGCCACTTCTAAATGTGGCTACGCCCTCAGCAGATATTTCCAGTCAAAATGCCTCAGGATCTGCCGTCTTACCCGGATCTACGGGGGAAACCGTACTCATTGAATCAACAGGTTTCGTGCAAGCAGGCAAAGAAGTACTTAGGGTTAGAGATACCGCTGGGCCAAGTGGAGCAGAGTTGGGATTTGCAGAAGTCGGCAGCAGCTACCCCTACTTAGGAGAAACCACAAATGGCTGGCTTAAGATAATATTCGAGGGAAAACCTGGGTGGGTGAGTGGGACCTATGCAACGCTTTCGCAATAGAAAAAAAGTGGTTATCGCATGGTTGCGCACTCATAAGCTCCTGGCGTCCTACTTTCTAGCTTGGGCAGCCTACTTCACTTTTTTTTGGTCTAAAGCACTGTTTATAGATGCGAATGGCAACTTTGTAGCGGGACACATAAACATCTGGGGAGATTGGGCAGCGCATTTGACCATGACGACTGCCATAGCCGAACGAGGCTTGTTCATTCAGAGCCCATTTTTACTTGGGGCCAAATTTCAGTATCCATTCGCAATGAATGCCATCTCAGCCTTGTTGCTTAAACTACAGCTGCCACTTATTCCGGCAATGGTGGTGCCAAGTCTGGTCGCATCAATTGCACTGATCATAGTACTGTTCATTTGGTATCGTAGTCTTTTTTCTTCACAACGTATTGCAGTCATTGCTTCACTACTTTTTTTACTCAATGGCGGAGTTGGATTCTGGTGGTATGCTCATGACGTCCTTCACTCTGTGAATCCGATAGAAACAGTCCTTTCGCCACCACGTCAATACACCAGGATAGATGGGCAGGGTATCAAGTGGATAAACGTCATTGACAGCATGGTCATTCCCCAACGAGCCTTTGCTCTTGGTTTTCCAGTTGCAGTAGGGTTGCTGACAATTAGTTACACACATCTTTTTGTTCCTAAAAAACCATCAATTCAATTGACTAAAGTACTACTCACTGGTCTAGCACTAGGAGCATTGCCAATCATGCATGCTCATTCCTTTCTAGCAGTTGCTATCATTTTGGCCTGCTGGAGTAGCGAAGATTTTTTTCAAAGCGTCCGAGAGAGAAGGATCACGCAGAAAACGAAACGTTGGCTGCTGTTGGGGAGCAGTGCCTCAGTCACAGCGGTACCATTATTTTTAGTCTTATTTACAGAGAACACACACACTATCAAGTTTCAACCTGGTTGGTTGGCTCCAGAATTCGCAACTACATGGCTGATATTTTGGCTGCGAAACTGGGGAGTTGTTCCGATAGCTGCCATGGTAGGTTATTTGATCTGGCTGCGACACCCGTCACCAGAACTCAGGAAGCGACTGCTTTTGTTTTTACCATTCCCACTATTGTTTACCTTAGCAAACCTATTTCTGTTCCAGCCCTTTATGTGGGATAACACTAAATTGATCGTTTGGGCCAGCTTGGGTTTTTCAAGTCTGATGGCATATGTACTCAACCATGCTTGGTCGCACTTCAAAAAACCACTAGTAAAAATACTACTAGTCATAATATTTGTAGGGAGCATAGCTTCGGGTACACTTGATGCTTACTGGATCCTGCGACATGACTTGCACAGCTACATTATGTATAGCTCAGAAGAGCTGCAACTTGCTGAGTGGGTCAAAGAAAATACGCCACGTGATTCTATTTGGATTACTGATACCAACCACAATAACTGGTTGTTTAACTTAACCGGCAGGCAAGCAATTATGACCTATCCCGGATGGCTGTGGACTCACGGCTACGAGTACCGTCATGTTGAGACAGCCATAGCGAGACGAGATGTCACTATATGGAATCAGGCTGAGTATGTGACATTTGAGAAAAACTCTACGACTATGCAGTTACCACCGCTACCATATGAAACAGCGCATAGCACACAAAACTATGTCATCTACAAGCTTGAAGAGAAGTAAACTAATCTAGACTACGTATAACACTCCAAAACTCATCAGCATCCAAACTGGC
Source organism: uncultured Pseudomonadales bacterium (assembly GCA_964612735.1). Classification (GTDB taxonomy): domain Bacteria; phylum Patescibacteriota; class Microgenomatia; order UBA1400; family PJMF01; genus CAZTEB01. Next base: position 5,473 of record CAZTEB010000047.1, read on the forward strand.
CCCACCAACTAAGACGCCGTTACAAACGTTTAAGTAATCAGCGGCGTTGCTGCCATCAACACTGCCACCATAGAGTACAGGCACGTCACCGAAAACTGTTTTAATCCGCTGCACTACCTCAGTGACATGACTAATAGGCTGACTGTCTCCGGTACCAATTGATTGTAAATCTTCATAGGCCACCACGCACTTCTTTAACAACGACTGTTCAATGGCTGCCGCTTGATCAGCTATATACTCATCATCAACGCAGAGAATAGGCGTAATATCTGCCTCTAAACACTGAGCTACCTTCTTAGCCACACCCTGGTGATTTTCACCAAAGTACTCTCTACGCTCGGAGTGACCAACGATAGCGTACCTAACTCGAAAACCTTGTAGGTTTTGGGTTGAAACCGCACCAGTATAACTACCAGCGGGGTAGGGACTAATGTCTTGAACAGCTAGGGCAGTTTGCCCATGAAGATCTCTTTTTAGGAGCCTATTTGACACAAACATCATGGAGGGCATCGGAGGGGCTATCACAATCTCAAGTGATGAGGGAAGATCTGAGGTGAGCAACTTCTTCTCGAAGATATCCATCCATTTTTCAACTTGCTCGCGAGACTTATTAGATTTCCAGTTGGCAACGATGTAGTTAGTCATATATGCAAAAGTATATCAAATCAGCGTCTCATTCGTGATACCATGAGTTCTCAATGACTCAGAACCTCCTAGCCACACTCAATGAGCAACAACGATCTGCCGTCACGCACC
>CAZTEB010000048.1:0-6066 GCA_964612735.1 uncultured Pseudomonadales bacterium
GTGAGTGACGATGGAATAGTGAGACCTGCTCCAGGTCTAGCTAAAGAGTACTATCCCCTGTATCCGCAAAGACTGAACCAAACCAATCGCCACGTTGCACATTATATGCAACTTCCTATCGATGACAATGGAATTGTTCAATATGCACCACCACTTACACACACAATTACTGTTACTGCTCCCAATGGAACTCGAATTACGTTTGACACAGTTCGTGTTCCAGAGATGACTGTGATTGACAGTGGTGCTCCAGCAGACAATCCGAGTACTTCTGCAACAGTGTTTCATCATGTGAACTCTGTTGCAGACCTGCACCCAAGCTCAAATGACCCTAAGTATCAAAAAAATATCATCACTGATCCATATTTAGCTGGCTGCTCAAACCTAGCTGAATGGCATGTAGACCTGGTAGATGATGATGATGATCCTACAGACGAAAGTGGACACGGTAGCGCTGTGTCTTCATTGGCTTTGAGCACGGCTGCAGTCAATGCTCGAGTGTTTACTATTCGAGTTTTAAATGAAAAAAATGCTGGCTCAATTCTAGAGACTGCAGAGGCTATTCGCCGTGCTGCAGACTGTCGGCCACCAGTCATTAACTTGAGTTTGGGACAAATGGGAAAGTACGAACCCTCAGTTTTGCGAGAGGCTGTGGAGTATGCAGTTTCAAAAGGGAAGATAATCTTTGCGGCAGGTGGAAACTATAAAATGGCAGATGCACACTGGCCAGCTGCAAACCCTGCAGTGATTGGAGTCGGTGGCTATCAAATTGGTGGTTCTTCTCCTCTGAGGTGGTGGGACTCTAATAATCTGCTTCCAAGTAACTTTTCAATAACAGCAGTAGCTGACAGAGATATGTATGTGTATGGCATTGAGGGTAAGCTCGCCGTTTTCTGTTGCACCAGTGCTGCTACACCTCGAGTTGCTGGTGTAGCCAGCACACTGTTAAGTTTAGTCCCAGACGGTGTTTCTTTTACACAACAAGATCTGTACAGAGCACTCAGTCAGTCGCCACGCACTCTGATCGATGCACCGCAAAATATGAGCCACACCCGCCCAGTGCAAATGATGAATCAAACATTTACTACTGAATCTGGTGATACTATTTCCTTCTTTGCAAGACCAGTGGGGTATACCGCACACCTGCCACTGATACTGAACTAAGGTTTGAGTTTATATTACTGTCGCTCGAGCCACCGCTCAGCATCAAGGGCCGCCATACAGCCTTGTCCAGCAGAGCTAATTGCTTGTTTGTAGCGGACGTCGACCACATCACCAGCTGCAAACACTCCGTTCACAGAGGTCATAGTGGGAAACTCCATCAAGCCATCACCCGTGACTGCTTGTTGAGCTCGTTCCACTCCCCACTTGGTAGCACTCTGGCGAGTTACGATATATCCATGTGGATCAAGTTGAAGAGCTTGTCCAAAAACCTTGGTCATGGGTCGATGACCAATGGCGATGAATAATCCGTCAGCTGAATACTCGGCAACGTTTTCTTTACCAGATGCGTCAGTGGTTTTGATTTTGAGACTACTGACAGACTCCTTACCAACTACCTCGGTGACTTCTGAGTTCCACAACACTTTGATCTTGTCATGATTCAACACCCGATCTTGCATAATCTTGCTGGCGCGAAAACTGTCTCGACGGTGAACCACCGTCACACTCTTGGCAAACTTGGCCAATGCCAGTGCATCTTCCATAGCACTATCACCCCCACCAACCACGAAGGTCACTTTATCTTTGTAAAAGGCAGCATCACACACTGCGCAGGTGCTGACTCCTTTGGCAAAAAATGTATCTTCTCCAGGAATACCAAGCATGATAGATGTCGCACCAGTTGCCAAAATCACGGTATCGGCGGTCATGGTGGGTTCTTGTTGCTGGACTTGAGCCATAGCTGTAGCAACCTCTTCTGGACTGCCTTTTTTATACACATCGAAGCCTGCATCTGGAGTTTGAGTCCATAACTTGAATGGACGCTGCGAAAAATCGACAGCCGACACAAAGGCATACTCGATCTCAGCACCAAACCGCTGGGCTTTATTACTCATGGTCATCATCAGTTGCGGACCTTGAATACCGTTTTCAAATCCTGGGAAGTTCTCGACGTCGGTGGTGTACATCAGCTGTCCGCCAGCTTCCAAGCCGGCGAAGACAGTTGGCGCGAGCTGCGCTCGCGCCGTATACAACGCGGCCGTGTATCCTGCAGGTCCAGTACCAATAATTGCGACTTTGGTGTGTTTCATATCATTCAGTTTCAAACATTACTTTGCCTTTGGCATGGCTTTGGCAATGAGTTGATCAAAACCAGCTTTGCCAGCAAAACCGGTCATCTTATCTACTACCTCACCGTTTTTGAAGACGATAAAGGTAGGAATGCTCATTACTTGAAACTTCTGTGCTAGTTCTCGCTCTTGATCTACATCCACTTTAGCGATGATAGCCTTGCCATCGTACTCTTCTGCCATTTGCTCAACGATTGGCGCAGCCATTTGACAGGGACCACACCAAACAGCAAAAAAGTCGACAAACACAGGCATGTCACCAGCTTCTTCGAGGGTTTTGTCAAAGTTATCTTGAGTGAGATGAAGCGCACCTTTTTTTGCTTGTGCGTCATCAGTTTGTGCAGCATCTGCCATATATCCTCCTTTGGTATTTTTTGTATATGAGACGTATATAAGATTTAGCAGTCTTACAAGCCGTCTGTTAAACGTAGTACACATTCTGCCACAACCACACCAAAATTCACCCCCCAATTGACAGTTATATGCTTCTGCTCCCCATAAAAAATACTATTGGGATTGACAATTTGAATCAAATCCAAAATAGTTAAGCAAACTCTCTAAATCTTCGTTAACTGAATTATATTCTTTATGTGAAACAGCTGATCGACTTACATTGAAATATAAATGTCGGAGTTCCTCATCCTTATGCATTTTTGGATATAGGTGATTGCATATCAAAGATAATTGTTTGGCGGAGACTCTATCATTAACAAAATCTTGAACCATACATGTACCTATCTTCTCTGCTTCTTCTAAAGATAGGTTAGATTGAGTAAGCTCAACATTCGCCCAATCATAGTAACTTTCTAAGACGACATTCACATAGTAATATACTATAATCTCCAAAAATCTAGTAGCTGTACCAGGATCATTTCTAATGTACCAGTTCAACTCAGCACCATAATGACAAATAGTGAATAATTCTGAATCACCTTTTGTTTCTGACTTCTGTAATGCTTCAAGTACCTTTTCAAAAAGTAGCGAAAGATTATCGAAGGACAAATTATAGTTTAGAAAATCATCTACAAATCTCAATACTACATTTTTAAGCTGTATGGTTGTAATACGACTATCTAAAACTATAAGTCCTTCTGCTTTTAGATATTCTCTTAGCTTTTCATTTAACGCTGTGGTGGATAGTAAATCAGTATGTTTTTTCCTATTCATCAAGTATAATGAGATTACCATGACAAAAAACAAAAAAAAGTCACAGTTCTATCAAACACTGTCATCAAAAAGTGTTGATTCAGAAAATAGTTTTGTTGAAACAGGGTTAGTTGCTTCAAAGGATACTCTTGAGCTTCTATCCCACAACCTTAATTGCGGAAACCTCATACACTATTATACTCTTCAGACTCGGTTAGTTACAATTATAATTGATCTTCAAAAGAACACAAATACAGTAATTCTTGGCAGACCTCAGCAAGTAAATGCTAAATCAATCACAAACAAAAAAGAGACATACATTTATAGCTACTTTTTATATACTGAATCTGGATTTTTCTTGTTACTAGGCGTTGATATTGAGTTGCAAGAATTGTTCTCCAATGAAATACTAGGTGATCCATTCTTAACTGAAGACAAATTCTGTAGTTTCGTAGAGAACATTAAATCATGCTTACACATATCAAATGCTCAATACCATGATGGAGACACTACTTCTATAGTGAACTTAGAGACGTTTAAAAAGATAAGTTTTTTTGCTTTAACTATATAATAATCCCCTCAATTAAGAGGGGATTATATGAACACCAGATTCATTTTTCCGAACTATAAATCATACTCATCCCAATTAATCAGAGCGTGCGTGATCGCAGAGAATCCTCTAATCAAAGACCCAGGATTTGTTTTCATCGCCACAACATCATCCCAACTTGCTTCGACAAAACCCTGCTCCACAGGTCTTTTTGTGATAATGTATGTCTCGTGCATTTTTCCAGGCAATGACAAGAACCAGTATCCACGATTGTGCCACTCAGCCTGAAGCCGTGCTTTTTCACTTAGTTGTTGGCCAGATGAGTATCTCCTGGGAGAACGGCATCTGCCAAAAGTAAAAAGCACTTGTCCCTTGTCAACTGCTTGAAAGTTATCACCTTGTTTGGTGACTCGTACCCTTAAGTCATTGCAGTTCTTACAGTAGTCATACTCACGTCCTCCTTCGAAATAAGTAATTGAGCTACCACACCGCTTGCATGGTTTCGTTCGCTTGCTTGCTTCGCGATCAGCTTTAGCTTGCTTGGCCTGTTTGATACAATCAGGACATATGTCAGGAATGCGATTCCAATCAGTATTATAGCGGATCTTCTTCCCGCAACTCTTCCCTTGAGTACCAGGGCAGGCTTTTTCTTTCCACTTGGCCTCTTCCTCAGCCCTTTTTCTCTGGTTGCAATCTCGACACAATGTAAAACGTTTCCCTGGTGGCGACCAGATAAGCTTGCCACAACCCATCAATCCCGTTCCTGGGCAGGTTGAGGCGGACCATCCTTGCTCACGCTTTTTACGGCAAGGTCCGCAGTAGTCTGAAACATTTGTCCAGCCTACTTTATACTTAATTCTGTTAGTACACCCGAATTGAGAACATACTTTTTCAAGTTCAATGTTCTTGCACATTCTGCAAAACCTTGGTTCTTCGGTGTAAGCCTTATAGATTATCTCTGTTCTACAGCGCTGACAGCGTGTAGACCACAGCTTATAATTTATCCCCGAACCATTGCAGGCTTTACAGTCAAAGAACTTCCCACCTCCTTTTCGAAAATCTACCCACTTGCGTCCTGCTCCGTTGCAACTTCTGCATGATACTGTACCCATGAGATGCCTCCTTTGGGTATAAAAAAGTTTGAAATCTGTAGTGTTAAAGATCTGAGATGTACTCTTCGCCACAACAACTGCAAAAACGCCGCGCGGCAAAAAAAACGTCTCTCAGCATATTATATCATTAATAGATATTTATCTCTATTCTTGATGTATCGTTCTCACTTCTTCGTCAGAGTCGCCAACTGTTTGTTGATAGTGGTCAACTGTTGCACCAGTTTAAGTGACTGCTCTTCCTGCTGGTCTGACTTTTCTTCCAGTGCATCCAGATGGGTCAGCTCGGCTTTGATTTCTTGTTGTTGATCTTTGAGAATTGCTAACCTCAGTTCAGCCACCGCCTGCTGCCAGTCTGAACTATCTTGTTGGTTAGTGTTCCAGTCGCTACTACTCAGCAACTCAACCACCGCATCCCGCATATTTTCTGGGAGCTGAGCAGACAAGGCTTTCATGGTCTCAGTCTTGTGATCTCTGATCACTTGATAAATATGCTGCACAAACCCATCACTGAGGTGAACCTCATCCAGTTCTTGGACGCGCTGCAGTAACTGCAGTTCATCTTTGAGTAGTAGAAAAAGAACATACCGCTCCAGTCGCTGGCGACGAGTGAGTTGCGGTTGTGCCGCTGCTTCATCTGCCTCTGTTGGTTGCTTGAGTGGTTTGAGGGCTTTGCCACGCTCGAGATCTGCACGGACCACGCTTTTCTGCACCCCCAGTTTATCTGCCAGTAAGCCAATGTAGTGTTCCAGCTCCACAACGTGTGGCACAGCATTTAGTTCTGGAGATAACTCGATCATCACTTGTCGCTTGCCGGCTGGAGATGTAATGTCGTGTGAGGCAATAGCTCGTTCAATCAAGAATTCATAGGCTGTCAGAGACAGTTTGGAAATTTTGCGCAGTTGTTTGGGATCAGCCTTTGCCAACTCATCGATATCTTTTCCCGACTCGATTGGATAGACTCGTAGCT
>CAZTEB010000049.1:0-5965 GCA_964612735.1 uncultured Pseudomonadales bacterium
GATTGGTGGATAGAGTGGAGACTGTGAGTAGTTCGGAGTCACTTGAGACCAAGATGGGGTTGGTTGCACACGAATTTTCATCGCTACGCAATGACTGGGCTGATGGTGAGCAGTGGGGAAGAGCGCTAAGTATTTTGAGTACACCCAGCCACCAAGTCCGATTAGTAGAAGTGACTTCGGAACAAGCTTGGAGGCAGTATTCACAAGCGCAGGCGAGTAGGGTTGAGATTGGGGCTTGTGACGTAGCGATCGTCAACAGTACTACTGTGCCAGGTGCAGCTCAAAGTGTGAGTCAAGTTCTCGAACGTAGCGGCGCTATTGTGGTGCGTCTGACAAACTCACAAGACGATGTGGAGCAAACCGCTATCTATACCCAAAATCAGATTGACTGTGATCAAACTGTGGCACGCTTGCGCCACATTCTGGAGCTCGAGGCTGCTGCGAAAGATGCGGAGCTCCCAGCACTATATCGGGCTGATATTGTAGTAGTGGTGGGCCGAGATGTGGCTGACTTGATAGAGAGAAGTCGGAGAGAGTAGCGTGCTGACTGTGAAAACGTTAAGTAGTTAGTCTTCACTAGAAGTGTCAACGTCGTCGAGCGTTTTTTCTTCGTCTGAATCAGTGTTCACGATAGAGACAGGAATATTATCTTCAAGTAGGAACCGCTCATCAACGTCATTGATGGCTGTCAGAGCAGCTTTACTTAGTGGGAATGAGTTGATGTTGGCATTGCGTTTAGATCGACCTATTTCTTTAATGTAGACACTGCAAGTTTTGCCAGAAGTGCCGTAGATGTAGCAGCTGTAGCTATTGCCGCGTTTGATGAGCTTAGTAAGTCTGAAGGAAAGATCTTCTGGGAGAGCGCCAACGTAGTCATTTTCGGTCTCTACAGAGATGTACCTGCCCTTGAGCTTGAAGTCACACGTTTGGCCGACGCTAAGGTTATCAAGGACTTGTTTATTAGCGAGTCTGTGGAGCTCTATGATCTTGGTGGTGCCGGGTTCTTCAATAAATTGTTCCTTAGAAAATGTCGGGGCTTTCGAGGCTCGCTTTTGAGCTATAGCTTCTAGATGTTTTTTGGCAATTTTGTTAGAGCTATCTACTTCTAGTACAGTAGAAAATGTTTGTTTGGCTTCTTTAAGCTTGCCAAGTTGAAGATATGCCACGCCAAGCCTGTTGAGCGCACCAATGTCATCGGGGTACAGCTCTATGAGCTCAGTATTGTGGTCAATGGCGCCTTGCCAGTCAGATTTCTTTGCGGCATTGATTGCTTTGAGTTGGAGGAGATTTTGGGTATGCATAGTATGAGCAGTTTTTGTGTAGCTGACGCTGTTTTATGCTTGTGGATACTACTGTGCTCAGATGTCTTTGTCAAGACACTTACGAGGCGGGGATTGTAGGGTACAATAGTTTTATATGGCTGGTCACAGTAAGTGGAATAACATTAAGCATAAAAAGGGAGCGGAGGACGCCAAGCGCGGCAAAGTCTTTAGTATGCTCGCCAAACAGATTAAATCTGCAGTCAAGGAAGGTGGCTCTGGCGACCCTTCATCGAATGCTACGCTCCGTCCCATTTTAGATAAAGCTCGAGCTGCCAACATGCCAAAGAGCAATATTCAGCGCGCAATAGATAGAGGTCTTGGTAAGTCGAGTAGTGGCACGCAGCTTCAGGAGGTTGTCTACGAAGGATTTGCCCCGGGCGGAGTGGGGGTGATGATAGAAGCTATCACTGATAATGCCAATCGTACCAGCGCTGATATCAGGTTTTTATTATCAAAACATCAGGGTTCATTGGGGTCACCGGGCTCAGCTGGCTATTTATTCACTCGTGAAGAAGGGGAGTACAAACCCAGTATGCCGATGACACTCGAGGACCCAACTCAGATCAAACAGCTTGAGCAGCTGATGGACGCCCTCAGGGAGCACGATGATGTGGAAGATGTATCGGTATCAGCTGTTTGGGATGAGGTAGCAGAGTAGTAGGTCTTGATACAAGGTATGCGCCGTCGAGAAAAATTTGTCATTTCATCAGTGGTATTGTCACTTGGGCTGTTTGGCGTTCAGTTGGTTTCTCTTGAGTGGAGGTACTTGGCTGTAGCTGTGCACGCTGTGCTGACTTACATAGTATCTGCCTGGGCACTGTCAGACGATCTTCAAGCTTTCGAGTGGGCCACTATTTTGCCATTTCCGGTGCTGTATTCAGCAGCAGTGGGGTTGTTTTACTTTTTGTTACCTGCAGGGCTTTTGAGTCGGTTGTTCATCCTAGGGCTATTTGGCATTGGTATGTATGCTTTGTTCTTGACCTCCAATATTTACTCGGTAGCAAAGGGAAAAACAATTCAGTTGATTCATGCAGCCCACGCCATAGCACTGCTGTTTACCTTGCTGACTTCACTTCTGTTTACCAACACCATCTTTTCTCTAAAGCTGCCTTTTTATAGCGTGGGAGTGCTGGTAGGCTTGGTTCACTTTCCAATCATTTTTATGTCGCTGTGGGCCGTTAATCTTGAGCAGATCATTACTAATCGTATCGTTTGGCTCGCGATAGCCTTGACGGTAATCATCACAGAGTTGGCCATAATTTTGGCAATTTTGCCAGTTTCAGTTTGGAACGCGGCATTATTGGTGATGGCGATACTGTATATCGGCTTAGGACTGCTTCACAATTTCCTCAGAGGCATCCTATTCGGCAACACCATGACAGAGTACTCCCTAGTGGGTGCTCTAGTAGCAGTCGTCTTTTTGTTAATTTTTCCTTTCAAATAGTTCTACTACACTTTTTCCTCGAGTATGCAACATATTTGCAGCAATTATGCGGTAAAAAAGGGGAGTGCAGTGGGGAAATCACCAGGTATTTAGCCTGGCACCTCAAGTACGAAACCCAAGTGCGTACACAATAACCGTGTGCTTACCAGGCTAGTTAGTATTTAAGTGAGCGTAACGCAGTAAGGAGAGCACGAACAAATCAAAAAAATGGGGAAGAGTGGGTAAAAATAAGTATATGATCACCAGAGGAGAGGGGTGAAAATGATATAGTTTGATACAGAAAAGTAGGGATGTGGAAAACTGTGTGAAAACTATAGGACGCTTGGATGCGTAGCCAGGTAAGTTTTTAAATGTGCACTAAGTGTGTACAAATCTACCAGGCTAGTGCAAGAAAAAACCCGAATGCTTGTCTGCTACCCCAGGGGTGAGGTTGTGTCATTGGGTTTACAATGATCCGGTTAGATAACGCTCACCAGGGGTCAAGCCTGGTAGTGGCCAAGAGGGGCTGATATAGGCCCGGATAGTGTTATCGGTGGTTGGAAGCCAGGAATGCCGCACAAACAGTGCATTCCGTCTTATCTGAAATAGTTTCTAGTACATTTTTTCTTCTGTCCACCCCCACTGGAGCAGCCGGGAGTGGTTGAAAATGAGATTGTATTTATGTCGCACAATATAACTATTACGACATAGAATCAAGTTGTGGCTGGGAGGGGTTGGTTATCTTCATATTCTGGTAACACATTACAAATTCGCTTATAGACTGATATATAGGTATTTTTCTTTATTTCACTCTGCCCTTATCTCTGTGCATTTAGCACATAAAAAGCCGTTTTTAGTACCTATAACTGATGATTGCTGCATAACTTCAGCAATGTAGATTGCTTACACACCTATAAGAGTCATTTTTAACAGCTGAGGTCTTTTTTTGGAGTAAAGCGCTTAGTGGCGGCTAATTTAAATGGTATATACATCATTAAAGTAATAAAAAGCCGTTTTTGAGGCTCTAGCGAGCTCTTATCTGGAGATATAGTCTATAATTAGATTGATATATCAAGTAAAAATAAAAGTTATATAGCTATTGAGTATGAAGCCGAGTTGAGATTTTTGGGTTGCAATCAGCAATTGGGGTTATTATGTATTCAAAATAGGTAGCTGTTGTATGTCGTGACTACGTATTTTTTAGCTTTTTTGATTTTTTTATATCTATTTATATCAGTATTGATACACTTATCTGTCACTCTGTGACAAGCTATTTTTAATCAAATTTTGTGGTGTTTTTGAATAGTGGCATCGTTGGAGCTATTTAGACTACGACCTTTTTTGTGTCAGATGGTGATAGTAAATATGTCATTTTGTATCAAAATATATCATATAAAAAAGACTGATGTATCAACGAAAGTTGTAAATTTAACCTCTTGGCAAGTGGGGGACTCCTCTGCTAATGTCTCATAGTATTTCAATTTCAAGTGTGATAAGGTGAAAGAGTGTCAACAGCAACCAAACCAGAGGTTGCTCTCATTAACTTCCTCGAGCATCTAGAAGTTGAGCGCAACGTGAGCCAGCTTACTATCCGTAATTACGGACATTACCTTCGCCGATTTAGCGACTGGTTTAAGCATGATGGCTACAGTGATCTTAAGGAGCTAGACCTAGAAAATTTGCGGAAGTATCGCGTTTTTCTAGCTCGCTATGAAGATGATCAAGGCAGGACGCTCTCCAAAGCGACTCAAAGCTACCACATTATAGCACTCCGCTCTTGGCTTAAGTGGTTAGTCAAGCATGACGCCCCTGTTCTCCATCCGGAGAAAGTTGATCTACCTAAAGGTGAATCGAAGTCGATGAAGTTTCTTAACTCTGATCAAGTAGAACGACTACTAAGTCAGCCTTCTCTCTCGAGTAAAACGGGACTTCGAGACAAGGCCATGCTTGAAGTCCTCTTCTCCACTGGGCTTCGTGTTAGCGAATTAGTAAGCTTAAATCGCGACCAGGTTGACACCTCGAGAAACGAGTTTGGTGTAATTGGTAAAGGTCGCCGACCTCGAGTAGTGTTCTTGAGCGATCGAGCTGCCATGTGGCTTGATCGCTGGTTAGCTTCTAGAGAAGACAACTGGAGGCCGGTTTTTATACGACTGATGGGTAAAAAGCCAGATCTGCTAGCTGATGGTGAAGAGATGCGAATAACTAGCAGAAGTGTGCAAAGACTGGTGGACAAATACTCAAGAAAGGCCCATTTACCAGTTAAAATTAGTCCTCATGGAGTGCGACATAGTTTTGCTACTGATTTGTTGGCTAACGGTGCAGGGCTGCGAGACGTTCAGGAAATGCTTGGTCATAAGAACATCGCTACTACCCAGATTTATACGCACATTACTAGGCCCCAGCTCAAGAAAATACATGGAAAATTTCACTCAAAAATGTAAGGGAACAAGTGCGTGATTCTTCACAAAGGCTGTTTTCAGGCTCTCACCTCCCCTACTCGAGGTAATTAGCAGTTGCGTTGCGTCACTGCAACTACACAAGGTCAAAGAATTTTGCTTCATCTAGCAAGTTAATCTAACTATACACATGACTATTTTCGACCATCTTTGTGCTAGTAATGTGAGCTCAGTAACTAGGTATAAATAGCGTTATATATTCATTACTATATATAAAATGTTGTAAACATACTTATATATTTGTATATACTAATTACTATATCAAAAATATGCTATCTCTCCCCTGCTCTTTTTGAGCAGTGCGATGATACAATACAGATCTGAAGTTCAGTTAGGTTGAACTTACAGGGCCCATAGCTCAGTTGGCTAGAGCGCCTGTATGGCATACAGGAGGTCAGGGGTTCGAGTCCCCTTGGGTCCACAGCATGATAAATATATAGTATTTTGTGACAAATGAATGATAAGAATACTGAATTGGGTCATCTGCCAGTCAGGGTCAAGGCAATCGAAGATATCGATTCACAAGAACTCGAAAGTAGTTTAGATTCTGCAAGGTTCTTTTATTCACCAGAAGAAATAAAAACAGACATTGAAAAAGCTGTAATTGATCATTATCAAAATGCTGGCAACATTGATCAAATTTTAGCAAAACGACTACTTGAAAGAAGGTCTGCAGACGTAGCTGAGTTTCTCTCATCGGAAATTGTTAGGATTGCTACGCTGTTGCGCCTCTCCTCTTCAGACATAGAGGCTTCCTCTATGTT
>CAZTEB010000050.1:0-5666 GCA_964612735.1 uncultured Pseudomonadales bacterium
CTTTAGTAAGACCTTTAACACAACAACCAGCGATCATGATGACACCCAGTATGACACCACCATTGGCGACATCCTCAAGCATCTTCCAGAAATTGACCAGAAGATTCAAGACCTGGCTCCAGAGCGACCACTACGCGACATTAACAAAATAGACCTTGCCATCCTACGATTGATTGTGTTCGAATCGGAAAGCACTAAAGTGCCTAGGAAAGTGCTGATTAACGAAGGAGTTGAGCTGGCCAAACAGTTTGGCAGCGACAGTTCCCCCAAGTTTGTCAACGGAGTCCTGGGCAAATTGCTGGTTACATAACAAGTGAAGTCTTATATAGTGAGAAATATGACAGAGACCAAAACTACCACCGCAGCAGAAGTGCTACTTGAGACAGTAGCAAGCATCACTGGAGTTGATCCTAGCGATGTCAATCTTAGCGACCACCTCGAGGATGACCTATTTCTCGACCTTGAAGTGGACGTGCCACAACTAATATCTGCTACCTCAACTAAGCTTGGCTTAGAGGTGTCACCAGATGCCCTGCGAGGTTTGGTAACCGAACTAAGTACCAATCCCACTCAAGCCACCTTGGCTCGAGTTGCAGATATACTGACTGAAGAAGTTGAGTTCAACTAGGCATGACTGTATCTGTTCCTGGTTTGCCGACATTTAAGAACCCTCAACTGTTGGTGACAGCCTTAACCCACCGCAGTGCCCTAAATGAAAACCTCACCTCTGCTACTGAATCAAACGAGCGTCTCGAGTTTTTAGGCGATGCAGTCTTAGAGCTATCGACCACACTTTTTCTCTACGATAAGCTACCCAATGAACCCGAGGGAACACTGACAGCCTTTCGTAGCGCGCTGGTCAAAACTGGCACGCTAGCTGAGTTAGCTAAAGAACTCAAGCTCGATGAGCACTTATTTATGAGCAAAGGCGAAGAACACACTGGAGGAAGAAGCAACGACAGTTTGCTGGCTAATACAACCGAAGCTGTCTTAGGAGCTCTGTACTTAGATCAAGGATTCGACGCAGTTGATGCGTTTCTTCGCAAACATCTCTTTATTAAGTTTTCAGAGATCAAAGAAAATAACCTACACCGCGACAGCAAAAGTTTGCTTCAAGAACGAGTTCAAGCTAAAAGCTTACCTACGCCAAGTTATAAAGTGACTAAAGAGTCAGGTCCTGATCATGACAAGACATTTACAGTAGTAGTTTCAGTCCGAGGTAAAGAAGTGGGGGTTGGAGCTGGCAAAAGCAAGCAGTTGGCGCAGCAAGAAGCTGCCAGAGAAGCACTTGAGAAGTATTACAAAGAATGATACACTTCTTCCCTGGAAAAGTGGGCATCCTTACCCAAGAAATAACTAGCCGCCCATCAAGAAAAAAACATGCTTAAGATCAAACTAGCCCGATTTGGCAAACGCAATCAACCTCATTATCGCATCGTCGTTAATGAAGCCCGCGACAAACGTGATGGCAGTTATGTAGCCCTACTGGGTCACTACGCACCCACGCAAACTCCCAAGTTACTCGAGATAGACACCGCGGCATATCAAGAGTGGATCGAAAAAGGAGCTCAACCAACTGATACAGTTGCTAATCTCTACACTCGATACACCTCCAAAGATCCATTCCCAGCTAAAAAACCAAGGCCCTCTAAAAAAGCTCAAGAAAAGGCAGCTGCTGCCAAGGAAGCTAAAGAAGCAGAAAAAGAGGCTGAGGTAGCACCATCAGAGAAAGAAGCTCCCGAAGAAATCAAAGCGGAAGCAAAAGAAGATGAGGCTCAAGAAGCTGCTACTGATGCCACTGCATCAGACGCAGAAGCAGAAACTAAGTAACGTCACACGGGAGTTACCACAACATGAAAAATTTACTTGAGTTCCTGCTTATTCACATCGTGACACATCCCGATGAAGTTAGAGTGGAGGAGCAAGGGGACGAGCGCGGCATGCTCTACACCCTCCATGTTCATCCAGATGACATGGGTCGTGTCATCGGCAAGCAAGGCTCAGTAATCGATGCCATCAGAAAAATTGCCAAGATTAGAGCAGTCAAAGAGCAAATTCGTGCCTATGTCACTCTGGCAGAATCTGATCACGACTAATTCCAAATAAATCTTCAAGTCCGCCCTGCCTATTCACTTCAGAGTTCTCAAAATCTGGGAAGGTATATGAATCTAGTTCTTCGAGTAATGCTTGTTGTTGCTGCGAAATAGCTGGCAGCGGAGCCCCCAATGTAGCCGTAATTGGCTTGATAAAGAAGTAGCTGCTTATCACCATGTCTGCAGAAAAAATTCTAACTACTTGACCACCGGCACCCCTATCTATTGTCTCAACCAGTGACATCCTGGTCACGCTCGTGAAGGGTGCTAATCGCTCCACAGCCCTAAAGAACCGATTGATATCTTCTAGATCACCAGCCACCGTCAACTCTAAATCAAGAGTGTCGTACGCCGTTCCTCTGGGAGTGTTTTGTTGCACAGCGGCTGCTATATCAGCGCCCTCAGTAGCCACTAATCCTGGCTGCAGCAAAACGTCTTCAAAGGAAACTTGCGATTCGCTGGCCGCCACCTGTAGCCCTCCCAACAACTCCAACAATGGCTTGGTTGAGGGTAACAATCTATTGACGTCTTCTGCTCTGCGCACCACTGGAGTACTCGAAATCTGCTGAAGCTGAGAAACCTTTCTGGCTAAATCCTTAGTATCTTCTTGAGATGCCCGTAGCGAGCCATACGTCGAAAAAGCTTGGCGTACCTGGGGAATTATCGCCACAAATAGTAATACGGCGCTAACAAGCAGCATAGCCACGCCCATCATCAACTCTCGTCTGGTCTGAAGCAGATACGTGAAGTCAATCTTGTCTAAGCCCTGGATGTCGATGTCGAATGCCATACTATGGTACCTATTACAACGTGACTGTTACTAACATGCTGTATTGTCCCGTATCCAGCCTCCGCAGCTCACTCTTAGAAACCTGTTGGTACTGCTCTCGAGTAGCCTGACTATCGAGCGTGTTAAAAACTGTGTCTAAAATGAACACTGAGTCAGCTTCTACTCGAAGAGACAGAATGGCATCAGCAGCATTGTAGCCAATATCTTTAATGATTACATTTGGTCCAAATATGTCTGAGAAGTAGGCAATGGCATCCTGTTTACCTCGGCGCTCGTCTATCAAAGTCTGGAGAACTGCGAGTTTTTGAGCAGTGACTACCACAGATTTTTCAATCGATTCCTGAGAAAGAATTGTTCGCTCTAAGCTGGCAAGTTCATCTTCTGCGGCCGAGAGCTGAAACTGCAGGTAGAGCTGAGTTCCGAAAGCCGCTACCGAAACCACTGCGACGGTGATCAAAATACCCATGCTAACACGGAACAGTGCATGATCGCGCTCACGATGCACTCCTACAACTTTTTGTCTCTCTCGCAGAAAATTAATAGTCCCTGCCATACTCACTCCCACATCACCACACTATTTCTCTCGCATCAATAGACCCATGCAAACACTGTAGCTGGGGTGATTGGTGTCTGGAATTGCACCACTGGCGCTAGCAAATGGAGCTGCCAGCAACACTTCTACACCTAGTTGATCAGTCGCATACTGAATCAGCCCGGGTAGTTGTGCAGAGCCACCAGACAGTAGAACTCTATCAACTGAAGCAGAGGGGAACTGGTTAACAAAAAAGCGCATAGCCTTGAGAATCTCATCGGTGAGAATCTTAACTGCCGGTGTCAATGCCGCACTCACTTTTCCCTGAAATTGTGCTGGATCTAAGCCATATGTCCGCTTATACTGCTCAGCCTGCTGGGGATCGAGTCCAATAGTTTGCTCCAGACTGCGAGTTAGCATTTGGCCGCCACTGAGGTGGTTAAACACAAACGCCACTTCACCCTGATGCACAACGGCGATATTCATACTCGAAGCCCCTACGTGAGCCACTAGAGTAGTGGTGTCATCTTGTTTGAATTGTAACGAACGAATCACAGAGAGAATTTGGGTTTCCATCATACTTGGCTCAACTCCAAGCTGGGTAAACACGCTGATGTAGTTAGCGACAAGCGTCTTTTTGGTGCCCACTAGTAACACTCGCATTTGAGCATTGCGATCATTCTTCTGAGGTCGGTATAGCACTTCATACTCAAGCGCTAATTCTTCTGGAGGAATCGGGATATGCTGCTCAGCTTGCCAACCAATTGCCGAAGCCAGCTCAGCATCAGAGAGATAGGGAATAGTAATCACTTTAGTCGAAACAACCCCCTCAGGCATACTGAGGCGTATATCTCTGATCGAAAGTTTGTGATCAGCGATGAAGGCATTGAGTGTCTCTGCTAGCTTCTGAATATGAACTTCTTCTGTGGGAACGGCTAAGCCATCAGTGTTGAATATCTCGGCAGCCCGCTCCACATTGGGCTCAGCACCAGTCTTACCCTGGACGGCTTTAATCGTATACGTACCAATATCAAGGGCAAGGGCAGACATAGTATCAGTATACCTGAGATGCAAAGCTTTTTGGACCTGTGCTTAGAGGTGACTACTTGACGATAGAGCCACCGCTATACAGAGCAAAGTCCATGATAGAAGCAGCGGTGGGCAGCGTCCTACTGACCTCAACAGCTCTAGTCTCATTGCCCAGGGTGTTCACTGCCTCTGAGCGGACATTGAAATACTGCACTGGGAGTGTAAATCCATCTCCACTGACTCTGAGGTGTGTATCGTTATACACTGGTTTAATTCGCACAAATTGATCACCTGTTTGGAGAGGGAAGAGCACTCGACGATGATAGCCGTCTTGATCTATCTCTAGAGCATCAGTGAAGCCATCGCTGCGATCACAACCACCTAAGGCAGCATGGCGAACTCGAGTAGTGCCACCGTCATCATAGTACGCAGTGACCACTAGTGAAGCTACATTTTGAGTACTACAGTCGTCCTCATGAGCCCAGTCAATTTGCAGATTTTGACCCGTGATGACGCCCGTGGTATCCACCATCACACTCACCATTTCGAAGACTCTTGTCTCGAGATCAGTCACTTTACTGACGCTATAACTGACATCAACAGCCGTGCCACCAAAGTCATCGATTGAGCCACCACTGGTAGTGCCTTCAAATATAAGAGAGGTAGAAAGCGCTTCTTCGATCCCAGCCTCAGCTGCATTAAAGACTCGAGTAGATTCTACCTGCTGCTGGGAAGAGAAGAGGTCTTGAGTACTCCGGGAAGCCAGCGACAAGCCCAGTGTCAGTAACACGACCATGATTAACAGGATGATGACGCCTATTTGACCCGACTGAGCACGATTTGGAGGAAATGATCTCACCCTTTTATGGTAATCAAGTTTTAGTTGAAGCACAAGCTGAAGTTGACAGCACAATGCCTATCCATACAATCTAATCATTGTTAGAAGCTGACGACCGCTCAATAACCGCTGCGACTTGCTTCATGCTTGGAATAGAGCTTGAGGCGCCCAACTTAGTTACTGCCAGGGCAGCTGCGACAGTTGCTAGCCTGAGACTGATTTCCAAATTGCATAACTGTAGTAGAGATACGATAAAATATCCCAAAAAGGTGTCGCCAGCGCCAGTGGGATCGACCACATTTTCTACGAAGTAAGCTGGCACAAATAACTCTAAAATGCCACCGTCTATTAACGGATGTGTTGCCGCGCAAACTCCACTCTCAC
>CAZTEB010000051.1:0-4985 GCA_964612735.1 uncultured Pseudomonadales bacterium
GTAGTGCTAGAGGTCGACAGTGACCAAAAAGCAGAAATTCTTTCACAGCTAGATGAGAGTCTCTCCGTTGCTCAAGATCAACTCAAGGAAAACACTAAAGAGGAGATCGAGAAGTTAAAGACTGAGCTGGTCACTGAGGTAGCTAATCTCAAGGAAAAGGTTGCCAATAAAGAGACATTTGAGCTTAAGAAAGCTGAAGTGGAGCTCAAGGCCAAGCAGAAGATTACTTCACTCAAGCAAACGCTCGAAGAAGAGTTGGCTCAGACTGAAGAGGTTTACAAGACCATCAAGGGTATGGTGAAAAAGATCCGCAAGGGCACTATCCTGAGTGAAGATGAATATCTCAAGCTTGATGAGTACGACGCCGTTGACCATCTTCGTGTCGGCATGGGTGCTGAAAGTATCAGAGAATTAGTTCGTAACATCGACCTCGATGAGCTTGTTGAACGCTTAAGAACAGAGATGGACGAAACCAAGGGTGCTCGTCGCGTTAAAGCTATTAAGCGACTTCGGGTAGTCGAAGGCTTGCGTAAAGCTCAGATTAAGCCAGAGTGGATGTTTATGGAAATTCTTCCAGTGATTCCACCTGACTTGCGACCAATGGTGCAGTTATCTGGTGGTCGATTTGCCACTTCAGATCTCAATGACTTGTACCGCCGAGTTATCAATCGTAACAATCGTCTTAAGCATCTAATCAACTTGGGTGCTCCTGAAATAATCCTCAGAAACGAGAAGCGAATGCTGCAGGAGGCTGTAGACTCGCTGATCGATAGTGCTCAAGCTCGACAGTCCAGGCGTCGATCAAACCGACGACCACTTCGCTCGCTCTCTGAAATGCTCAAGGGTAAGCAGGGTCGTTTCCGACAGAATCTACTTGGTAAACGCGTAGACTACTCTGGTCGAAGTGTGATTGTGGTAGGACCTGAGTTGAAACTCAACGAGTGTGGTCTTCCCAAGGACATGGCGCTTGAGATGTTTAAACCATACGTGCTTCGAGAGTTGATTACCCAAGGTGTCAGTCCTAACGTCAAGAGTGCTCGTCACATGCTTGAGCGTCGTGAGCCGGTGGTGTACGACATCCTCGAGAGAGTCACTAAGAATCACCCCGTGATTTTGAATCGTGCTCCCACCTTGCACAAACTGGGTATCCAAGCCTTTTACCCACTCCTAGTTGAGGGTAGTGCTATTAGGCTTCATCCTTGTGTCTGTTCGGGTTACAACGCCGACTTTGATGGTGACCAGATGGCTGTTCATATTCCGCTGACAAAGCGAGCGCAAGAAGAGGCTAAAGAGCTGATGATGGCTACTCATAATCTGCTCAAGCCAGCTAATGGTGAGCCGATTACGGTGCCAAATAAAGAAATGGCTATGGGTGTGTTCTACTACACTACCGCAGATAACAGCCTTGAGAAGGCGGCTACCATCTTCGCTTCTAAGGACGAGGCATATCATGCATATCAGATTGAGCGGATTCAGCTTCGTCAGCCAATTATGGTTCGAGTCATGAGTGGCGATTCATCTCAGGTGCTCGAAACTACAGTGGGTCGACTTGAGTTTAATGACATGCTTCCTGAAAGCTCTGGTTTCGTGAATGAACCAGTCACTGCAAAGAAGATTAAGCAGATCGTCACAAACGCTATTGAGGTTGAGACTGATGAGCGAGTAGCCAAGTTAATTGATGATATTAAAGACCTTGGTTTTAATGCCGCTACAATCTCAGGTTTGTCGGTATCGGTGACTGACTGCGAGATGATCGATGAGAAAGATGTGATTATTGCAGCTGCAAATAAAAAGGCAGAAGAAGTCCAAGATCATTATCATCAGGGTCTCATCACAGATGAAGAGCGTCGTCGCTTGACGTTTGATATCTGGATGAAGACAACCGACGAGGTTGCCAACAAAACCTGGAATTCATACGACGAAGAGAATGCGGTTAAAGTGATGATTAACTCAGGTGGTACTCGTGCTTCTAAAGACCAGGTTAAGCAGTTGGCTGCTATGAGAGGTCTAGTGGTCGATCCCCTCGGTAACATTGTGGAGATGCCTACTAAGTCTAACTTTAGGCAAGGTCTCACCATTTTCGAATACGTGACCTCAGCTCGCGGTTCCAGAAAGGGTCTTACTGACTCAGCTCTGAAAACTGCTGACGCAGGTTACTTAACTCGTCGCCTAGTAGACGTTGCTCATGATGTCATCATTCGTCTGCATGACTGCGAAACTGAGAAGGGCATTGTTCTAGAGCGCACTCCACGTAAAGACTCGTTTGTAAGCAGGGTCACTGGTCGAGTAGCTCTTGAAGATGTCAAAGATGGCAAAAAGGTATTGGTCAAAGCAGGTGACATTATTACTGATGAAATTGCTGAGCAGATTGGCGAGAGCGAAATCGCTTCCGTCTCAGTCCGCTCACCACTCATGTGTCAGGCCCCTAAAGGTCTGTGTGCTACGTGTTACGGTTGGGATTGGTCCACTCGCGACATGGTCAGAATGGGTGTGCCAGTTGGTGTGATTGCCGCTCAGTCAATTGGTGAGCCTGGTACTCAGCTGACGATGCGTGTCAAACACACTGGTGGTATCGTCGGTCTCGACGTGACCCAGGGTTTGCCTAGGGTGGAAGAGCTCTTTGAAGCTAGAACTCCCAAGAACCAAGCTGTAGTAGCTGATGTATCTGGCAAGGTCAAAGTTGAAGACGGTGAAAACGGCACGACCATCACTGTCAAGACAGTAGGTCAACCTAGTGAGGAGAAGAGCTATAGTGTTCCTCTAAACTCTAAAGCATTGGTTGAGACTGGGCAGTTAGTTCACATGGGTCAACAGCTGACAGCTGGCTCAATTGATCCTCAAGAGCTGCTCCAGGTTAAGGGACTGCTTCATACACAACAGTACTTGCTCGATCAAGTACAGCACGTGTATGAGTCACAGGGCATTCCTATTCATGACAAGCACTTTGAGGTCATCTTGCGAAAGATGGGTGACAAGGTTCAGATTGAGAATCCCGGTGATACCGAGTTCTTGACTGGTGAAGTCATCGAGAGAAGTAGCTTCATGACAAATAATGATGCAGTGATGGCAGCTGGTGGTGAACCAGCTACAGCCAAGGTGATGATGTTGGGTATTACTCGATCATCACTCTTCACTAGCTCATGGTTGTCGGCAGCTTCATTCCAGCACACCAAGAATGTGCTGACCGATGCCTCTGCTTCGGGAGCAATTGACTACCTAGAAGGACTTAAGGAGAACGTGATCATTGGTCGGTTGATACCAACCAGTGAGGAGGCAGCTTCGATAGAGGTAGAGTAGCCAACCTGTGATACAATACTAGACTCGAGGCACCAACTACGAGAAAAGGATATACACTAGATGCCAACAATTAACCAACTCATCCGCAAAGGTGGACGTAAGGCCAAGCCAAAAAAGGTCAAAGCGACCGCGTTGCGTAGAAGTTGGAACTCGAACAATAGTAAGCCAGTTAAAACCACCAATCCTCAGAAACGTGGAGTATGTACCGTGGTTAAGACTATGACGCCAAAGAAGCCTAACTCAGCGCTTCGAAAAGTGGCTCGTGTCAGACTCTCCAATAAAATGGAAGTGACGGCTTATATTCAAGGCGAGGGTCACAACTTGGCTGAGCACAGTGTGGTTTTGGTCAGAGGTGGCAGAGTCAAAGACTTGCCTGGTGTGAAGTATCACATCGTGCGTGGTAAGTATGATGCCGCTGGTGTCGATGGCCGAAAGACGAGTCGTAGTAAATATGGTGTTAAGAAAAGCTAATTTCCTATGAGATCCAAGCGCGCCCAAGTACGAGACATTGCTCCAGATCCAAAATTTGGATCAGTTAAAGTAGCTAAACTCATCAATCGCTCAATGCGAGATGGTAAGAAGTCGGTTGCTCAAAAGCAAGTGTATGCTGCACTCGACCAAGTAGCGGCTCAGCTTAAGAAAAAACCTGTTGAAGTGCTCGATATGGTGCTAGACGCCATTACACCTCAGATGGAGGTTCGCTCACGCCGAGTTGGTGGCGCTGCATATCAAGTGCCAATGCCGATCAGAGGGCGTAGAGGTTTTTCATTAGCTATTCGTTGGCTAGTGCTTGAAGCTAACAAGCGACCAAATAAGCAGTATCACAGCTATGCTGAAAAGTTAGCTGCAGAGATGCTAGACGCCATTGAACACCAAGGCGGAGCTATTCAACGCAGAGAAACTTCTCACAAAATGGCTGATGCCAACAAGGCATTTAGCCACTTTAGATGGTAAATTCATACGAGGAAATTGGGAGTACTACCTGATGCTGTTTATCTAGTAGAATACATACTTTATGGCACAAACCGTTAAAACCACCGATCGCAATGTAGCACTCGATAGAATTAGAAATATCGGCATTATTGCTCATATTGATGCTGGTAAGACTACCACCACCGAGCGCATTCTCTACTACACCGGTAAATCATATAAAATTGGTGAAGTTCATGAGGGTGAAGCCACTATGGACTGGATGGAGCAAGAGCAGGAGCGCGGTATCACTATCGTGAGTGCTGCTACCACTACTTTCTGGACACCAGTTTTTGAAGGTCACTTATCTCAAGAACCCTATAGATTTAATATCATCGATACCCCAGGTCACGTTGACTTTACCGCTGAGGTAGAGCGCTCATTGCGAGTGCTTGATGGTGGTATCACTGTTCTGGATGCTGAAGAAGGTGTGCAGTCTCAGTCTGAGACAGTGTGGCGTCAGGCAGATAAATACAACGTACCGCGCATTTGTTTTGTTAATAAAATGGATAAGTTGGGAGCCAACTTCTTCGCAACTGTCGAGGACATTAAGGAAAAGTTTGGTGTGACACCTGCTGTGATGGTGTTACCAATTGGTGTTGAAAATACGTTCCAAGGCGTCGTCGACTTACTTACTCGAAAAGCTTGGGTTTGGGAGAAAGACAACCTTGGTGCCGAGTACAAAGAAGCAGATGTACCAGCTGATCTCAAAGATAAAG
>CAZTEB010000052.1:0-4768 GCA_964612735.1 uncultured Pseudomonadales bacterium
GTTTTTTCTAGATCTGGTGACACCAGATTGGTTTCTGGTGCCGTTGTTCGTACCCACGCTCTACTATGCTTCATATAGGTTGCTTCTAGGCTGGGAGTACTATGGCATTGGCCAGTGGGAAGAGACCACGGAGATGTTTTTGGCACTGGGTCTGTGTGGGTTTGCCATTGGCGTGTGGTGGCGTATCGTGAGAGCTCGGTCTGTTGCACGACACTAGATTCTTTTGTATAACACTCTATAGATAGCTACTTTTGTGGTGCAGTGCTGTACCTAGATTGGATACATGTCGCGACTCTCTCGCTTTTTTGCTACTCCAGCCCAATTGGCCCAGATGGGTCATGCTCATAATCATGCAACAGCTGGGGATATAGCGGCAGCTCTACAATCTTCTGGAAAAGTCAGTCCTGACTTAAAAAAACGGGTAGCAACAGCAGCTCGGCAGTATCAACGAAACGGCGTAGCTATTATTCCCAAGGTATTTACGAAGCAGGAAGCCGATAACATCCGAGCGGCAGCTCTCATGACTTTGACATCATTGGAAGGTAAGACACCCTACTCACAGAGACACAAGGAGCTTGAGGTCCGAGAGCATGCGGGTCAAGAGTATCCGCTACTGCTGTTTTGGCCGCTCTATCGCAGTCAATTTTTAGATAGAGTTCGCACTGACAAGCGCTATCAATACATCGTAAGAAGTTTCCTAGGTGATGATGTAAAGCAGCTAAATAATCAGGTGTACTTCAGGATGCCTGGCGATGGCGACTCGTTTCATTGGCATCAGGATGTGGTATTTCGAAGACCATATGAAGACTACCCAGGTATCGAAGAGAGTTATTTGCAGACGATTGTAGTTGTTGATGAAATTACGCCAGACAATGGTGCTGTGCAGTATGTTCACGGCTCACATAAACTAGACAATTTAGAGTTAACTGATCCAGAGTTTAAGAATCTCCGGGAATTTGACACCAGCGTGGTAAAGAAACTATTTCCAAACAAAGAACCCAAGATGGCATTGGCTAAGCCTGGTGATGTAGTGGTGTGGTCAGTAATGTCTGTCCATGGTTCTAAGCCTAATAATTCTCCTCATATGAGGATGACCTACATGAATGGCTTCGCCAAAGCTGACGCTGCTAAAGACTGGCCACTATATCTTAAAGATGGTAAGTTGCAAGAAATTGACGCTAGGCTGATTCCGTAGATCATTTAGGAATAAAACACTATTTTGACGTCTGCTTTTTAGTAGGCTAGACTGATGCTATGTCCAAGCTTTCCCAAGCAGAGGTTATGACGTATCTCCAAGAGCATCCTTTTGTGACGTTATCAACCGTCACACCTGGGAATGAGCCTGATGCAAGTGCGATGTACTGCTATGCGGATGAGACGCTGACGCTGTATATGGTGACATCTGAAAAAACCCAGAAGGTAGCGAACATTCAGCATCAACCGAGTGTGGTTGTGACGGCATCGAGCGAGCGCAAGCAGAGTGTGATGGAGATAGCTGGTCACGCTACTATTCATGTCAAAGATGCGCCGGAGGTTCTTAAGCAGTTGATTGAAGTGGTTTCCAAGCGCGTTAAGACGGGTGGGTCGTTGCCACTCCTAAAACACACCCATCAGGGTAAAGTGGTGATCGCAATCAAGTCCAACAAGATACTCCTAAGAGAGTATGCGGGTGACGAGCTGCTAGAGCGTCAGCTGAATCCCTGATTATCCTACCAGTTTTCTTAGTTTTGGAATGCGTTGGAGTCCGATTAGTGCTCCAAAGCTTAAGGCACTGAGTACTGAGAATCTTACTATCGTTGAGCTGATAGTTGCATCTGGTATCGCCAGTACATTTAGTTTAAGTATCAGTGGATGAAGCAGGAACACGCCAAAGCTGGCTTGACTGAGCGTGGTGATAATTTGTGATGTATGTGGCTTTGATGTCAGTACTTTTCTCAACGTATTCTCAAGTGAGCTGAGCACCGCAAAGATTGTTGCACTGATGACTATCAGAACCGGAGAAGTATACGAAGAGTAGGTGAGTATTTTGTTACTACCAACTCCTGAGAATACTATTCCGACCAAGATGGTTAGTGCCACGCTAGACAAAGCCCATCGATGCTTTTTGAGTTCGCAGGTGGCAATGATGTGACCAAGTAATGGATATCCAATGAAGCTAATCACTTCTCTAGCCAGGCCCGTATCAACTGATAGCGGAAATGCTAAGCTATTCTGAGTGTGTGGCAGCACGCTAATTCCAAGAAACCAAAGTGCTGCGGCATACCACCACATTGTTTTCGGACTGTTGTGCACTAGCACCCGTAGTAATGGTAGTAGGGCATACACTCCAAACAAGACTGGTAAAAACGTAAACTCTGAGATAAACATCCGTGGTAAGAGTGTAAATAATTGCCAGATTTCATACTGCCCGCTGAGTATGTATGGCACCGTGGCTACTCCAGCCCAGAAGCCCCACGGTAGAACCACCCTTCGTACTCGCTTAGCGAAGAAAAGGGCCAAGTTTTCTTTTTTTGGTAAGAGGAGGGCGCCACTGAGCATCAGAAATAGTGGCACACCAGTTTTTCCCAGGGTAAACCACGAGGCGATGGCGTATGCCTCAAGTGTTTGATGTGTTGGTAGTTTGGTAGTGTGAACGGCAACTACCAGTAACATTGCGACAATTCGCGTGATGTCTGCCCAGATGAGTTTTGACGATGGTGTGCTCACTGCTGTGTTATATCACTTCGTGAGCTTTGTTGAGCAGCTCCGTTCTCTTGATTTGAATCAGAATCGGCTTGCAATTGACTGGCTTGGGGTAGTTCTGACCAGCCAACTGGGGCCACATTAAGTATAATGTCTCTTTTTGAGTCGTATAAGATGGCTTTATCTGCGTACAACACTATTTTACTGCCATTCTCAGCTAGTGCGTAAAAGTCAGATCTTGCTTTAAGATTATCTGCATTGACGACTGTCGCGATGCTTGGCTCACCCTCAGGTAGCACAATATGCTTACTCAGCTTCGAGACCAGTAGTTCTTGCTCTGCTTTTTGAAGTTCTGATATTTGATCAAGACTTAGCTCTGACCTTGTTTTCTTCAGAAGTAGCGTAAGTAGTAGCACTACTAGTACTAGCAATCCGATGACAAAAATCCATGGAGACCGAAGATGAACCAGACGTGATTTTCTTGCGCCACTCTGTTCTAGCTCGTTTGATTTTTTTGGAGAAAGGAAGGTAATTTCCATTTTAAGAAACTGGTATGTGCTAAAGACTACTTTGTTCTAACTCTTCTATTTTAACTTGTTGTTCTTGTAGTGCTTTTACCAAAAGTGGTATCAGATGGTCTTTGCTAATGCCAAGATATCCGTCGTTGCCTTCTGTCACCATAGAGGGGTACACCTCTTGTGCTTCTTGAGCAATGAATCCTTGAATCAATGGGCCAGAAGGATTTTGTTTTCTTCTGAAGTCTACGACTCGGAGATTATTGATGATATCTAGGCCTGATAGCGTGGTGTCACTGATGTCAATTTTAGTCCGCTCATCCGATACATCTACCAAGGTTAGCACTCCTAGAGCATTAGTTATATGACCGACACTGTCACCATCGCCATCGTGGAAGGTGATATACTCTGTGCCATTGCCTCCCGTATTTGAGCCTGCCGTAATGAGAACACCGTTTCTGTTTGTGTCATTTCCAGCATTTTCAATGCTAGCTGCATAACCGCTTGCTTGGTTCGTAGAGACAGTTAGGGCGTAGTTTGGCAATGCATCCCCAATTCCAAAAAAGCCACCTGATGTAATCCAAATTGAAGAGTTGGTGTCCGGAGTAGTGCCTGAGCCAATTTTAAGATTGTCGTCATCATCGCCTTCGCCATCAGAAATATTTGCTACCCAAAAATCACTGTCATTTTCGTCTGTACTATTTAGGATAATGCTGGGTGAAGATGCTGAGACTGTTGGTGTTGAGGAGAAGGTGTGACTGCCCGTCCAATTTGGGTTAATAGTAGTATCTAGGCTAAAGACACCACTGTCGCTTAATGAAGCATCACCAGTTAATGATAAAAAGGTGGGAACGCCAGAGCTATTTGCTACAAGCAGCTGGCCTCCTGTGCCAGCATCAGTGATTTGAAGAGCACTTGTTGAATTACCAAATAGTAACCCATTTTCTGTGAAGGTTGACCTGCCAGTTCCACCATCGGTGACAGCCAAGTCAGTTATACCAGTGATGACGCCATTGGTGATGGTGGTCGTTGCGCCAGAGATCGTTCCTCCTGTAATATTGACGCTTGAAGCATCCTGAGTGCTAATACTACCTAGACCAAGGTTTGAGCGAGAAGTGCTGGCATCATTGAGATCTGACAAGTTGTTATTGAGTTGGGCATATGAGCTATTCAAACTGTCTTCAAAGTTTGAACTAGTTAGAACCGATCCAGTGGCGCCACTAAAGGTGTACACTACGTCTGAAGAGAGGTCGTCAGCATCAATGGTGGCGAAGTAGCTATCACCAGCTGATTCCAGAATTTTGATTTCAGAGCTCGCGTGATTGAGGACTATGTCATAGGGGCCGGCCTGAGTCCAATCAGATGTTAGTGAACCTAGGGCTACATTTGCCTCGCCGCTAGTTGAGCCGCCACTCAGTCCAGAACCTGCAACTACGCTTGAGATGTCCCCAGTCCCACTAATACCAGCTGGTCCTGTTGCACCAACGTCTCCGGTTTCACCCTTATCTCCTTTATCACCCTTTTCTCCCTGGGGTCCAGTTATCCCAGGTAAGCCTACTTGGCCTTGTGGA
>CAZTEB010000053.1:0-4559 GCA_964612735.1 uncultured Pseudomonadales bacterium
AATAAATTTTCATAGATTACCTAGTTGCAGTTTTAACTAATGATAGTGAGAGTAGGTGGCCACGCTGCTTCTTTGCTAACAAGTGAAGCTCGGTTGCTTCTGTAGCTGGTGGCTCAACAGGAACTCTCTCTGAAACCCTTACCCCACAGTCTTCCATTTCGCGTATTTTATCAGGGTTGTTAGTCATCAATCTAACTGACTGCACCTCAAACATCTTAAGTATCTCAGCTGCTTCTTCATACGTACGAACATCCGCCTTCTTTCCAAGCAACTCCACGGCAGCAAAAGTGTCATATCCCTTGTTTTTATTAGCAAGCGCCCGAATCTTCTCTGTCAAACCCTGGCCCCTACCTTCTTGTCGAAGATAGATGATCATGCCAACTCTCTCGCTCGCAACAGCCTCGAGAGCCATGTCCAACTGTTCCTTACACTCACAGTCGGCTGAGTGAAGAGCCGTGCCAGGCAAACACTCTGATGCGATTCTACACAACACGTTCAATTGACCTAAAACTGAACCCTTGGTAAGCACCACATGCTCTTTATCAGTCTTCGTGTTCACCACCACAAATATAGAAAAATCACCATACTTGTCAGTATGGTGTATGGCTTCTGCTCGGATTTCCAACAGGTTAGTATCATCGAAGTGACCCGAGCCCAATATTTTTTTCAGCCTTCGTATCATATAGCGTTGTACTCCTCATTCTCAGCCATGTCTTCGTCTATGAGTCTGCGCAAGTAGACGGACCGTGGCACCTTGCGATGCTTGGAGATCCAATCAAGATAGTATGAAATGTCCGGCGACACGAAGAAATTAAATCTGGTATCTTGCATATCCCTAACGAAATCAAGCATGAGCGGAACTTCCTTGCTTAACTCATCAATAGACTCATACTGAACCAGTGACACTTTGTCATTAGCTTTATCGATAACGTCGAACAGGTGAGGTCGCTCGTTACCGCTGTAAAAAATGACTACAGGCTTTCCCAAGCTCACAGCATACGAAAGCATGTAGCCCACGCTGGTACTAGGGTATGAGGCTTCACAAAAGATGACATCAGCCTTCTTTACTTGGCCGTGCACGTCCCTATAGAACTGAAGATTTTCATCCTCATCCATCTGAGTCATGTCTCTGGGAGTTGTTCCCCAGGCGTGACCGGTTAACACCTTGTGTTTCGATTTTTTGAGTAGGTCGTAGATAGTTTGATATGTATCTTCAAGTGACTTAAAACCATGGATAGATGTCAAAAAATACACTGTCATGAAAGTCCTTTGCGCGCTTTGTGCGGTGCGAAACATTGTAACACGAGCAAACAACTAGCTAAACAGTAAGAAATATATCAATACAGTACATATTTATTACATATAGGACGTGTGCATAATGGGGTATACAATAGTCCCATAACACATTGTGATGAGGCTTTGGAGGTTACATTTTTTGACGAGGCAACAGTTCTCGGAGGTTTCTGTAACTTCTAAATAAGCCGATAGTAAAATTTATTGGGACATATGATAGAGAGGTTAAGGAGAATGGCTGACAAACTTCAAAGCATTAAGGGCGTTGGCTCTCGTGAGTCAAGTGCTGACGCTTCTCCCAGATCTGAAAATTGGAGAAAGAGGCTAACTCATGGCGTAGCAGCTGTAGTGGGATTTACTCTCTTCTTCGGCGAAACTCAACAAGCTTTTGCCCAACTCCCCCCTGAAGAGCTTTCTGTTCTAACTGAAGCATCTGATGAAGAGTTCGATGAGGCTGTAGAGCAGAGCATCGCTGAGATTGCCGTTGGCATGGATCATCAAAGTGAAAACATGATCCTTGAGATTGGTGACAGAGTTAAGGCAACCAGGCCCATATCACTGTATGCTTTTGGCATAAACGAGGGACCCACTCGCATTGGCAGCATTGAAGAAGGCAGCTTGCTTGAAGTAACAGATACTGACACTGGCAGGTGGGTGTTTGTTGAAGGAACTGGTGAAAACCAAAGTGGATGGGCTTGGATTGATTACTCAAATGCCCAAGATTTTGGACAGTCCGCTGATTTGGCATTTTTAGAGGAGAGTGAATCAGACGAGCGCCTCAAAGCCAATGGGCAGGAAAGAGCAGAGGTAACGGCCACCGTCACCAATGTCCCAGCATTTATCTATGACCAACCAAGTGAGAGCGGCGAACTTATTGATGGCGGAATTCTTAGAATAAATGAAGAGGTTGCTGTTCTTGCTCAAGATGGTGACTGGTTACAAGTTCGAATGACAAGCGGTAATGTTGGCTATATGTTAATTGACAACGTAGCGCTAGATGGACAGCCTGAGCAAAGCACTCAACCTGAGAGTACTTCGTCGCAAGAGCAGCAAGAACAAGAAATACGCCTCTATTTTATACGCACTAACAATGCACCAACCTACTCCAATCCTGCTAATGCTATTGCAGGCAACAACTCTGGTACCGCCAGCGAGGGGGATTTCTTCATCCTAGCACCCAATGAGATGCAAATCGAAGGCTTCTTGGGAGGATATGTAAACCTACGCGCCAACAGTACGCCGAGCATAACGTACATAGCTATTAGAGATTTAGATCAAGCTAATGATGCTCAAGTCGAAAGCTTTATCAACGCAAATCCTGGTCTAGCAGCTCAAGTGGCTGGATCAGAGACCGCAACCGCCACCCAGCCTGCAGCAACTCAGCCAGCTGAAGAAAATGGTAACAGCCCAACTGCTACGCTAACGCCACAACCCCCTCGAAATGGGGTCAACTCAGCTCCAACCGCACCAGCCCCTGAAGAAAACTCTGCAGAAGTCATCGAACCAACTGAGACAGCAGATCCCACTGAGGTAGCTGAAGCATCTGATCAGCCGACAGTGCAAGCCGGCACGCTTACCTTTGTGACAACTCCCACACCAGATCAGACGCCAACGGTGATTTTTGATGCTCAAGAACAAGTGCAGATGACTGATGGGCTCACGCTCCAAGAATTCTCAGAGCGCTATGGGCATGAATTGAATTTCAACAAGATCTCAGATGCGGGCTTGCTACTAAACATCACCGTGACCCAAAATCCTAATGGTGAAGTTTTTGGCTTGCTTCAACGGCTAACAGCCATTACTGGCGAGGGGGGGGACGTAGCATTCGGTTTTCCTGTGCTCGGTCAAGAGGGAAGCTATGCCATAGTGGCGACTATATCCAGAAATAACGTACTTTCGTACTTGGGTAATAATGGGTTTGTGGAGGAGGAGGGAAGCAGCATAGGCATTGAAATACCAGATAATATTAGTCCTTCCGAAGCAGCTACAAACTTCATAAATGACTTGCCCCAGGTGGGATATCAATACACCCAGACTGAGGTAAATGGAGAAATTCACATTTACACTCCATACAACCAGGGTGGAGAGCCTTATGCAAAAATAGCAAATGGCGAACTCATAGTTCTTAACCTGGGCAGAGCTCAAATTGACGAAATGTCCATGGAAGCTGGACTGTTTACCGAAGCAACTGCAAATAGCTACAATCTTACCTGGGATCAAGACGCTCAGTCTTATTACAGGGTAAATGAAGATGGAGAGAGGTTGCATTACTTTTACGGCGATTGGGTGAGGTTAAGCCCAACCACAACAAATTCTGATTCTCCGGTCTCACTCATACTTGGCATAGAGCCAGGAACAAATGGTTTTCAAAAATATTCAACCTTTGAAAACGAGGCTGAATTAAGTCAAGCATTGGAGTCCATTGGACTCGAAATTGAACCGTCTGCAATATCTACAACTTCTCCGATCGTGAAAGAGATTGTTGGCAATGAAGTATCTCAACTGGTCGCTGATTTGAGAGGTCAGGGTGTGAATGAAATAGAAAAGACAAACTTTGTCTTCCTTTCCGTAGATCAAAACCTATCTGGCTCTTCAAACGGTAGAACAGTAGACTATGGAAGATACTCCATAAATATAAGATATGTTTCTGAGTCCAATACTGTGATAATCAAGTCATATGTTGATCCAAATTTTGCCTCAGATTCAATGAACTATACAGTATTGTCACTAGATAGCTTATATTCAGCAATCTATCTATCAGAAAAAGGTGAGCCTGCAACTGGACCTCAAAGAATACTCTTTGATAGCATCAATGGTTCTTTAAACACAACAACGCAAGGTAAAATAAGCATACCCTGGCTCATAACAAATTGATGAGTGTTGTAAAGAAAAGGAAAACTCACTATAGTAACTAGGTGGGTATAAGAAATTTTGGCAAGCCTCACCTACTGATTGTTCTTTTTTTCGTAGTATTATTGGCAATCCTACTTACGAGAAGTACTATATCACCCGTGGGCAACAACTTTGTTTTTAATCAGCTTTTACAGGCAAATAAGCTTAGCGGGCCTCTTTTTTCAGAAAAATTTAAGCTCTCAATCATAAACCAAAATCAAAAAATCTCACTAAAAAAGAAGCCCTTTGCAAACCATTCAGAATACTTTTTTTCTCGCTTCGAATCAGAGCTAAACGCGGAGGAAATTAGAAATG
Organism: uncultured Pseudomonadales bacterium; assembly: GCA_964612735.1. GTDB lineage: Bacteria > Patescibacteriota > Microgenomatia > UBA1400 > PJMF01 > CAZTEB01. The sequence continues at coordinate 4,501 of CAZTEB010000053.1, forward strand.
TCTCCTTGACAATCACTGATAGATTGCAGTACATCAATCACTCAGAACAACATGGTGAC
>CAZTEB010000054.1:0-4514 GCA_964612735.1 uncultured Pseudomonadales bacterium
GATCGCAGCGCGAGCGACCCCACACCCATGATTCTTCATCAAGCGTGCGCTGCATCACGACGTTTAGAAAGCTACCAACAGCAGCGCCCAATACGAACAGAAGCACCGAAATGCAAGCAAAAATAAAGACTGACATACGTTCTTTCTACTACCTACTCCCGATGACAAATACCTCTATCACAAATAGCCCTCGTTGTTGAGACGAGGGCTACTGTACGTTCGCGTAATTGGTTATGGTAGGCAGACACAGTCACCATTGGGACCACAGTCTGTTGTGTTGTTGTAAGCCGACCCTGAAGGCGGGAAGTCTGAAGGTAGAGTGGCATCTACTCGAGCTGCTGCCTCAGTCACAAAAGCTGCAGATCTAGGAGCAAAACAGACGTACGTCGCATCACCCTGTTGACCACGGTTGTAGACAAATAGTGGATTGTAGGTACTATCCAGAACTCTGTTGAAGTAGGTAATCTTGAGCTCATCAGTTCCAGTACAACCGGTGGTGCTAGCTTGACTCAACTTCTCATAAATAGGACAGGTGCCACCGCTGTCAGCCCAGCTGTCGGTGACCTGAGTCCAAGAAACTGCGATATTAGTGTCACCGGCTCCCACCATCCAAGGATAATAGCCTTGGAAGGCATTGTAACGATCGATACCACTAAGCAGCTGCTCAGCGTCTGATCGAGAGCCAGTGTCTCGACCACGATTAATCTGCTCGACAGGATTAATGGCACTCAACACAGCTACAGCCAAAATACCAAGAATAGCAATCACGATCAGCAACTCAATCATAGTGAAACCAGCTTGAGTTAGTGTGCTTTTAGAGCGTGAAAGAAATGTTTGTAGTTTTTTTGTCATAGCAATGTCGCTTCGTACTAGTACCTACACTCAACTCTACACTAGATCTTTTTTGTGTTGCAAGGGGTAACCTTAGAACTGACTGGTTAAGCTATAGATTGGTAGTATTATGGCTACCACCATCAGACCCACTCCGATGCCTAGTACAATCATGATAATTGGCTCCATAGCCGTTGTCAGATTCTTAACCGACTGCTCACTCTCACTCTGAAAATAAGCAGACAGCTTACCAAGTACCTCATCTAGCTTGCCTGTTTCCTCACCCACCGCAGTCATCTGGATCAAAATAGGTGGAAATAGAGTAGTATCATGAATGGCTTGCGCCAATGAAACACCTTTTTCTACTTTCCTAGCTGACTCATGCATAGATTCTCGATAGAGAATGGAAGGAGAAGCCTCAGCCACAATCTCCAAAGCTTGAAGCAGCGAAATACCAGCGCTCAACAGCATCGACATCGTCCTAGTGTATTCAGTCAAAATAATTTTCCGTCGCAGATCACCAAATAACGGTATTCTCAACATTAGTCTACCAATATAGCGCTTGCCAGCGGGGGTCCTACCCCAAGTACGCATGCCAACTGTCACACCCGCAATCAGCAGCACGCCAACCCACCAGCTTCTGCGAACGGCATCCGAGAAATCCAGTAACACCTGTGTAAGAAAGGGGAGAGAAGCGCCAAAGTCCTCGTACATGGCCGTCAACTTCGGCACCACAAAGATAATCATGACACCAGCCACTATCACCATCGCAACCAGTACGATAATGGGATAGATCATCGCTCCACGGGTCTTGCCGCGAAACTCCTTATCCTTCTCCATTGTCTCTGCCAATCTGTCGAGCACTTGATCGAGCACACCAGCCGTCTCGCCAGCTCGAACTAGCTGGGCAAATACTCTAGTGAATACCTTTGGGTGTTGTTCAAGGGCAGCTGCAAAGGTGCTACCACCTTCGATCTCTCGTAGTAACTCTCGAAGTAATTTCGACATTGCTGGCTTACTTTGCTGCTCCAAGATATGAAGAGCATCGGTCAAAGACAAACCAGCCGTAATCATTGTTGAAAGCTGGCGCGTCAACCCCACCACGTCGTCTTTGCGCACTCCCACCACAGCAGCATTAAGCTGCGTCAAAACAGAAGTGCCCTCGGCTTCAAGCGAAATAACCAGTAGATTTCTTGATCGCAATAACGCCGCTGCTTGTGACTTATTGCGAGCCTCAACTTTTCCTTTGACGTTCTCAGCGTGTTCGTTTTTGGCTTTGTACTTGAAGTAGGGCATAGGACCTTAGCTACGCACCAAGTAAGCGCTGAATCTCCTCATGACGAAATGCATACTCAACAGCTTTTTCCTTGGTAATAGCACCCCTCTGAACGAGCGAGGCTAAGCTCGTCTCCATAAGTGCCATACCATACTCGGCAGATGTTTGAATAACATTGTCGATTTGGAATACCTTCTGCTCTCTAATAAGATTTCGAATTGCTGGAATAGCCACCATAATCTCAGTGGCAGCCGTTCGACCACCATCAACCTTAGGCACTAGTCGCTGAGAAACTACCGCGTTTAGCGTAGCAGCTATCTGCTGGCGTACCTGATTTTGCTGAGATGCAGGGAAGACGTCAATGATGCGATCGATGGTTTGAGCAGCTGTCGAAGTATGCAGCGTACCAAATACCAAGTGACCAGTTTCAGCCACAGTTAGCGCTGCAGCGATTGTCTCGTGATCTCGTAGCTCGCCAACTAGTACCACATCAGGATCTTCACGAAGTGCAGAGCGCAGGGCCACATCCCAACCCATGGTGTCATGATGTATCTCCCTCTGGGAGATAATACTCTTTTTGGGTGAATATACAAATTCAATAGGGTCTTCAATCGTCAAGATATGCTCACCGCGACTAGAATTGATCTCATCAATCATAGCCGCCAATGTCGTCGACTTTCCCTCACCAGTAGGGCCAGTCACTAACACCAAACCCTGCTTATACGAGGTGAAGTTGTGCAGCACAGGTGGTAAAAAAAGCTCATCGATGCTTTTAATGGTGTTCGGAATCAATCGCAGAGCCGCAGCTAGCCTGCCTTTTTGATGGTAAACGTTTACTCTGAAACGACCTTTATTCTGAAATTGATAACCCAAGTCAATCTCTTTATGTACCATCAAGTACTCTCGCTGCTCAGCTGTGAGCAGCGGAAAGATCAAAGCTTCAGCCTGCTGCTGCCCAAGAACCGGTGCGCCATCAATCCTGATCAACTCACCATGCACACGAAGCATCGGAGCGATACCAGTGATTAAGTGGATATCAGATCCCTGCTGTTGAATAACGAGATCCATGATGGTGTGAATTGTCATACTGGACTATACCTCTGCGACACGTAGTACTTCCTCTATGGTAGTCATACCAGACAAAGCTTTTAAGTAGCCATCCTGCTTCATCAGCACCATACCCTGCTGAATAGCTATTTTCTCAAGCTCGCCCGCTGGTCTGTTCTGTAAAATAAGCTTTTTAATATCTTCAGTTAGTGGCATCACTTCGAAGATTCCAACTCTGCCCGAGTATTCAGGTTCTGTTTGCGGCCGATCTTGCTTTGTCCGATACAAGACGATCTTATTGGGATCTTTGTTGTGCTGCTTGCACCAAGCATCAAAGAGGGGACCGAGCACTTTCTTAATGTCTTCGACTACTGGAGGCTCTGGGATATACTCTTCCTTGTATTTCTCATTTAAAACTCTGACGATACGCTGAGCCATAGTCAGCGTCATAGACGAAGCCAATAAAAACGGCTCAGCGCCCATGTCGATCATTCTTGGTAGTGCACCAGAGGCTGACGAAGTGTGAAGTGTGGAGAACACTAAGTGACCAGTTAGCGAGGCTTGAATGGCAAGCTCCGCCGTCTCACCATCACGAATTTCTCCCACCATAATCACGTTGGGGTCTTGCCGCAAGAATGAACGAAGCCCAGATGCAAACGTCAAGCCAGCCTGAGGATTTGTCTGTACCTGATTGATCCCAGGCATTTGATATTCAACCGGGTCTTCAAGAGTCACAATATTCACCTTAGGCGTATTGATGTCGTGCAAAACAGAGTAGAGGGTAGTGGTCTTACCACTTCCAGTAGGTCCAGTCACGAGCACAATGCCGTGCGGCACCTTAACCGCGTCCTGAAGATGTTTGAGTGCCAGACCTCCAAGGCCCAGCTCTGGTAATGAGGGAACAGTGGAGTCTTTCTTAAGTAGCCGCATCACCACTTTTTCACCGTGAATTGTGGGAAGCGTAGAAACACGCAGGTCGACTTCTTGATTTTCGGCCACAAAGTTGAACCTACCATCCTGTGGAACACGCTTTTCATCAATTTTAAGATCAGAGAGAATTTTTATTCTCGAGACAGTGGCCTCATGCACCGACTTGGGCAAAATCAGCTTCTCAGCTAAAATGCCGTCAATACGATACCGTACTCGAGTCCTGTTCAACTGAGGCTCGATGTGCACATCTGAGGCACGCGACTTAATAGCAAATGACAAGATAGTCTCCACGATCTTGGTGATTGGAGCTTGACGAACTACTTCTCCCGAGAGCTGAGCCTGACGATCGACTTGCTGTTTTTGCTGAGTAGCTTGACCCGTTTCTTCAAGCGCTTGTGACACCTCACTTGAAAGGCTCTGAGCGTATCGC
>CAZTEB010000055.1:0-4393 GCA_964612735.1 uncultured Pseudomonadales bacterium
TCCACTCTATCCACCAATCTACCTAACACAAAGGTGAGAGTCTTTGGTGATACCTCATCTACCGATGACACCAGTGATTCGGGAATGACTGCTAGCTCTAGTTCGGCTGTAACAGGCTTACTATGTGCGAACATTATTTTCTTATTAAATGAATCTTTTTCTGAAATTATGAACACACTATTAAATTCACTATTTTGGGTAAAAAGTGACCAATAAGAACCCAAAAAGACATATACTAATCCAGCCACAACACTCAAAGTACCTATAATAATCAGCCATTTTTTAATGCGGAAATTATGCGAAGATTTCTGATTGAGCTGGGTTCGACGAACACTCTGAGTTGAAGATTGCTGTTTTGAATGACTACTCCGAGCGGTAGCGTATTTATGTATCATGACCACTAGTTTGCTTGGTACTTTGATCAGATGACTATCTGTACTCAGTCCAAAACCCAACTTCGAAGGCTCTCACTGAGTCGAATCATCACTCGGACATTATGCATGGTAGCCAAACGGTAATACAAGAGCTCCTTCGTCTTTGCCAAATGATGAAGGTACGCGCGGGTATATCCCTGCTGACAGGTGTAACAATCACAGCTCTGATCTATCACAGATTGATCAGATGCAAAACGACTGTTAGTTATTGAAAGTCGTGCGTTGCGATACTCACTTCTGAACACAGGCGTGCCTCCACTCACGTCGAACTCACCAACATACAATGAGCCATTACGAGCCAGCCTTGATGGCCCAACACAATCAAACATGTCGAAGCCTGCCAAAACAGCATCTATTAAGTCCTGAGGATCTCTCCCCAACCCCATTGCGTATCTAGGGATATCAGCGGGCAACAAAGGCTCTATCCAGTCCATGATCTGTGTCGTAGCTGTCATCTGATACCCGATGCTCTCACCACCCACCGCCACTCCATCAAAACCGAGGTCGACGATTGCCTTGGCAGATGCTTTGCGCAGCTCCTCAATTCGAGCTCCCTGAACGATGCCGAATAGCGCCTGATACTGGCCATACGCACTACGTCGCCCTGCCTTCTCCCAAGCCTGTTTGCACTGTGCAGCCCATCGATGAGTCCTGTCTAGCGCTCGCAACGCATACGACTCGCTAGCTCCATCAGGAGTACATTCATCAAAAGTCATAATGATATCAGCAACTATCTGGCGCTGGATTTCGATCGCAGACTCAGGTGTAAAGGTATGCTTAGAACCATCTAGGTGCGAGGTAAACGTCACCCCCTGGTCAGTGATTTTGGCAAGCTTCTGCTGGCCAGCTCTATGCTTGGCTTGGAGTCCTAGTGAAAATACTTGAAAACCTCCTGAATCTGTCAAGATAGGCTTCTGCCACTTCATGAAGTTATGAATGCCACCAGCTTGGTGTAATAACTCAGTGCCGGGTCTGAGATACAGGTGATAGGTATTAGCCAGAATAATTTGAGCTTCGGTAGCTGCCACATCTACAGCATCGAGCGACTTCACTGTAGCCTGAGTGCCAACCGGCATGAATATCGGCGTTGCAACACTGCCGTGCTCAGTGGTAAATGTACCAGCTCGAGCTCGACCTTTTGTCTGTTCTAGCGTAAATGAAAACACACAGTATTGTAGCGCACCCTACTCGCCGACTTGATATCGAATGAAGCGATTGACTACGAACTTCTCACCAATCTTACCACTGGTAGTTTTAACCAGCTCTTCGATGGTTTGTTTTGGATCACGAATGTACTCTTGTTTCAGCAACTCATCTACATCACTTGGGTCCATTGATGCCACCTGCATTGCCACCTCATCAGCCATCTTCTGAAACTCATCGTTACGAGCCACAAAATCAGTTTCGCACAGAATTTCTACCATGGCAGCTATCTTGTTATTGGTGTGAACATAGGTGGCAACATAGCCTTCTTTAGTCTCTCTGTCAGCTTTCTTCTCCGCACGAGCCAAACCCTTTTGTTTCACCCATTCCGTAGCAGCCTTAAAATCACCATCAGACTCCTCAAGCGCTCGCTTGGCATCCATCACTCCTGCACCAGTCTCGGCTCGTAACTTCTTGATATCTGACATACTAATTGACATATATGCTCCCTACTTTCTTATGAAGTGATTACTTACTTGGCTTAGCCTTGGCACCCTCACCATATCCTGCGAGCACAGACTCAACGATTAGTGTAATACTACCCATGGCGTCATCGTTGGCAGGAATAACGATGTCTGCTTCTCTAGGATCAGCGTTGGAGTCGACGATCGCAACGATGGGCACACCTTTTGCTTGGGCTTCTTTAATAACATTTTTCTCTCTGACAGGGTCGATTACAAACAAGACATCGGGTACGCTCGTCAGCTGCTTAATACCAGCAAAAAATCTCTGAAGCCTGCCGACCTCTTTCTCGAGTTGCACTCGTTCGAACTTCGTATAGGCGTCATACTCACCAGCAGCCAGGCCTTTTTCGATTTGAAGCATTCTCTTTAGAGATTTGTAAACCTGTCCCCAGTTAGTCAACATGCCACCTAGCCACCTTGAAGTGATGTACATCAAGCCATTCTCTTCGGCTGCCTTCTGGACGATGTCACGAGCTTGTCGCTTAGTACCTACGACGACTACCGTCTTGCCTTCTTGGCCCAACTTGTAAAGATAGTTGTAGGCAACTTTCATCTGAGCTGCTGTCTTGGCTAGATCAAAGATGTGAATGCCGTCTTTTTCCATGTAGACGTACTCGGCCATTTGGGGGTGCCACTTACTCTTCTGGTGACCAAAGTGGCATCCAGCCTCGAGCAGTGCGCGCAGATCAAAATCAGGAGCCTTATCAGGCAATGACGAAAGATCGATAGATGAAGTGTTCATATGTGTCCTTGTTTTCCTCTGAGAGGAGGGTCGCATTTCGAATACAGGACGTACTTTAGTGAAATGACAACCTAATGGTTTGTACTAGAGGTAGTATACCACACTTAGCCAGAAACTTGGCGCTCAGCTAGTTCCACAGCATTCTCAAGTAAGCTAACCACTGTCATCGGACCAACGCCACCAGGAACCGGCGTTATAAAAGATGCCTTTGGCGCCACAGTCGCGAACTCTACATCAGGTTTTGGTTCTCCAACATCAATTACAACTACACCATCCTTGATCAACTCACCAGTGATTAGGTGCTCACGACCTGTAGCTGAGATAACGACCTCAGCATCTCTCAGTCCTCTACCCTGCTCAATACGCTGCTGCAGCTCTCGACTACCGAGCATTTCAACTGAAATGCCTCGCTGCTTGAGATAGTAATACAGAGGCTGTCCTAAAATATCTGACTTGCCCAAAATACACACCAAACTCGCATCCTCTGCTAGAGATGACAAAAAATCTTCTCGGACTTGGCCTAGAATGGTGAGAACTGCTCGAGCAGTAGCTGGCAGCATATAGACTTCACTACTAAAGCTACCTTCCTCTAGGGCTTTGAGAACATCTGGGTGTAAACCATCGACATCTTTAGAAATAACAATCTGGCTCGTTTGATACCGCCACCAAGCAGTAAATGCCTGACGAATGGCCTTCGGATCACCATCAGCCCGAGTCTCTTGCAGCCAAGTAGAGCGAGCTGGTTTTTGGATAATGATGCCCGTCACTTCAGAATCTTTAGTAAGATCTTGCACGGTAGCTACGATTTCATCAGTTGGCTGTGAAAGTGAGAAGGTATATACCTGGTACTCTATGCCGACTCGAGCAGCAGCTTCTTTCTTGAGTTTGGTATACAGAACACTACCTACGTCCTCCCTGTATACAACGGCTGCTATTTTTAGCTTCACACCCGACTGAGTTAGAGTTGCTACTCTAGCACGAAGTCTTGGCTCTATCTCTTCTGCCAATTGAGTACCACTATAGATGTTCATAGCTTACGAAATTATCTGACTAAAGCTTGCAACTTTTCGATATTTGCTGCATCTGGACCTTGTTTATCCGCCCCAGGAACTTCTAGTATCAAGGGGATGTCCTTAGCCTCTGGTTGATTGATGAATGCAGCTATGTCTGACGAAGGCAGCTCACCTTCACCCAAATTGGCATGACGATCTCTTCCAGAATCAAAGTCATCTCGACTACCGTTGACGTGGATTACCTTGAGTGTCTGCCATAAGTTAAGCTTTGCAATAGTCTCTGCAGCAGAGTCCAGCCTAGCATCAGCCGGCTTTTGATCAGATAAGGCATGACCAGCTGCCCAACTGTGACAGGTGTCGAAACACCACCCCAGGCGAGGAGAGTCTACTCTATCTAACAACCATCTAATGTGACTCAGGTCGCTACAGAGCTTGCCCTTTTGGCCCGCTGAGTTCTCTATCAGAAACGTAGAGTCTGTAGGCGTATCTTCCAAAATAGCAGTGATGGCAGCCGCGACTTGCTCACGAACCGTCTCC
>CAZTEB010000056.1:0-4212 GCA_964612735.1 uncultured Pseudomonadales bacterium
GTACCTTGACGAGCAGTGCTGAGATACACTCGCACAGCCTGGGCGAGCGCTTGAGAGTTGACAGTCGCGCCCACCAATTTGTCGTTGAGGGTAGTACTGCCCTTAGTGCCGGTAGCGGTGTATGTAGTTACTTTCATTACTCTTGCTTTTCTGTAGTGTCAGCTTTCTCTTCAGCTTCAACCTCTGTGTCTTTTTCTTCAGATGTCGAGGCTACTTGGTCATCAGAGACTACTTCTTGCTCTTGAGCCTCTACTTGATCATTCTGTTCTTCAGATACTTGAGGAATACCAGAAGCTTGCGCGTCGAGATCGATGCTTTTTGTCTTACCAGTTTTAGTGATTTGAACAGTGCTCGTCTGAAATCCTGGGACGGGGCCACTTAACCAAACCTCTTGAGAGTTGGGGTCGACATGTAGCACAACTAGACCAGAAACGGTCTTAGTGTCGACGCCATAGTGACCAGGCATCTTTTTACCCTTCCAGACTTTACCTGGATAGGTACCAGCGCCGATAGAGCCAACCGCACGCTCTCGATCAGACTGACCGTGAGTCTTAGGACCTCCATGGAAACCGTGACGTTTAATACCACCAGCGAAACCTCGGCCCTTGCTTGTGCCCTGAACCTTCACCATGTCACCAACGCTTAAAACATCTGCGACGGTTATGGTCGAACCAACGGCTGGTGATTCGTCTTCCTGGGTCGTAGAAACTGTTACGCCCTTGAGCTGACGCGCACCAACTGAAAAACCGCTCTTTTCAAGTTTTGATCTGAGCGGTTTGGTCATGTTTTTGAGTTTTTTGGTGCCGTAGCCGATTTCGAGGATAGTTGGCTGGCTGTTGGCTGAATCTGAAGCTGAATTGACGTTCTTGGGAGTGTGAGCAGCTACGACAAGATTAGGTTGGACTTTACAACGCGTTACAGCCACGCGCTTGCCGGAGGTGGTCCAAGCTTGTGACATGCCGATTTTGGTCGCAAAAAGCGTGTTTACCATACGTTACTTGTCGTACTTGTACTATCAAGTCGTGTCGCAGGCGCTGTCTCCAACGCCGCTCCTTTACATTTTTATTTGAATATCGACACCTGCTGGTAACTCTAGGTGCATCAGCGAATCAATCGTTTTACTCGACGGATTCATGATGTCGATAACTCTCTTGTGTGTCCTGATTTCATAATGCTCTTGTGCATTTTTATCAGTGTGTGGCGAAATCAGCACGGTAAAAGATTTCTTGTGAGTAGGCAGCGGTACAGGACCAACGATCTTGGCGCCTGTAGCCACGGCGGTCTCTAAAATCTTACGAGCAGCTTCGTCAATTACCCGATGATCGTAGGCTTTGAGCCGAACTCGGATCTTATACGAAGCTGGTGCAGATGTATCTTTTTTCGCCATATCTCTTAAAGAGCTGTTCTATACAAGACAGACGGTGATTATACCAGGCTCAGACTCGAGATGCAAAGGGGTAGATTGGCGCTAGTTGTTGAGTAAAAACTAAGCAGTCACACTGGAGGAAGGAGTCACTGAATGTTCCTGAAGCTGCATATACTCATCGCAAGTGAGCATCCTGTAACTACCACTACCATCACCCCTAGGAATAAGCTTGCCTTTAAAAAAGGGGACCCTTTGCTTTAGTTGAAAAATATACACTCCTAATGTCTTAGATCTAATAAGCATACTTACGGTATAGTCGGGAGAATTGCTGAGTATACTCAATATTATAGTTCGATATGTTTCACCAAGCTTATTTTCAATGTCTTTTCTCAGTTCATCATCCATAGTAAATCCATGAAGCTCTAGATGATAAGCAATTTGTTCAAAAAATGGATGCTCCTGGTTTTCCCAAAACTCCAAAGAAGTGCGCTCCTGACTACATATTCGCGAAGGTTGTTTTTCTCCCATAGTGATTGAAATCCAGGGAAATTTTTGTTTAAGAAAACTAATACTCGACTGCATGCTGTTCACCGTGCTAAAGCCTGAAACCTCAAGCAAATCACCGGTAGCAATACCGTCAGGATACAAACAAAGTAGGAGTAAAACTCTTAGTCTATTTTCGGAAAAGCTTTGATAGTGGGCCTCAATAAAAAGTTCTTTTATTTGAGATGTGTCGTATCCGAGGTTAGCCAAGCCCATGGCAATGAAGTTAGCCAGCTCATTTCTAGTTAATAAGTCAAAGCTGACAAAATTAACACCCTCTCGTTCAAAAAAACCCATGTTTACTAACCAAAAGACCCCGCCACTAGGGCAGGGTCTTTCTTGTTGCTACTGTTATGTAACCAAGTTACTTAATGATCTTGGTGATAGCGCCAGCACCGATGGTGTGACCGCCTTCACGGATAGCAAAACGAAGACCTTCGTGAAGTGCAACAGGCACGATCAACTTAGCCTTCATCTTGGCGTTGTCACCAGGCATAACCATCTCAACACCCTCTGGGAGAGCGATCTCACCAGTCACGTCAGTGGTTCTGATGTAGAACTGAGGTCGATATCCAGTAAAGAATGGTTTGTGACGACCACCCTCTTCCTTAGTCAGGATGTAGACTTCAGCTTCAAACTCAGTGTGTGGGGTAGCAGTGCCAGGCTTAGCCAAAACTTGACCGCGCTCAACATCATCTTTACCCATGCCGCGGAGCAGGATACCAACGTTGTCACCCGCTTGACCTTCGTCGAGCAACTTGCGGAACATTTCCACACCAGTGACTACAGTCTTCTGAGCATCTCTGATACCAACGATCTCGATCTCTTCGTTAACTTTAACGATACCGGATTCAATACGACCGGTGACCACAGTACCTCGACCCTTAATTGAGAACACGTCCTCGATAGGCATCAAGAAGTTCTTGTCGAGGTCTCTGACAGGATCAGGGATATAGTCATCAACTGACTTCATCAGTTCAACAATCTTGTCTTGCTCAGCGCTGTCACCTTCCAATGCCTTGAGGGCACTGACGCGGTGCACTGGAGCTTCGTCGCCATCGAAACCGTACTTGGTGAGCAACTCACGAACTTCCATCTCAACCAAGTCGAGTAGTTCAGCATCGTCAACCATGTCACACTTATTGAGAGCGACCACGATCTTAGGCACGTTAACCTGCTTAGCCAACAGAATATGCTCTCGAGTTTGAGGCATAGGACCATCGGTAGCGGCTACTACTAAGATAGCACCGTCCATTTGAGCGGCACCAGTGATCATGTTCTTGATGTAGTCAGCGTGACCTGGAGCGTCGATGTGAGCGTAGTGACGCTTCTCGGTCTCGTACTCGAGGTGAGAAATGTTGATAGTCACACCACGAGCAGCCTCTTCTGGGGCGTTGTCGATGTCGGTGTAACCCATTGCTTTGTTAATGTCAGTTGGCATCTTAGCTGCCAAACTGGTGGTGATAGCAGCTGTCAGCGTGGTCTTACCATGGTCTACGTGACCAATGGTACCAATGTTGACGTGCTGCTTATTGCGGACAAATTTGGTGTCTGCCATATGTCTCCTTTTTTGCTACTGAGATTTCCTCTCACTAATAATTTTTTCAGTAATGCTTTGCGGAACAATGTCGTAGTGACTGGGCAATAACACACTACTTGCACGACCCTGAGTCATGCTCCTCAAGATTGTAACATAGCCCTGCATCTCAGCCAACGGGACTAAGCCCTTTACAATGACCACATTATTTCTGTTGGTGGTGCCTTGAATCTGAGCTCTGCGTGAACTTAAATCACCGATTACGTCACCCATGAAATCTTCGGGAGTCGTAACTTCAATAGTCATGATGGGCTCGAGCAATACCATGCCAGCTTTACTGACTGCATCTCGCATACCAAGTGATCCTGCCATCTTAAAAGCTAGCTCACTGGAGTCAACTTCATGGAATGAGCCATCGTACAGGGTTACTTTAACGTCAGTCATGGGGTAGTTAGCTAGGAAACCACGCTCAAGTGACTCTTGAACACCCTTGTCAGTAGGATTGATGTACTCTCTGGGCACAGAGCCGCCGGTAATGGCGTTCTCGAACTCATAGCCAGTACCTCGGTCTTTAGGCTCAAGCTTAAGTAGGACATGGCCGTATTGACCACGACCACCAGTTTGCTTAATGTACTTACCTTCACCTTCGGCTGCCTTGGTAATACTCTCTCTGTAGGCAACTTGGGGATTGCCGACATTTGCATCAACTTTGAACTCACGTTTGAGTCGATCAACTAAAATCTCCAGGTGTAGTTCTCCCATACCC
>CAZTEB010000057.1:0-3997 GCA_964612735.1 uncultured Pseudomonadales bacterium
ACTTTTCGTTGCCAAAGCTGTACATCTTATATGTTGGTGATATCAACTACAATAAAAATATTCCTCAGTTATTAAAATCTCTCAAGTACTTACCAGATGAGGTAGAGCTCGTGTGCGTAGGAAGAAACTTTTTCCCTCACGATATTCCTGAATGGCAGTGGATTGAAACCCAGCTGGCATTAAGTGATGTCAAAAAAAGAGTTACATTTTTAACTAGTATTTTAAGTGATGACCACCAAACATTATCAGCCTTGTATACAGGGGCATTAGCATATGTGCAGCCGTCATTATATGAAGGCTTTGGTTTGCCGGTACTTGAAGCAATGCAGGCAAAAACTCCCGTCGTGACAACTCAGACGTCTTCACTTGTAGAGGTTGCTGGCGAACATGCCACGTTTGTCTCTACTGATGCAGAGTCAATTGCAAATGGCGTACAAGTCGTGATGGATATGTCGGTCACTCAGAGGCGAAAACATATTGCTAAAGCACACCACTGGAGCCAAACGTTTTCTTGGGAAAAAACAGCTCTGGACACACATCAAGTGTATATGTCATTGCTATGACTAGGCTAGCATTCCTCATAGGCTTTCTATTTTTACTGGTACTACTGCCAACCAGATTGTTATTTGCTCATTCTTTTCCCTACACCCATGATGGAGAAAACCACTTAGCAAGGTTTGCTAACTATAAGATAGCCCTGAGAGAAGGTCAATTTCCACCTCGTTTTGCTCCAAATCTTGTCAATCACTACGGCTATCCTGTATTTAACTTTAACTACCCACTCGCTAATATACTCTCCGTTCCTCTATCTCTAGCCGGTTTTTCATATCAGCAAAGCTTTAAGGTGCTCGCCACTGCCTCAGTACTACTGGGTGCATTGGGTGCCTGGCAATGGTTGAGAACCTTACAGATTTCGAAGATGGGGAGAGCTATTGCGTTGGGGGGGTACCTCGTTAGCCCATACTTACTCTCAGCAATTGTGTTTCGAGGAAGCATTGGGGAGGTGATGGCCCTTGGCTTAGTGCCATGGATATTCTACGGCATTGAGCAAAGCAGAGACGAAATGACTGTTAGTAAGTTACTCTTCTTTAGTTGCATCACTGCAGCCTTTTTATTGGCACACAACACCACGGTGTTATTAGTAGTGCCTATTCTGATGCTATATAGCTTCGTGAGAACTGGGGGAGTTTTTAAACAGCTGCAAACAATTTTACTTTGGTTTGGAGTTGCTGTATCAATGACGCTGTGGTTTTGGTTGCCAGCACTAGTAGAAAAAAACCTCGTAATTCTAGACGCTGCAGCTCTTAGTGTGGGTTTTAGTGACCACTTTGTTACTGCTGCGCAGCTTCTGACCATGCCTCTAAGATTTGGATTTTCGTATGTAGGCTCGGTAGACTCACTGTCATTTAGTGTGGGACTCTTTCAAATAGTTGTACTTGGTTTGGGATTGTTAGTTTCGATTGTATATTTTTTTACTAAGCGTAACTATACATGGCTGACGTTGTGCCTCCTGTCTTTTGTACTGCTTATCTTGCAACATCGCCTGACATTATCTATTTGGCAGGTGACGCCACTTGTTCGCTTTATTCAGTTTCCTTGGCGATTAACGTTGTTGATAATTGTGTTGGCACTACCTTTGGCAGGCTGGGTATATGACAAAGTTAATGCGCCCCTCAAAGCATTGTTAGTTGTAGTATTAGTATTTCAAGCACTGGTGACATTGGGGGTTGAGCTGGGGGCCACTATTGACAGACCAAATATAGAGTACGACCTGTTTTCTCAAAGTACCACCACTTTGCACGAAAATACTCCAAAAACCTTCTTGTATTCTGATATAAGCGACTGGTCACCAGAGCCTAGGGTTGTGTATGGTGAAGCTGAGTTTAACGTTAAGACTTGGACAGGCTCATATCGTAGGTATGATGTCGTTGCACATAAACCCAGCCTAATTGCTGAACCAACCATGTTTTTTCCAGGTTGGAGAACGCTAATCACTACTGATAGTACCTCAAGACTAGTCAGTGAAGCAGAGCAATTAGATCTTGAGGGCAGAGTGGGTTATGAATTAGATACTGGTTCATATCAAATCACTTCTAGATTTACACAGTGGACTTGGCCAAGACTACTTGGGAATACCGTTAGCATGCTTGTGGCCGTGGTTGTAGTTTTCTTGTTTGGCAAACATTTTTGGCAGGAGCAAAAGGGTAAATTATGAAGTTCTTATCCTGGTGCAGTAGCAACAAGTCAAAAGTAGTAAAAATCTCTGTATTCTTTGTTCTGTGGCGCTTGTCACTTTTTATTCTGGGTTCTCTGGCACACTTAATGCTCAAATACATGCCCAGCTTTCCTTATGCAAATTCCGTTCTTTCATCGTACGGCGCACCTCAATGGTTCTATTCTTGGGGAAACTTTGATGGTGTTCACTATCTTACGATTATAGCCAAAGGTTATGTGGGCACTGCAAACATTCAGGCCTTTTTTCCACTGTATCCACTGCTCTCGAGTTTGACTTCCTATGTATTGGGAAATGATTTATTAGCAGCTATGCTTATTGGCAATGTTTTTGCCTTAGCATACTTCGTTGCTTGGTACTACTTTCTTGATCAGGTTGAAGGAGAGGGAGAAGCTAGGCACGGAGTTTTCCTGATGGCAGTTTTCCCTACATCTTTTTTCTTGGGCGCTACATACACTGAATCACTTTTTTTATCCTTAGTTTTGGCCACATTTATTTCAGCAAGACAAAAGTCTTGGAGGTGGGCAATTCTTTGGACATCATTGGCAACAGCTACTAGATTTGTCGGTATTTTTTTGGTTCCAGCCTTAGCGCTAGAGCGCTTTGTTCAAGACAATCCCAGCTGGTCTGAAAACCTTAGTACCATAGTGCCAAAAGTGTCGACGTTTGTGAAAGATAATGCAGCGTTTATTTTCAGCTTAGTTTTGGCAGCTTCAGGACTGCTGGCATACTCAAGCTACCTTTGGTACGAGTTTGGTGATCCCTTTTACTTTTTTAGCGTTCAGGCTGAATTTGGTGGCACTAGACAAGAATCACTCGTTTTTTTGCCACAGGTAATCTGGAGATATCTAAAAATTCTTTCTGACGATTCTTTACCACTGTTACGATACTTTGCCTATGCGCAGGAGTTTGTACTAACAGGTGTCGTAGGGTTGGGCTTACTGCTCGCTCTTAAAAAACAGCGACTGTCATATGTGTTGTTTGCAGCACTTGCAGTGTTGGCACCCACGCTGACCGGAACGTTTTCAAGTATGCCACGCTACGTACTGGTAGCATTTCCAGCTTTTTTAGTGCTTCATCAGTATCTATTAAGGCATAAAATACAAAGACTAGTCTGGTATAGTATTTCTATTATGCTATTACTTGCAAACACACTACTCTTCATTCAGGGATACTGGGTAGCATAGAAAGGTCATCATGAGAGTACTAATTACTGGAGGAGCAGGTTTTTTGGGTAGGCACCTTTGTCGTAGGTTATCAAAAGAGGGCCATGAGCTTGTTGTGCTTGATTTAGTTGAAAACCCAGAGTTTGCAACAACCATTGCTGATATTAGAGATGCTGATGAGATGAAAAAGCATATTAAAAACGTTGATGTTGTCTTTCATTTAGCAGCCCTAATCCAGGCTGGAGAGTCTGTTCAAGAGCCGCAAAAGTATATCGATAGTAACATCTCAGGGAGCTTAAATGTTTTAGAAGCTATGAGAGAAAATGGTGTCTCTACCATTATTTTTTCCTCAACTGCTGCTGTGTATGGTGAGCCAGAAGTAATTCCTATTACCGAGCAAAGCGTGACTATGCCTATTAATCCTTACGGAATGACAAAATTAGCGATGGAGGCACTTGTTTCATCATATGTACAAGCACATCAGCTTACTGGTATTGCTCTCAGATACTTCAATCTGTATGGCCCAGACGAGCACCACCAGCCTGAGACGCACGCTATTCCGAGATTTCTCTCACAAATTATGAATGGAGAGGAGGTG
>CAZTEB010000058.1:0-3975 GCA_964612735.1 uncultured Pseudomonadales bacterium
TTGAAGATCATGATATTTCCATCTGGCTTGATGGCGGCTGGGGCATGAGCGCTTTAGTGGGTGAGCAAATCAGAGATCATGATGACGTCGATATCGTGATACAGAAAAAAGATCTAGAAAAGATGAGAGCTTTGCTTGAGGAGCGTGGATATAGCGATATTCCCAGAGATGACACTCGACCTTGGAACTTTGTGCTGGGAGATGGAGATCAAAATCAAATAGATGTTCATGTCATCGAGTTGGATGAAGTAGGTAACGGCATCTATGGTCCGGGGGAGAATGGTGATGCGTACCCAGCCAATGCCCTAAAGGGTGTGGGTATAATTGATGGTGAGAAAGTCAAATGTTTAACAGCTGAGTATCAACTAGAATCTCACAGCGGTTACGTGATGCGGAATAAAGATATTATTGATGTCACAGCAGTATGTCGGAAATTCGGGTTGGAAGTACCCAGTCGGTTTAGGAAATAGCCTTTTGTTATAATCCAGACATGAAGATCAACCTCATTACTTCCTCCGCCCGCCCAACTCAAGATCAGATTAAACGACTCAAGCAGCTTGGTGATTTCGCTATTATTGACGCTCAGTCATGGTCGCCAGCCAAGGTGGTTGAGATGGCTCCCGATACAGAAGTACTAGTGGCTGGCACATCGGGTGTAACGACTATTGATAGAGAGTTGCTTGCTGGCCTTGAACATCTAAAATACATATCTACTTTGACGGTTGGCACTTCTTGGATAGATCTCAAGGCAGCGAAAGAGCTTGCTATTCCCATCAGCACTATTAAAGGAGCAAACAGCGAATCAGTTGCTGAGCACACATGGGGGATGATACTTGATTTGGCCAAGCGAATCACTGAATTTAATAGGGACGCTATCTCTAAGGGTGCGTATGCGTTCGGGGCTTATAGGGGCGTCGAAGTTCAAGGGAAGACTCTTGGCATCATTGGCTTGGGTGACATTGGAAAGAAAGTAGCTAGAATAGCGCATGGTTTTGAGATGGAAGTGTTAGGGCTTAATAAAAGCGGTAGTGAAGTTGAGGGTGTAGAGCTAGTTTCACTTGATGAGTTATTACAGAAAAGCGATGTAATTGCGATTTGTACACCTCTGACGCCAGAGACTGATGGCATGATTGGACAGTCACAAGTTGAGTTAATGAAAGACGGCGTAATCATTGTCAATCCAGCTCGCCCTGAAATAACAGATAAAGCAGCGATCTTAGCCGGTCTTGAGAGTAGTAAGATATTTGGCTTTGGAATTGAGACAGATATTATGGTGCAGATACCACAAGATGACCCCTATCTAACTCATCCTAGAATTCTGGCTACGCCACACAATGCTTTCAACACTGTTGATGCTGAGCGAAAATCATTTGATACCGTGATTGAAAACATTACGTCCTTCCAAAAAGGAACACCTCAAAACTTGGCTTACTAGCATGACCAAATCAACCATCCTCCAGTTCCTCAACGCAAATGACCACGCCGTGATCTCAACTGCTTCAAAAGATGGTAAACCAGAGTCAGCGCTGATTGGTTTTGGTCAGACAGACGAACTGGAGATCATATTCGGAACTGATGCTAGTAGTCGCAAGTATGCCAATTTGCAAGAGAATAACAGAGTTGCTTTTGTCATCGGCTGGGATGATGACTTCATTACTGTCCAGTACGAGGGAGTGGCTCAGGAGATTAATGGAAACGAGCTAGAGCGTTGTCTAGAGCTCTATCACGCCAAAGTGCCTAGCGCAGCACAGTACCAGGAAAATCCGGGTCAACGTTACTTTAAAGTAACCCCAACGTGGATTCGCTACTCAGATTTTAGCGTCGATGATGACACTAAGGTTGAGTTTGAGTTCTAATCCCCACCCACCATCACTTCAAAGCCACCGTAGGCCATCCGCTTGACGTCAAACGGCATCTTTTCCATCTGTTCTTCTTTAGTGCTGCCATCATCGTAGTTTTTCATGTAAGGATCTTCCATCACACTTGCATTGACCTCATCACGATGAGCCTTTGACTCAAACTCAATATATGAAAACCAGACAGTTTCATCTGCCTTAGGTTTGACCTTAGTCATAATAGGAAACGTGAAGGTGAGATCATCGGGCTGAGGATTGCCATCTTCAAGCATGCACTCTCTGTACCTCAGCGCCCCGTGCTTCATCCAGACTTCGCCAGCTTCGCTAGCCATCTTTTTGTAGTCATCAATATTTTCTTTGGGGACGACCAAAACAAAGCCATCAACGTACTTGGTTTTTTTAGCAGACATATAGTTCCTGTATAGTACTACTAGGTAGTGTAGTTTGTTTATACTTACTCTGCAAATGTAGGTATGAATTACGACATTACTGAAGGTCTTCTCTATGACTCAAACCATCATGCTTGGCATTTTCGTTATTCTCATTTTTACGTTTGTCCTGATGTACACCGTGTTTGGTTACGTCGTAGGTAGTAGCTGGAAGACTCTTGAGACCCCAGATGGTGTTAGAGAGTACATACTTAAAAAACCAAAGGGAAATTCTGTAGAGCTAAAGCCATTGGTGGTGGTGCTGCATGGCTACACTGATACTCCTCGTCAAATTGAGTTTTACACGGGCTGGAGTCGGCTGGCAGACCAGGATGATTTTTTCGTAGTGTACCCCAAGGGAACACAGGATCCTAATGTCAAGAAACTCAGCTGGAATGCTGGCAGTTGCTGTAATCCTGCCGTTGCTACTACTACTCCTGATGTGGAGTTTCTAGCCCAATTGATCGAGCAAGTCTCGAATGATCTTCCGATCGATACCAGTAAGGTCTACCTCACTGGTTTCTCGAATGGTGGCAAGATGGCGATGCGGTTGGCGGCGGAGCGTCCAGAGCTCGTTGCCGCAGTGGGGACGATGGGTTCAGCTGGTGGTGGTAGTGTCAATTTTGACCAACCTGATTTTATGATCGCTCCAAGTGCCCCAGTTAACGTAGTGCTTCTCCATGGTGAACTTGATGACGTGGTGCCGATCGATGGAGGCTACAACCAGGCTCGAGATGCTCGCTTTATCTCACTTACTGAAACAAGCAGGCTGTGGGCTGAGGTCAATGGTTGTGATGACTTAGACAACCCCCGGGTGGTGTTAGATACTCACTTGCAGCAACACCTGAGCTATGAATGCCGACAAGCAGATCTAGAGGTACATCGACTCAAAACAGTCGGTCATATCTGGTCGGGCTGGATCATAGATACGCTGAAGAGGCCGTGGGCTCCGCAGGTAGATGCCACCCAAGTGCTTTGGGAGTTCTTTAATGCTCATTAGCTTACTGCAGCTTGGTTTGATTATGCTTTTTAGTCACGGGCTGCTATCTCTTCACCTAGCCTCTCCTTCACCCAGGCAATAGCCTTGATTAGTCGCTTTCTGCCCATGAGCTCTACGCCATTTGATTTTGCAAGTTGATATGCTGAGTTAGTAAAACCACTGTTGGTAACCACCATGGCCTTGTCTGCTTTGTAATGCATCTTGGCTGCGACCACCTGTTGCACCGCATCAATTCTGACCTTGTGACGGTAGCGCTTGGCTTGCACAACTGTAACCTCACTATTTTTTTCTAAGATCAAGTCGGCACCGAAGTCATAGTGGTCATCTGTCTTAGTGGCTACATAGCCCAGAAGCGTGAAGAGTGTGACCAAGTACTTTTCAAACGTAAGTCCACCCATGCGATCGATATCATCAATGTCTGCCTTGCGATACCCGCGTTGCTCGAGATAGTTCATCAAGAAGAGCATCGAGATGCCTGCAGCGATTAATCCAAGTACTATAGAAGCTAAGGTCGACTCCATATACTCATTGTACGCTAGCCCTGATAAAAATTTACAAGATGACAACTCTGGTTTTCTGATACACTCTAGAAGTGTTTGAACAACTCGATAGAAGAAAGTTTCTCAAGACAGTGGTGGCTGTAGCTGTCAAAGGGTTTGTGGGTGAGATTCCAGAATGGGTAGATGATATC
>CAZTEB010000059.1:0-3786 GCA_964612735.1 uncultured Pseudomonadales bacterium
CAATTAATTCATAGCGCATGCTAAAGTCTTGAGCGAGTCGAACCATGGCGCCGTACACTGGAGCATCGCCATGTGGATGATATTTACCCAGCACGTCACCGACGATACGAGCTGACTTCTTGTAGGCTGAAGTGTGATGAATGCCTGACTTATACATCGAGTATAAGATGCGGCGATGGACTGGCTTAAGACCATCTCTGACGTCAGGTAATGCGCGAGACACAATTACACTCATGGCGTAATCTAAGTAGGATTTCTCCATCTCTTTGACGATGGAAACGTGCTTGAGTTTGCCGAACTTGGTCTCAGTAGTAGTGCCGACTAATGATTCTGTGTCATCACCATCAGCTTGAGATTCGTCTGCTGTCTGATCTACGACGGTTTCTTCAGTGGTGTCTGGTTGTTTTGTTTCTTCGTCTATCATAATTACTTAGCTAAACGCTCCCTGCCTACCGGCAGGCAGGCATCTAACAACTTCTTCAGAACCCTCTCCGCCAGTTGGCGGATCGGGGCGTTCAGAAGTGTTGTTTGCGCTAAAGTCATTACTCTTTATTCGTTGTACAACCTTTGTTTGCTACTTTTTTCTTATCTCTACTTCAAATTACTTAACTCGCTCCTGACCTGCTTTCAATACCGCTAGGGCATCTTTGGCACTTTTCCAGTCTTTGAGCTTGACCCATTTTTCTGGTTCAAGATCTTTGTAATGCTCGAAGAAATGCCTGATCTGACTCTTTCGAGCTTCGGGAATATCATCGAGTGAACTCCATGCTCCACAGACAGGGTCAATCTTGGTTTTAGCTGGGACACAAATCAGCTTATGGTCGACACCCTCTTCATCTTCCATCTCGAGTAAACCAATTACTTTACACATAATGTTAACGTTGGGAGCTACTGGCTGAGAGATAAAGACCAGAGCATCGAGCGCATCGCCATCTTCTCCGAGAGTATCGTGAATTAAGCCGTAACCAACGGGATAGCTCATAGCGGTCGGCATCAATCTATCGACCATCATCTCGCCTGTTTCTTCGTCAAGTTCATACTTAACGCTGCTGCCCTCTGGAATTTCGATTAAGACTTTTATAGTGTCTGACATGTGGTCCTTTCTACTAGATATCTAGTTCTGCAAACGTGGCGTGCGTTTGGATAAATTTCTTCCTTGGTAGTACGTCGTCACCCATTAGTTTACTAAAGGTCTCATCTGCTTTATGAGCATCTGCGATAGTCACCTTTTTCAGCGTTCGGTTCTCGGGGTTCATAGTTGTCTCCCACAGTTGTTCGGGGTTCATTTCTCCAAGACCCTTGTATCGCTGAATACCTACATTTGCCTTCGGAGAAGCTGCCTTGATGTTGGCGACTACTTGATCTCGTTCTTGATCTGAGTATGCATACTGCTCTTCTTTGCCAGCTGTGACTTTATACAGTGGTGGCATAGCAATGTAGAGGTAGCCTTGTTCAACCACTTGAGGTAAGTGACGGAAGAAAAAGGTTAAGCCTAGAGTGGTGATGTGCTCTCCGTCTACGTCAGCGTCATTCATTAGAATAATGCGATGGTAGCGGAGTTTTTCGGCGTCGAACGTCTCGTTGATGCCTGAGCCCAGTGCGATAACGAGATTTTTAAGCTCTTCAAAGGCAACGATTTTATCCAGGCGAGCCCGTTCGGTGTTGAGGATTTTTCCTCTAAGTGGAAAGATAGCTTGAAACTTACGGTCTCTACCCTGCTTGGCGCTACCACCCGCACTATCTCCCTCGACGATGTAAATCTCACTTTCCGCTGGATTGCGACTCTGACAGTCTGCTAGTTTTCCAGGAAGAGATGAGCTTTCGAGTGCTCCTTTGCGGATGACGGCATCTTTGGCAGCTCGAGCGGCTAATCGTGCTCGAGCAGCAAGCATGATTTTATCGATGATGTTTTTGCCTACTTTAGGATTTTCCTCCAAAAAAGTTTCGAAACCGTCTTTACAGACTTGGTATACAGCGGATTGAGCTTCTGAGTTATTGAGCTTGGCTTTGGTTTGAGATTCAAACTGCAAGTCATTGGCTGGCATTTTGACGAAGACAACAGCAGTTAATCCCTCCCTGAGGTCATCTGAAGTAAATGACTCTTTTTCTTTGAGCAAGTTATTTTTAGCTGCGTAGTCGCGAAGCACTTTTCCTAGGGCCATTCTGAAGCCATTGACGTGTGTACCGCCATCTGGGGTGTGGATGACATTGACGTATGATTCGAGTCTTTCGTTGTAGGTGTCGTTGTATTGAAGTGCTATCTCGACACCGATTTTTTTACCAGTGTCCTCATCTGTCCACTCATTTTGAGTGTAGAAAGGATCATGGAGTGGCTTCTTGCTCATGTTGATGTGAGACACCAAAGATTGAATACCACCTTCGTAGTAATAATGCTTGGTGGTGTTCTGCAGTTGATCGTGGAACTGGAAGTACAGACCAGCCATCAGATAGGCGCGGTCTTTAACTACTTCAGTCAGAATTTTATGACTGAAGGTAGTAGTCGAGAAAATACTGGTGTCAGGAATGAAAAATACCAGTGTGCCGGACTCGGCTGGAGCCAATGCGCCAGATGCTTCTGGAAACTGTGCGATAAACTCTTTTTCGGTGATCACCTCCATCGGTTTGAGAGGTGTTCCTTGGCTATACGCCTGATAGTGATACTTGCCATCACGTTTCACCACTACTTGCGTCAAACTAGATAGAGCGTTCACTGCAGCAGCACCCACACCATGGAGTCCTCCGCTGGCTTGGTATGCTGTCTCTTCAAACTTACCTCCCGAGTGGAGTTTTGTCATTACCACTTGGAGTGCTGAGACGCCGGAGGCATGGGTGTCGACTGGGATACCGCGGCCGTTATCTACGACGATAATAGCTTCTTCACCCAGGTGTTCTGTAGCCACGAGTGATCGATGTTGATCTGTGACGGGTGCTCTGTGAAGATGAATAATGTTGCCGTAGCCTGCGATGGCTTCGTCGACGCCATTGTCCAAGATTTCTTTAGCAAGATGATGCAAGCCTTTGCCATCGGTAGAACCAATGTACATGCCTGGTCGCTTGCGGACCGGCTCAAGACCTTCTAGGACTTTGATTTCTGATGCTTGATATGAAGCGGTTACTTTAGCCATTAGATGCTTGGTTATATCACATTGGTATTTTCAAAAAAAGGTCCGACTTCAAGTCTAGGCCTTGAAATGCATCAAAATCGGGTTTTTTGCTTGGCGACTGTGTTTTCCCTATGTGCGAAGGGCAAAGAAACACTGTTCGAGCGCTAGCTTAACATTGCCATTTTGAGTAAGAGCGAGCCTAGTCTCAGTGGTGACTGAGATATCTCGTACTAGTTTTTGGGTGGGGTTGTTCTCTAGCGTGGTGTGCATGTACCCTTGTAGGGCATCAAGCATAGCAAGTGCTGCCGCCCTATCTTTGTACTCTGCTGCTGCATCGATGGCTTCACCTAAGCTTGCTGTAGTGAGTTTGGTGTACAGTTGGTCGCCATCTAGCTCGGGTGTAGCTTTAGTTGTGGGTTGCTCCAGTGTATCGTCTACCACCAGGCATCTTGACTGAATTGTGGGTAGAAGGCTGTTGTAGTCAGTAGTCGTGATTATGATGTCGGTTTTGGGAGGGGGTTCCTCGAGTGTTTTCAGCAATGCCTGCTGAGCGGGAAGCGAAGCTGTCTCAAGGCAGCACAGTACGAGCGCTTTTCGTTGGTGCTGAAATGGCTGGTACGAGCTAGTTTTTTTTATCTCTCGCACCTCTTTAATTTTCAGACCCGACCCATCTTGATTGTAT
>CAZTEB010000060.1:0-3780 GCA_964612735.1 uncultured Pseudomonadales bacterium
TATAGACTTCGGTTATTTTCTGGGTTTACTCGAGTTTTTGAGTATGTGATTATAACTATGGTAAAAAATGGTAAACAGATAATATACAAATGTTTATAGGTCGATATTATCATACCCTGGAAGAGAAAGGCAGGTTATCGCTACCCAAAGCATTTAGAGAGCAGGAACAGGAGTGGGTGGTTACTAGAGGACTTGATGGTGGCTTATTTTTATTTCCTAAAGCCACCTTTCAAGGACAAGTAGAAGTCGTAGCCGGCAAGCCATTTACTAAGAAAAATCATCGTGACTTCATTAGGTTAATGCTCAATGAAGCCAAGGAAGTTACAACAGATGGGAACGGACGAATTCAGCTACCAGACTACTTACAACAGTTTGCCAAGCTAACAAAAGATGTCGTTGTCGTCGGAAGTAATAGCTATTTAGAAATATGGAGTAGGGAAGCCTATCACGCTTATCTAGATGAAATTGAGAAACAGGCAGAACAGATCTCTGAAAGCCTCTATGATGCACCAACCAGTACTTAGCAACCAAGTTCTTGAAGCACTCCAGGTTGAACACGACCACTGGTATCTTGATGCGACTTTTGGAAGAGGCGGTCATACCAGAGGTATATTAAACCAAGGTGGAAAAGTCATAGCTCTTGACGTTGACCACGAAGCGATCGAGTACGGCAGCAATGAATTTGAGCGAGAAATTGATCGAGGAAAATTATATTTAATCAGAGAAAACTTTAGTCAAATTAAAAGAGTAGTCGCAGCCTTCAAACAGCGTCAAAATGTCACAAGCCTTTCTGGCATCTTATTTGACTTCGGCACGAGCACTAATCAACTAACTAGTAAGCACCGAGGCTTTTCATTTGACTCAGACACACAGCTTGACATGCGCATGGATGACCGCCTGGGCGTTACAGCTGCGGATTTACTGGGTGCTCTCAGCGAAAAACAACTCACTGAACTATTCAGAGAAAATGGCGAACAAGATGCCAAGAAAATTGCCAAAGCAATTGTAGCTCAACGAGCTGCTGAGAAACCTATTACAACTACTCAAGAATTAGTTGGGGTAATCAGACAGGTGAAAAGGCAGACAAGTCATCTTCATCCAGCCACTAAGGTTTTTCAAGCACTCAGGGTCACCGTTAACTCAGAGCTGGATGCTATTGCCACCGCACTGCCTGATGCAATTGAACTCATTGCTCAAGGCTGCGTCATCACCATTAGTTTTCACGAAGGAGAAGATCGGATCGCAAAACAAACATTCAAACAAGCCCAAAATAGAGGAGAGGGCACTTCAGAAGACTTAGTAATGCCAAATCAAGCAGAAATACAAGTAAACCCCAGGGCTAGGAGTGCCAAAATGAGGGTTTTTAGAAAGTAGCTATGAGCATAAAAACAATAGTTGGAGCAGCCTACTTAGTCACACTAGTTGGCTTCCTAGCTTTTAAAGCCACAGAGACTGTGTATCACGGCAGTACTATCATCGGACTAAAACCAAAGGTGCAACATCTAACACAAACGAAAGCAGAGCTACTGCATGAGAAAAGCAAGCTTGCTAAAGAGCTCAGTCAAGCTACTTCATTAGCCTTGCTTTCAGATAGTAATCAAGAAGAGGGGTTCGTGCCCATCGATACTGCTGTGACTATTACCACTGTTCAAGCTGTGGCATCTAGATGACAACCTCAGGTCGACTACTTGCATCGTTCCTAGGTCTTCAACTGCTATTTGGCTTGGTTATTCTGAGGCTTTTTTATTGGCAAGTTGTAAAAGGACAAACTCTTCGCAGTGAAGCTCAGGGGCAGTATCAGAGAAGTATTACGCTGCAAGGAAGCAGGGGGTCGCTTGTCACAGCAGATGGCCACCTTCTAGTTGGAAATGAGAAAGTATACAGATTCTTCGCCGAACCTCCTCTGATTACTCAAGATCACCAACAGCTAGTAGATAGCTTAGTACCACTAGTAGCTAACGACATAACTGAGCTTAAAGAAGCTACAGAAGAAGCCAAAAGAAAGGAGATTGTCTCAACCACCACCAATACATTTCTAGAGCGACTAAGCAAGCCAGAGGCTAAGTGGGTTGGCTTACTAGCTCAAGTGAGCGAAGAGACAAAGGGGAACATAGAAGCTTTGGGAATAACAGGACTTGGTTTCGAGCCATATGAAGTCCGCTACTATCCTGAAGCTTCCATGGCCGCCCACCTTACGGGCTTCGTCGGCAAAGACAGCGAGGGAAATGAAACTGGCTACTTTGGCGTGGAGGGCGCCCTAAATAAAGAGCTGCAACCAAAGGCAGTCAAACATACGTTTGAAAATGGCATTTTGGGTTTTTCACTAGGATCGAGTAGTAAGTCTGCCCGAAACGGCCGAGATGTTCATTTGAGTGTACGACGGGATGTGCAGTTTCTGGTTGAACAAGCACTCGCAGAAGGAGTTGAGCGCTACGGAGCTGCCTCTGGCGAAGTGATTGTGCTAGAGCCAAGCACTGGTCGTGTCATAGCTCAGGCATCGCTTCCTAAGTATGATCAAAAAACATTTCATACATATGACCAGACGCTTTACAGAAATCCAAGCGTCTCAGCAATTTACGAGCCCGGATCGACCCTCAAGGTGATAACTGCAGCACTGGGCATAGAACACGAGGTCATAACACCTGATACCAAGTGCCCAAATTGCGATGGACCCCGGACGATAGCAAGCTACACTCTGCGAACTTGGAATAATGAGTACAACCCTGATATTTCCATGACTGATGCTCTGGCCAAGTCTGACAATGTAGCCATGATCTTCATACAAGAGCAACTGAGCACTGAGCAATTCAAAGATGGCCTAGCTGATTTTGGCATTGGTCAAAGGACATCAATCGATCTTCAAGAAGATACAGATAGCCCATTTCCCAGCAGGTGGGGTCCTGTGGAGAAGGCGACCATCTCCTTTGGACAAGGTATAGGTACCACCAGCTTGCAGTTAGTGAGAGCCGTGAACGCCATAGCTAATCAAGGATTGTTGGTACAGCCACAAGTAGTGACGGGCGTCATTGATCCAGTTACTGGAAAGCTCATACCGGCTGCTCAACCAAAACCCAGAAGAGTCGTCTCAGCTGAGACAGCTCACCAAGTCACACAAATGATGGTGCACGCAGCCAATGGGGGTGAGGCACAGTGGACTGCCTCTAAAAAATATGACGTGGCCGGCAAAACTGGCACGGCTCAGATCGCAGTTGATGGTACCTACGATCCCAACAAGACTATAGCTAGCTTCATCGGCTTTTCACCACCCGAGCAACCTAAGTTCACCATGCTTGTTAAGCTAACTGAACCCACCTCTTCTCCCTGGGCAGCCGAAACTGCAGCACCCCTGTGGTACGAGATCGCAGATCAACTACAGCTTTTGCTATCCTCGAGTGAAAACTAGCCTTAGTATAGCTGCTACCCGATGTTTGGCGAGCCAAGTATAATAGCGCCATGTTTAAAGAAGTGGTCTATATTGGCAAACGATACTACCATTGGCTAAAGACTGGTTTTCTTAAGGGTCATATTGCCCAGCTTAAGCATCGGTATCCTTCAAAAAAACTTGCTATCCTGGCTATAACAGGCACTGATGGCAAAACCAGCAGTAGCACATTGCTATATCACGTCTTAAAAAATGCTGGCAAAAAAGTAGCACTCGTTAGCACAGTTGGAGCTTATAAAGGTGATAAGCAAGTAGATACAGGATTTCACGTCACTTCACCAGACCCAGCAACTTTGCATGCGTTCTTAGCTCAGTGTGTAGAAGAGGGCTACACCCAT
>CAZTEB010000061.1:0-256 GCA_964612735.1 uncultured Pseudomonadales bacterium
TGTTTCTTCTTATATCTACACACACCGTTTTTCAAAAGCGCCCTAATTGAATTGAAAGTTCAGCCCACAACTTTATAAAGTATATAGCAGATGTGTATAGTATGATATACTCATGTTGTTGACTAAAAACCAGTTTGAAGCAAGGGAGTGATATGACTCAAGAGAGACCCGGATTTATCCAATCATTAATACTAGAAAAAGTAAATTCAGTTTTTGAGGTGGTGCAGATTCTTTTGGATGACAAAGCATCGAGACC
>CAZTEB010000061.1:266-3607 GCA_964612735.1 uncultured Pseudomonadales bacterium
CTTTCTTTTGATGTGATTCGTGCCAACCTTGATAGGTTTGGAGAGGATGCTGATACAGTGGCCAGCAGTGTAGAGAGCGCAAAAAGATATTATTTTGCTAATCCTGGTGAAATTCGAGCAATAGGCAACTATGCCATGGCAGCCCTCACCGATGTTTTTGATGGAACAGAACCTACTGTGGAGGATATGAAGAACTGGCCTTTAATTTGGGAGGGAGATCAAGAGGCGATGGAGCTTGATACCTTGGTGTCAAGAATAATTTCAGATATTTTGCTTACCCTAGGGGTTTTATCAGAATCCGTGGGCGATAGCTTTAGTACAGCATCAGAGAAGATTAGGAATGGAAAAAATGTCGTCGCCACAGGTGTGTCTGTTGAGAGTTTTGGGCCTGACGAATATCATCCTGAAGTTAACTTGGAGTTAACCGATGTTGCCATTGAGGAGCAGGGCTAATCTGTAGTTTCTAAATTGTTGAGTTTGACGTCACAACTATTTGTTACCAATGCAACATGGCTAAGAATTAACCTCATTCTCAATCTATTCTAAACGGTATACAATTACTTTCATCTACACACTAAAGGAGTCACTATGTCTAGCAACCGCACCGCAGTTCTCGTCAAGCCAGATGGCATGCAACGAGGTTTGATCGGAGAAATTATCAGCCGCTTCGAGCGCAAGGGCCTCAAGCTAGTCGGCCTGAAAATGGTCCACATGAGCGACGAGATGCTCAGTGAGTGGTATGCCGAGCACAAAGATAAGAACTTCTTCGACGATCTAAAGTCCTTCGTCGGTTCAATGCCGATCGTAGCCATGGCTTGGGAGGGCATTGACGCTGTACCCGTCGTGCGCAAGTTAGTCGGCACTACCTTAGGTCGTGAAGCTGAGGGTGGTTCTATCCGCGGCGACTTCGGAATGAGTCAGCAGTTTAATCTGATTCATGCGTCTGCCAATGGCGATGACGCTGCTCGAGAAATCGATATTGTGTTCGATGAGGATGAGCTCTTCAACTACAAGGGCGCCATGGATCATGTGATTTACGCCGACTACGAGTTGAAGTAGTTGGTTAGTTGTTGGTCACAAGTGTGAGTGGAAAGCCGGTGCTTAGTCTGCATTGTTATGAAGCCTGATTACCTGTATAGGTTGAGTTATGAAGATGAGTTAAGGTTTGATGATGATGGTTATTTAATCTCTCACTTTGAAGGCACCAAACAAGATAGAAGAAGTGTCCCGTTAGTTGAGGAAAAGGACTTGGAAGCAATAGCTCGGTTTTTCCTTTTCACAAAGTTGATGAGTAGTGAAAAACCATTTTTTGTATTGAAAATACTAGCTTCTGATGTGAAGGAAAAAACAACGAAAGCACATCAACTTTTTGTGGGTGAAGAGCACCATGGTTTTGTTCACAGAGATGCAATTAAAAGTGTGTTGAGGGGTGAATGGAAGCATGACCACGAGCATTCGCTCAGTGAAAAGTTTTTGAATCATTTGATGGGAGCAAGAATTCTTGATCACACTAGAGGATTTAGGCCAACTTTTGGTTCAAAAATTGAAGAGAATGTGGTGAGTGAAATACTTGGTAAATCAAAATAATTGTGTCCCCACCAGGAGTCGAACCTGGATTTAGCGCTTAGGAGGCGCTCGTTCTATCCATTGAACTACAGGGACGTGTTGAGTTAGGCCAATTATACCAAGTGCTTTCACGATAGTTTGCGGTACACTACGGCTAGTACAGAGCTTAGAAAGGCAATATGTCAGGATTTGAAAAAGAGGGGGACCCCAGTGGTAGTTCTATAGAATATACTGGGGGAGTAAGAACTGATATTGAAAATATAAGAGAAGCTTATGGATGGGATTCTGAGGTCGTTACAGATGACATTCTCGATGCCGCTATGTCGCGCTGCTCAGACCCACTTGGCGGCTCGCTTGTTCAAGAGTTAGAAACAATAGACCATTTAGTTAATCGAGGACTCGGTCATTTGTTGGGCAAACCTGATTTGCTTTTGGAAGCATTAGCGAATATGGCAGGAACAGCTGAGTATCTTCTTGATGAAAAATATTCCAAAGACGAAGAGTAGTTACTCCAGCTCAATAGCGTAGAGATTTGCTGGCGTTTCGGGGTTGAACGAGGTCAAAACCACCAGTTTGTTACCATCTGGCCATGGATACACGAAGTTCTGCTGGAACGGCCCAGAATAGACCGAAATATCATTTGTATTGTCGTAGCCTTTGATCTGCAGCGCGCTGTCGGTGGTGTAGAGGATGTGCTTGGAGTCGGGGAACCACTGGTAGGTGTTGAGATGAAGTGCGGTGTGATAGCGATTGAAGTTGGCGACGGTCTCTTCGGTGTTCTCGACTTGAAGTTGTCGGAAGGCGCTGGGGGATGCTTGTCTGGATAGTGGTTGTCGGCTGTAGAGGTCAGTGGCTAGGAGCCGCTTTATTCCTAAGCCTGGTACTGTCTCTTCGGTGCCCGTTTCATCAGTCACTTCGATGTCGCTCGAGATGAGATCAGATATCTGTTCGGTGCCGACTGCGAAGTTGCGATCATCTTCGCGGTCATAGATGTAGACTTGATTAGCTTCCAGCTGTCTAGATTGAGGTTGCGAGTTGGGTGCTGGCACGGGTGGTACGATGTTATCTGGTATCGTAGCCGACTCGGTGGCGGTGTAGAGTAGTCGCTTTTTATCTGGTGAGATGTAGACATTGCGAGCTGACGCAGTTGCGATCTGGATCATCTCTTCTGGGAACTCACTCAAGAACTGTCGTTCTCTGAGGTACATTTCTTCTTCCCACTCACTCAAGATGCCCTGGCGTTGGAATCTGACGTTGGCAGCAGTGCTGAGATTGTTCGATCGATTGACTTCGATCAAGACGTCTTTGTCATCGGTGATCACCAGCACAGAGCTGCTGTCCGGTGACCAGATGAAGTGCGCGTTTTCGAGATCAAATCCGGGGACGGTGGTGGCGATTTGGCGAGAGCCGCGTTGTAGTGACAAAAGTGAGTCGGTCAGCTCAAGAACGTAGAGACCATTTTTAGACTCAGTGGTGGCTGAGTTGCTGAAGTACAACAGCTTCTGACCATCTGGGGAAGGGACTACTTTTTGGACGCCGCTTGAGGTGAGCGGAACTAGGCTGGGAGCAATCGGGAAGAGTTGAGCGTTGGTCTGGGCAACGAGTTCTTCTTCGAGAGTGATGGTTTTTGACCAGGGCCAATAGCCTTCTTTGACGATGTTGATGTCATAGGTTCCTGGCTCGAGGTAGAGAGTGTCATCAGTGGCTGTGATTAGGCGACCATCTACATACACCTCAGCCCCGGTGGGGAACGAGTTGGCGCTCAGCAGTCCAGT
>CAZTEB010000062.1:0-3210 GCA_964612735.1 uncultured Pseudomonadales bacterium
GATATCACGGGTAGTGTCAGCTGTAGTCGCACCACCTCTGCTCGAGAATGTGGATACGGTGACACCAGCACCGCCAAGCTTTCCAGCACAAAGATAGCTCCGGCTTGAATGAAGTTAAGCGTCAAACTACCATGGGAAAGATCAAATGTGCCCAAAAATAACAGGTTAAATGGTTGCTCAACCTCTGGCATAAAGGGATAGATGAGGTGTAGATCAGCACCAGTCAAACCCCTACCAAACATTCTCCATAGCATCAGAGAGATACTTACTTGAATTGCCAACGATACCAACTCACCAATTACAACTCTGCGACTTTTAGTAAAGACTTTTTTACGAGCTTTTTTGTACGCAGCGGGGTTATTAGCATGCTCTAGTTCAAGAGCTTTAAGCTTAGCAGCTATCTCACGACGTTGAGCTTCACTCTTCCAACCGGCAATCGAGACGGGAAGAAGCAAAAAACGGATCAACAACGTCATTAGAATGACAGCGAAACCCATGTCGGCTTGACCGCCTGTAACCAGATCCATCAGCCAATACATGCCGATCAATACATTCAGAAATGGCTGGTAAATCACCGCCGTAAACACATCTAAGAAGATCATGCAAACCTTACCCGCTATACTTGATCTGAGGAACGATCAGCAAACATGCTGCCGATGATATTCATAGCATCGCGCATACTAGTGATGAGCTCTATGGAAAGCTTTGTCGTCTCACCATCAAGCTGCATTCCATCCATCACTAGTAGTGTATCTTGCATAAATGACTCCATCATGTCATTAATGATTGGTTCATGGTCATGAATCCAAGCTTGGCGTTTGCTAGTGGGTAGTAGAGAAACTTGCTTGAGACTATCAGTGATTTGCTGGATCTCTCTGATCTTTACAAACAGATCGAAAGCTAGTTCATCAGAACCTGGTGACATTTGGAAAAGTGGTCGAATAGTATCTCCACCTGAGGTGTTGAACATATCGGCCAATTATACCATCGCTGCCACCCGAAATCAGCCAACACGAAAGTATTTCAAGCCTATGCAGCTCCTCTAGTATAATATGCCAGATGAAACACATTCGAGTCACTCAAGATAACCATGACCAAGTGATAGCTCAAGCTGTTGAAGTGCTCAATCAAGGCGGCCTAGTGCTGTTTCCCACCGAAACAACCTACGGTGCGGGTGTCGATGCTACCAATCAACAAGCGGTACACAAGCTCTTGAGCTACAAGTCTCGTCGAGAAGGAAAGCCACTCTCGATTGCAGTGCCGAACATACAGGCAGCTGAACAGTACGTAGAACTCAACGACAGCGCTCGTGAGTTGTACCAACGGTTTTTGCCGGGACCCGTCACAGTAGTCTCAAAAAGCTCTGGCACAGTAGTTGATGGCGTAGCGTCTGAGTTTAATACTCTGGGGGTTCGGATTCCAGACTATCCACTAATGCTTGAGCTACTACAGACTTTCGACAAACCTATTACCGCCACTTCAGCCAATGGTTCTGGCAAACCCAGGCCATACACCGTAGAGACAATTCTTGAGCATCTGTCTGAAAAACAAAAAGGTCTGATTGATCTGATCATCGACGCTGGAGAACTTCCCAAGAATCCTCCTTCAACTGTGATCGACACCACACTCAGTACTCCGGTGACTATGCGACAGGGAGCTACTCAGCTTAAAAATGCAATCGACAAGGATGAGACGACATTGACGACGCACTCAGAACAAGAAACCAAAGATCTGGCTGGCAAAATAGTGTTAAAACACTGGAGCGACATTACTGAGAACGGTCTCGTAATTGGACTGGATGGTGATCTCGGCACTGGTAAAACTATCTTCACCAAAGGTATCGCTGACTTTCTCCAAATCACTGAGCCACTGACCTCGCCAACCTATACATACTTGCATAGCCATGACTTCACTCGCCATGGTGTACCGGGCTCATTGCACCACTTAGATGTCTGGAAAGTAGACACCAAGGAACAGTTTGAGTTGCTTGAAATCCCATCATTACTACAGCCGAATAACGTGATCGTCATTGAGTGGTGGCAACAGATCAAGTCATTCTGGCAACCACCTCAGGAGCAACTGGTTGAAATCACACTTGAGGACACTGGAACATCTCAACGCTCTATCACCCTGCGTGACAGTATCTAGTTTGTAAGCACTAAGACGAAGCACAACATGAAGCCCATCACTATTCTCGCCATCGACACCTCGGCTGACGAAACCTCTGCTGCCATCACTCACGGCAGCACAGTACTCGCAAATGTGGTGGCATCACAAGTCGAGCTGCACAAACCCTATGGCGGCGTCTTCCCCACCGTTGCCAAACAAGCACACAAAGAAAATATTGACCGTGTGATTGCACTAGCTGTAAAGCGAGCTTTTAGCGCAGGTGAATCAAATCCTTGGACACACATTGACGCTATCGCCGTTACCCAAGGTCCAGGTCTAGCGCCAGCGCTAGAAGTAGGCATTACCCGGGCTAAACAACTGGCAACAGAACATCACAAGCCGCTGTATGCCGTCAATCACATCGAGGCGCACGCTTTGTCTTCAGTAGTTCAAGCTAAATCAAAAAGAGCAGCTGACAACGCGCCACTTCTCGAAGACCTACCGGCAACATTTCCTACGTTGGCTCTAGTTGTCTCGGGAGGACATACAGAGTTCATACTGGTGCGCAACATCGGTGAGTATCAACGACTGGGTCATACTATTGATGATGCTGCTGGCGAATGCTTAGACAAAGTTGGCCGAATGATTGACCTTGGCTACCCCGCTGGACCAGCTATCGAGCAGTTTGCCAAGCTGGGAGATGAGAATACTTTCAATTTTCCCCTGCCGATGACCAGCAGTGGTGATTACAACTTGAGTTATTCGGGACTTAAAACCTTTGCCCGAAATCTGATCGCTGATCTTAAAGAGTCAAAAAGTCTTAACAAGCAAACCACCTATGATCTGGCAGCTTCACTGCAGTACGGAGTGTTCAGACACATCACCCACAAACTTGAAAAGATTCTCAAGGACTTTCCAGACATACCTGAAGTTTGGTTGGGCGGTGGTGTAGCAGCCAATGCTGAGCTGCGAAAAACACTACGATCGACACTCGCGAAAGAAAGTGGTCGAAGAAAAAAACCAGGCATGCAGTCGGACGCCAACAGCTTAAAACCACTGATGCTCAAATTGGGGGAGCATTTTACTGTATATAAATTTTAC
>CAZTEB010000063.1:0-901 GCA_964612735.1 uncultured Pseudomonadales bacterium
ACAGGAACTTTGCCCTCTATGCTCTCCTGTTGTCTCCACAGTAAGTCTTCTAAATCGACGAGTCCTAATCGTTCAGCAACTTGTTCACTAACGGCTGAGCGGCTTCTGCCAGTGTTGATGAGGGCATCTACGCTTTCTCTTGATCGATTATCGCCCATAATGGTGATGTTGGGATTAACCGGAACAATCGCTAGTCCCTCCTCTGCTCTGATTTGATCGCTAAAGTTTTCAGCAAATAAGGCTTGGGCAATTTTGACACCATGCTTTGCATCACGAACCTCAAGTCCTTCCACTCTTTGAAGCCTGCGCTTGAGACCAGCTTTATTTGCTAGTTGAATAGAGAGGCCGGGAAATCCATTGAGTTCTACAACCATTGGTCCTCGCTCAGGGTCAATGAACATATCAGCACCCATGAAAACGAAGCCAGCCGCATTAGCGGCTCTAACTGCTGTTTCGAGTAGCGTAGTCCATGATGGAATTACGATACCGTTAACCTTTTTCTTAGTGCCAGGGAAGTGGCTAATGCCTCCAGATTTGCCGTGAACGCCGTATGTTGTGACACCGGAAGCCATGTCGATTCCCAAGCCAATAGCGCCTTTATCTAGATTGGCCCTTCCCTGTGACTCTTTAGTTGGAATTCGAGCCATCGCCATTACGGGGACAGAGTTGAAGATGACGACTCTGATGTCCGGTGTACCTTTATATGAATACTTTGCAAGAGCTGGATGAACGGAAATCATCTCCTCTACGATGGCGCGGTGGTGCGTGCCCCAGGTGCTAAACTCGCCATCTAAAATATTAGCTACGTGTAGATTGAGATCGTCTATCGATATTTTTTGACCCTCAGAGTTTTTCCACTCTAATTTAGTAGGGTGTTTTTCTTTGATGATCCAAATGCCTT
>CAZTEB010000063.1:911-3029 GCA_964612735.1 uncultured Pseudomonadales bacterium
CACTACCACTCGCTGGTTTAATTACAAAAGGAGCTGGGACGCTTTGCCACTCAATGTCATCGAGATCATCGATGTGTTCGAAAACATGATGGATGACTGCGGTTGAGATACCGTGGTCACGGAGGAGTTCTTTGGTTCTGAGCTTAGAGAAGCCGTAGCGTTTAGCAGAAGACGGGTTCAGTTTGGTGTACTGATACCTGCCATTCATGCCAAGAATGTGTGCGGGTTTGATTGCCATACATAGTTATTCTTCAATAATTGATCTGAAGCGCAGCATCTCTGTAATACGCAGTCCGGTAAATCTTCCCATCACTAGATTTAAGACAGCGGTCGCTAGGATTACCAGCTCAGGTTCTGTGAGTACGAAGCGCTGAATAAGCTCGAGTTGGAGGATCAAGCTTGAGATAAATGCCAGGCCGATCGTCTCAGTTGTGAGTGCAATTGCTTCAGTTGGTTTGGTTCGATGTAATGCATCGAGAAAGTTTTCAGCTAGTAAGACTAAGATTAAAATCGGGAAGATGTTGACGCTCATCAAGCTGACAAGATTGAGAACTGGCGCACTTAAGAATAGAGCTAGTACTCCTAAGGAGATCATCCAAATAAGCAAAGCAGTCCTTGGTAGATATGCAAGCTTTGCTTTGGAAAGTAATCGTTTAGAGACAAGTGCTGTGGTGACAATAGCAGCGAAAATAGTTAGACCTTCTAAAATACCGGTAGACACAAGTGCTACAGATAGCACGGCCGGTACATAGATACCAAATCCTCTTAAGCCAATAATGTGCCTTGAAGCGCCAATCAGTGAGGCGATAACTGGAAATAGTAGTACTAGTACTAACACATTGGCTGGCACTCCGCCAATCACTGCAAACCTGATGGCGTGCTGGATAAAGTTGTTCCAACTCAATTCCCCGGGGGGATTTTCGTCTAGGAAGGTAGCTAGCTTACTCTTCTGTCTTGGTGTTGGTTGGGTGATGTCCTCATCAGCTTTCTTTTGAATTCTCTCCTGCACTTCTGCTGATGGCGTTGCTAGTGAGCCACTGCTGCTAGCATCTGCACTTTCAGTGCTGTCGCTAGGTTGCTCTATTTCTGCTGTTAGCAGTGGGATTTGCTCTTGTGACTCTTGAGCGTTGATGGGAGTTCCTATCCCAAAACCCAAGATAACCAACAAGGCGCCCAGGCTGAAAATACTAGAAAGAAATTTCATGTTCATAGGTTTCTGAACCATAGTATACCGCACTGGATCAGTTTCTATAAGATAAAGCCGATAACATTTTGTAGTAGGCCAAGAGCGACGGAGACGACTACAAGTGTCATAAAGGTGTTAAGCTCATACCCAAATAGTGTAATGGCTTCAATACTAAACCCTGGCACTAAGTACGTAACGAGCCAGATGAGTGCCACATTGATGATGACTGAAAATATTCCCAGGGTTACTATATTGATAGGTAAAAACAGCAAATTTAAAATTGGTTTGGCGACTCGGTTTAGAAGCGTTAGCACTACAGCTGCCAACAGCAACGTGGTCCAGTCAAGGTAGCTGACTGATGGTGAAAACCAAGCCAAGATAAAAATGGTTACTGCAGATACGACGATAGGTTTTAGTAAGTGCATGCCTACAGCCTATCTGTTTTCGAGAAGCTGATCAAGTGGCATACCGCACTGCTCACTCAAATAACGCCCGAGTTTGTCTTCGGAGATGTTGTTTTTTTGAGAAGCGATGCGCCTCATCACGAACTTGCTGTACGAGTTGTAGAGCTGGATGGGAGGGCTCTAGCTTTACTACATGATACTTGGTAGAGCCACTTTTTGGCGATTGATCATACTGTGGATTGGGAAGTATTAGCCTATCGGGATTTTTGGCAATACTGATCACTGGTGTTGACCAGTTCCAGACAGATAGCGCTGCCCTAAGCTGACCCTTGCCACCATCAATCACTAGCAAGCTAGGCTCTCCCCACTCTGGGTGGTTTTGTCGTCGCAGCAGCGCCTCCTTCATCATGTGATAGTCGTTGGGCGTGTTAAGCGTCCTGATATTGAAAAGGCGGTACTCACTTGGCTCTGATGTACCACTAATAAACGTCACCATTGCCACCGAGGCATTAGTTCCTTGGGTGTTTG
>CAZTEB010000064.1:0-2943 GCA_964612735.1 uncultured Pseudomonadales bacterium
CGGAAGTTGTCTGAGCTAGTAGCTCCTCCATCGTTTGGGGGGCCTTAGCTGATGATGGTTTGGGTGATTGCTTAGGGCTGGTAACCTTAGCTGGTGCGTCAGTAGTTGACGCTTTTGAAGTTTTTTTGGTGTCGGACTTGGTAGCCATACAGTAGGGTGCTCCTTTCAAAGAGTGACAGGAAGTATACCATACTTGAGGGAATCTTGAAGTGTTATGTTGAAATGAAGCGATTTGGGAGTTACGCAAGATCATTGACAATTGTTTCAAATAGTTCTTCAACCCTGGCTGGCACCATTGAGCTTGAGCTTACCTTAGAAACAACAAGATTATACGAGATGGTAGCTAAATCTGAGGCAAGAATATAGGCATCACCAAAGTCATCTTCAAACACGTGCAGGTTGTCACTGATCGGGCTGGTATGGATAAAAAGGTTCCATAATCTAGAAGAGAGCGAATAACCATCTCCTGGCTCAATGTCAGCAGAAGAGGGATATAGACGAATATTGTTAAATAGATTGGGTGAGTAATTTCCACTGAGTCTATCGGGAACTATGTCGGGGTAGAAGTCATTTTGTATGTCCTGAAGAATTTGACCGAACAGTATACGCAAGGTGTCTATTCTAGATTCTCCAAGATTTAGAAGCTTGCTTAACGCTCTTTCACTAAGCTGAGCCACTTCTCTAGCAACTAAATACCCTCGTCTAAAGTTGTCCTGATATAGAGCAGTGCGCCTGGAAAGAGGGCCATAGATTGCTGTTGGTATTCTGTAATGGCCTTTGTCTAATCTTCCACGAGTTCTCTCTGGGTACAATCGTATCTCCATGCCGTCTGGCAAATTATCAAATGCTCCCATATTCTCTATTGGGAAATCTGCCCGGACTATGCCTTCTCGTTCCTCAACTAACTGTACTAAACCCTCGACGGCTTGTTCTAGCTGACCTAGAATTTGAGGACTTTCAGAGAAAATATTCTGCGTTAAAAGCCACTGCAAAAGTCGAAGATTGTACTCACCATCACCAGTTGGAACCACTCCAAATTGTTCATGAAGAAATTTTCCCAACTCTGAATCTACATTCAACATGGGAAGAGTATATCAAAAGCACTCATTTTTTAAAAAGGCGAGATGCGCACACTCATATGTAACCAAGTGCCTTGCAAAAGTATGAAAAAATATGATAATCTTGGTGGGTGAAACTTCCGACGTTGACCGCTAGTGCCGTAAAGAACAAAACTGTCCTGGTCCGCACCGACTACAACGTCCCGCTAAAAAAATCTGGTTCAGGCTGGAGCGTCGCAGATGACATGCGGATCAAGGCTTCACTCGATACTATTTCCTTCTTACTAGAACATAACGCTAAAGTCGTCCTTATCTCTCACCTAGGCCGCCCCGGTGGTGAACTCAACCCCGACTACAGCCTCAAGCCTGTCGCAAAGGTACTCTCAGATGCGCTAGGAAAGCCGGTCGCTTTCGTGCCTGATTGCATCGGTGATGAGACGCACACACAGATCGAAGCAGCAGAGCCAGGCTCAATACTACTGCTAGAAAACCTACGCTTTCATTATGATGAAGCTAAAAATGAAGCTGGCTTTGTGAAGAAGCTAGCCAAGCTCGCTGATGTCTACGTCAACGACGCCTTCTCTGCAGCACACCGAGAGCACGCCTCGATTGTCGGCGTTCCCAAGCACCTCCCCAGCTTTGCTGGTAAAGCATTTGCCAAAGAAGTAGAGATGCTCGGCACCCTGATGCACGAGCCCAAACGACCATTCGTGATGGTGATCGGTGGTGCCAAGATCTCTGATAAAGTCGCAGCCGTTGAGCATCTGACCACCATCGCTGACGCTGTCTTAGTCGGTGGCGGCGTAGCAAATAACTTCCTCAAAGCAGATGGCTTCGACGTCGCCAAGTCATATCTCCAAGACACACCAGCCGATCAAAAAAAGCGTGGCATAGACTACGTTGATAAAGCAGAAGAACTGTTAGCTGACACCAAACAAGAGCGGCTCTTGATCGACGACTACATCCCTGTCCCCAAAATCCTGTATCCACTCGATGTCATTGCCGCAGCCTCACCCGAGAAACAGTCCGGCCGAACCATCGAACTCGTCAATGGTAATCACAAGCATGCTCAAGCAGAAGGCCTGATGTACCTAGACATCGGCCCTAAAACCATCAGGCTGTATCGCGAGATTTTGCTGCAAGCCGGAACCATATTCTGGAACGGCCCGATGGGCGTATTCGAGAACGCCACCTTTGCAGACGGCACCAAGGAAGTAGCTCGAGCCATCGCCAAGTCGGGAGCTACCACCATCTTGGGCGGCGGCGACACCATCGCTGCCATTCGTAAGTTTGAACTAGAGAATAGATTTGACTACGTCTCAGCTGCAGGCGGCGCTTCATTGGAATTTTTGTCAGGGAAAATGTTACCTGGCATTAAGGCGCTGGTTGACTAGTAGTTAATGAGATAGTGGAAAGTGACAAGCAGCATGCACAAAGAAGTGAACTAAGCGCCGACAACACTTCTGAGGGTTGTCTTTAGACCCCGAAGAAGTCCGTTGTCAGAGCGTTTCGTTACTACATAAGAACTAATGAAAACCCGCCTCACCATCACCCTCTCCAGCTCCACCCTCGCCCAAGTCGACCAACTCATCGACAAAAAAACCATTCGTAATCGCTCACATGCTATCGAGCACTTGCTCGAACAAAGCCTTCAACCCACCATCTCCACTGCCATACTCCTAGCAGGTGGTAAAGAAAAAGCTAAAGCAGTCAAACCACTGATCATGCTCAATAACAAGCCGCTCATCCTCTACACCATAGAGAACCTCAGGAAGTACGGCATTTCTAAACTAATTATCGCCACCAATCGGCACGGCCGTGAGATAGAAAAACTACTCGGAGATGGCAGCAAGCACAACATGCAGATTGAGTATGAGTACGAAGC
>CAZTEB010000065.1:0-2776 GCA_964612735.1 uncultured Pseudomonadales bacterium
AGTCCAGAGTTTGCATTTGAGAAATCTACGGGGAACGTTCAAGATGCTATCGAGCGCTTTGAACTCCCTTACCTCGTTGCCCAAGACAACGACTTTGCCACCTGGCGCGCATACAGCAACCGGTACTGGCCAGCCAAGTACTTAATCGACGCTGAGGGAATCGTTCGCTACACCCACTTTGGCGAAGGTGACTATGAAGAAACAGAACACGCCATCCAGTCACTCTTAGAAGAGGCTGGCGCCCAAGCAAATCAGACTTCAGTCACCCCTGACCCCACCGCAGCTGTTCCGTACAGAGAGCTCTCTCCAGAAACGTACCTCGGTAGTGCTCGGATGGAGCGACAGTTTCCCCATCGCCACCTTGAGCCTGGAACTAATACCTACTCATTAACTTCTAACGAGAACTTGCCGCTAAGTAGGTTTAGCCTGGGCGGTGAGTGGCAGATCGCAGAAGAGTACGCCAGCTGCAGTGCTGGGGCACAGCTCAACTATGCCTATGCAGCCAATAACGTGTACCTAGTGATGAAGCCAGCTAATGATACCGAGGCTTCACAAGTTACTATCGCAGCCGACCAACAAACCCAAGCAATTGAGATAACTGAGCATAAGCTCTATCAATTACTCGAAATAAAACCTGAAGCGCTCTTGGAAGGTGAGTCTGTAGCGAAAGGCACGCTGACTATTACCTGCGACTCCCCCACTGAGTTGTATGCCTTTACGTTTGGGTAATCCTCACTCCACCCACTCATCTGCCGGCACACTCAACTCGATTGCCATGAACATAGCGCCAGTGGGATCAGCAATCACCGCCATCTTGCCAACTTGATCATTTTCCATCTCTTTAACCACAGAGCCGCCTAGCTCCAGCGCCTTTGCTTTAGTCTCGTCTCTGCTTGCAACCGTAAAATAGGTCAGCCAATGAGGTGGAATCTGCTTCCA
The DNA here is from genome assembly GCA_964612735.1 of uncultured Pseudomonadales bacterium. Lineage (GTDB taxonomy): Bacteria > Patescibacteriota > Microgenomatia > UBA1400 > PJMF01 > CAZTEB01. Next base: position 940 of record CAZTEB010000065.1, read on the forward strand.
GTTCTCACCAAAGCTTTCATTTACTTCCATCATACCACCGTTCATCCTGCCGTTATTCTTGATCAAGTGATAGCTCTCAAACTCACCATCTGCGTCAACTGTCCAACCAAATAACTTGGTGTAAAAAGGAATAGCTTTCTTGAGATCTGGCGTATAGAGCTCGTTCCAGCCCATCGCTCCTACTCTATTTACCACGCCAGCGCCCGCAAAACTCTTGGGTTCCCAGATCATGACAGCAGCACCGGTGGGATCCATAATACCAGCGGTGCGACCAATATCCATCACATCCATGGCGGGCATGGCTTCTTGGCCACCCAGCTCAACTGCTTTGGCAATAGTCTCGTCAACGCTGTCTACCGTTATGTAGTTATTCCAAGCTGAGGGATGTCCCTCCATGTCGGCTGGCATAGCGCTGCCACCAGCCACAACGATGCCATCGAGCAGAAAGTTGGCGTACTTCATTCCCTCTACACCAGTCTCCATATCTTGAGCTGTCCACCCCATTAACTCAGTCATAAATGTCTTAGTTTTCTCTATATCAGTCGAGAGGACATCGGCCCAAGAAAAGGTGCCTGCGGGATACTTGGTGACGGTGTATGGCATAGAGCTCCTACCAGCGTGCTTGCTATCACACAAAGTATAGCATCAGAAAATGAGAACAGTATGAGGCTAATTACTCGTAACGCAAAGCGTCTAGAGCAGAAATCTTAGTAGCTCGCCGGGCTGGAAAGATGCCCGTCACTATTCCGACGAAGATCGAGAGTACCAACACCACTGTCATAAAAATTAACGGCACATACGAGACGTCTATAAAGCCGACTCCCTTGCCTAAACCGAAGATGGTAATGACCACACCCACCAACTTACCAGCTATGATACCAAGCACAACGCCACCAATACCACCAAACATGCCCATGATCATCGATTCAGTTAGGAATAACTCTCGTACTTCATATGACTTCATGCCCATCGCTTTCATCAAGCCAACTTCTCTGGTGCGCTCCAACAGCGAAACTGTCAGAGTATTAAACATGCCAAGCGCAGCTACAGCCAAAGCTACCAGACCAAGCACTCCGAGTATTGTCCTGATGGTAGCAAATAAACGATCAATTTGAGCTACGGTATCTACGACTGAACTAGTCGAGAAACCCATGGCTTCTATAGTTTTTCTAACATCTGACAACTCACCCTGAGATTCTGCCACTACTTTAAGCTGGGAGTAGTTCTGGATGCCTAAACCACGCACGTCGGTAAAGGGCACATACAGAAATGGCGTAGTATCACCCGGAACAACCCCAATGATTTCATACTCAGTAGCAACAGATTCGATAGATTCCTCTAGCCCAGAGAGCAACTCACTAGTAGCCACAAAAGACACATCGAACCTGGTGCCAACCGCATCGGACTCTGGAATTCCCAGTACCGACAGCATGGCTATATTGACGACGGCTTGCTGCTTAGCATCTGCAGCCAAGCTGACACTTTGCGCTTGAGTGGAGGCCACTACACCAGATCCGCTGGCTACTTTTATCCAGTCGACTGTACCATCACCATCTTCCTCGCTGGCAACTGACAGAGCCGCCACCTCATCAGCACTCAAGCCGAGTGCTACCAGTTCATCACTGGTAAGCTCGCCACTTGAACTAGCTGTTCGAGCACTACTAGTAGCAGTACTTGCGGACTCAGTAGCTGTCAAACTGGCTGACGACGAAGCATCTACTGTCACAGACTCTGGCACGTCGTCAATAAAAGTAATGCTGGGCTGGTTGGCAATCAGCTCATCAATGCTAATACTACTTTCAAACACTTTGCCTTCTATCGGGCGAATAGCAGATTG
>CAZTEB010000066.1:0-2716 GCA_964612735.1 uncultured Pseudomonadales bacterium
CTGGTAGCTTTGGTGCAGTCTTGAGCAAACTACTCGAGCCAGTTGTACTTGGAGTAGAGGCTGTGTTTACTTGGTTATTGAGTCTATTTGGTGGTTGGGAGTGGGGTATCGTGCAAGTCGATGGTTTTACTCTGGAGATGGTCATAGCTTGGTACGTAGCAGTACTACTTTTTTGGCTTTTTTTCTCAAGAAGAAAGCGATATGCTGCCCGCAAGTAATCGAGAGCGACTGTCTATGGTGGTGCTTGCCATCGGGTGGTATCTAGTAGCCATGGCTACTATGAGTTGGGTTTTCTGGCCTGGTTTTCCTCGAGTAATATTCTGTGACGTCGGTCAGGGTGATGCGACATTGATCATCAGTGGCTCGACGCAGGTGCTGATAGACGGTGGTCGCGACCAGTTGGTGGCGGAGTGTTTAGAGCAGTATCTGCCGTGGTGGGACAGACAGCTAGAGCTAGTAGTTGCTACTCATGCAGACGCTGATCACATCGGTGGACTGGATCAGGTCCTGAGCAGTTATCGAGTTTTAGGGGTGATGATCACCCCGTGGGGCAAGCAAACAGCCGATTTTGACCGCTTATACTACTTGATCCAGGCTAAAAATACCCAGGAACAGATGGATGTTTTCTTTCCTCAGCCTGGGTTGGAGTTTATAGTAGATACCTCGCTAGCACTCCGCGTCTTATCACCCCAAGTACCCGGGGTAAGCAATCAGGCATTTTCGACCATCCAGCCCGAAACTCAGTTATGGGACGTGATGGCTGAGCATCGTATCAGTCAAGTAGAGCATAATGACTTATCGATGGGCCTTTTTATGACACTTGAGAAGGTTGGCTTTTTGCTCATGGCAGACATAGAGCATGATGCTGAGCTAGCACTGCTAAACGACGGTCTGCTTCCAGAGGTAGATATCCTAAAAGTGGGGCATCATGGCTCAAAAACGAGCACAACAGGGGAGCTGTTACACAAAACAAGACCCGAACATTCGGTGATTAGTGCCGGAAAAAACAATAGCTATGGGCATCCTGCCAGAGAAGTGGTGCAACGGTTAGATGCGATTGGATCGAAAGTGTGGAGGACTGATTGGGATGGGGACGTCGTGGTGATGATTGATAACGATGGCTATCAAATTACGACGACGAGGGGAGGAAGTATGCGTGATGGGGAGTGACTCCAATCGCTGTTGCGAAACACAAGCTCTGTTAAGGTGCTATAGACACAGTGACATACATTAAAATGTGGTGCAAGTGGTAGTTTCACAACTATGCGAAAATACACCGAAAGTTAACCATCGAGCACTGTCGTTTTGAAGACAGATCGTTATGTAGTGTCAATCACCCCAAGTCATTATGTGTCCAAAGTAGTGGCTCTGCCATACAGGACGAGCCCAGTGTTCTAGAGGTGACGAACGGACTTGCGTGTCTAAAAATGTTGTTTCGCGGAGCCATGAGCTCTACATAGCACCTCAAACCAGATCAGTGGGGGACAAATAAACTATAGGACTTTACCTCTTCCAAGCATTGAGTATTTTAACTAGAATTTGAACACATATTATTAGTCTTGAATTAGCTAAAAATACTTAAAACTAGAAAAAACCAAAGAATACTTTTTGTACTCTAAACTATTTGGGTTTTGTTTGTTTGTAAGTAGAGAGTAGCTTTAAGCTAGTATGCGCAATCAAACAGCTGCGGGCATCGAGGTAGTGCTGTACACTTAAGACAATGCATGAGTTCAAGATGGAGGATGCCTCAGGTGAAGCTGAGCAATTGGCGCGTGAACTCGCCGAGAGTCCAGTTGATCAAATCAAGCAACCCAACGCCGGTTTTTGTTTAGCTGTTTGGCTTTATAACAACCAGGAGAAAGTAGGCAAAGGCACTTTTGATTTTAGCCCTTTTTGGAAAGATCAGCAGCCAGTTTCATTGCCTCACGATGTTCAGTTGCCCAGCCGCATTCCAACCTTTCAAGACAAAAAAGATTTTGATCATTGGGAGCGTTTTTATGAAAGATATGTTGATGGTGTTGTGGCCGCATTCCACAAGGTGGCTAATGCCGATGAGTTGCCAGTTCACGAAGTTTTGCTTCGCGATATAACGATGCCTTCGCCCACATTTGTAACGTCGTTAGCTGCTGTTGATTTGGGATTGTCTGAGTTCGAGTGGGCTTTGAAAAGCGCTGGTATTGAAGATGTTGTAACGCTCCTTGAGCACAACCTGCTACAACCAGGAGAATCGTTTTCTGTTCCCAGGGAAAAGAGTGTGTTGCCACCTGGTATTTTTATTTCAGAGACTGGTTCGTTTGACGCGCAGTTTGATAGACACGCTGGCGCTATGGGTGTGCTAAATCGCTTTCTATCAAACATGGTGGGTCTTAATCCTCAGGAATACATCGCGAAAGACACAGAGTTGACCTTAGGTTCGCTTGATGAAGCTCAAGCTGTGATGTCGCAGCGAACTGAGGGCAAACATATGGGAGAGCCATTTCCATTCAAGCTATCGAGTTGTTATTTCTTTTCGTTGCCATTTGTTTCAGATGCTACTAATCGCATTGAGTCGCTTCAGTTTATAGTAGTCGATAGACTTGCTCTGCAGCACATTGATCCCAGATTGGGCATGTTTTCTGAGATGTATTTACACGAGGGATTAGCTGAGATGTATAACGTAGTCGGGCCATGCAAACCCGAGACCTTTTACTTCCTGGTGGTGGAGGAAGATGGTTCG
>CAZTEB010000067.1:0-2647 GCA_964612735.1 uncultured Pseudomonadales bacterium
CACCATCGCGGTCCAAGTCAACGGCAAAGTTCGTGATCAGATAGAGGTTGCTGCTGACGTAGTCCAAGATAAAGAGCACGTTATTGACCAGGCAAAAGCTAGCTCTAAAGTCCAGAAGTGGCTTGAGGGCAAGCAGATCAAGAAGGAGATCTACATCCCAGGTAAGATTGTAAATCTGGTGGTGGGGTAGACATGGTGCCTAAGGAGCAGATTGAAGAAGGTTCGCTCGGTGAGAGAGAGCTCAGGCAGTATGTCGTTGGAAAAGCAAAACGACAGCACGTGCTTGATGGTCAGCACACCTCTTTGCGACGCTTGGCGAGTACTATTCTTGCCCCAGAACATCCAGTAGAGCAAACCAGTCTTACTCAAGAAGAGAGCGCCAGTCTTGGGAATGCTGCCTTTAGGCCAGTTCAGTTTTCTTCAATGCCAGACAACACCAGAGCTGGGATTCTGGGTTTATCTCAAGAAAACATTCCCCCAGAAGACTATGAGGGTGATGTACATGAGCGATAGTGTTTCATCAAGATTACAATAAAATTACTAAAATTCCTCCCCTTCACTACAGCTAAATGTAAGAATTGACCGTTACACTTGGGAGCATGTTTGAAGACCAAGCTCCTAGCTCTTTTGTACTCAAGATTACACACATTTGGTCCTGGTCACGAAAAATTGTTCGCTCGCTTGATGTCATTTCAGTTGCATTATTGCTTATGGGTAGTTTGGGTTTTGGCTTGAGTGGATATGCTCTATATCGTCTCTATGATCAAGGAGGCGAGTGGAGGATCGGTGCTACTGAGGTTCAGGCGAGCGCTGTTGGTCAAGTGGGCTCAGTTGGCACTGAGTCTTTAATGACTGCTTCAAGTAGCGCCAAACCTGCCTCACCTCAACTAGTAGTAGATGTCTCGGGTGCTGTCGAGAACCCAGGAGTTTATGTACTCCTGGAGGGTAGTCGTTTGGGCCAGGCACTTGATGCAGCAGGCGGTGTCACTTCGCAAGCGAGCTTAGAATACCTTCACCAGACTCTCAACTTAGCTCTTGAGCTACAAGACTCAGATAAGGTCTACATCCCCACGCAGCAGGAGTACCAAGATGGCTTGGTTGCTTCCTCAAGCACTAACCTATTGCCCAATGCTGCCTCAGCCTCAGTAGCCGACACGTCCAGTGACGCAGTCAGCATCAATGTAGCCTCGCAGGCAGAACTCGAGAAACTACCTGGGATTGGTCCTAAGCGGGCAGAAGACATCATTCAAAATCGGCCGTATCAGCAGCTTGGTGATGTCGTCACAGCGGGCGCTCTTTCCCAGTCACTTTTTGATGATCTCAGCAGCCAGCTAACGCTGTAGTTAGTTATTGAGACGTTACTATAGGATACTAGGAGTTGTATGAAAAAAGAGTGATGAGGGAGCGGGCGGTGGGTGTTGAGACTAACATGAATTTTTTGAATGAAGCAGTATCACTTTTAGGTGATATATTCATTCTATTTTATAAGTCTATATAACTAGTTCAAAAGACCTACTCTTGAAAATTGCCAAAAATGGTACTCAAATTATACTTTTGATCATATTAGTTGTAGTAATACTTTTGCGTTTTATTCAATTAAAATCGAAAAACACAAATGATACCCATACAGAATCGATATCCAGAGTACTTTTTCTGAGATCTTTTTCTACCAGATGTGAGTATGATTTAGGCCGTTATTCTGTAGTTATTAACCATTGTGAAAGATATCATCTAGGTAGCCTCTTGAGGCTATATGGCAGAACTGATACTGGTGATGATAATGGGGTATTTTCTAAAAAAAGATTGATAGTGCAGGACATAGATGACTTTTGTTCTTTGGAGTCTTCGGTAAAGTGTGGGTTGCAGCATTTTTTGGTTACTTTGTATGATGTCAAAAACACCTTGTTGACTAACGTTATGGGACATTCAACTATTACTGTATCAGGTCTGATTTCAAGCCTAATTTTTGGTGATAGGGCTCGACTGCCTTCAAACATAGATCACTTTATCAAAGTTATTGGGATGCAGCATATCGCAGCTGTTTCTGGCTTTCATGTAGGGTTGGTGGTGGGAGTAGTTCGTGGACCTACGAAGTACTTGCCGCGATGGTTAGGTGTAGGTGTGCTGCTGGTGGCGGCATGGCTGTATGCCATTATGGTGGGAGCAAAACCTTCGGTGGTCAGAGCCGTGATGATGATCTCGTTTAGCTTGCTTGCAGGTGTGATGGGAAGACAGTATCACAGACTATGGACGCTTTGTCTTGTGGCGGCAGTGATGCTGCTGGTTAATCCTTGGTACGTACTCAATGTTTCATTTCAACTGTCGATCAGCGCGACGCTGGCAATAGCCTTACTAGTTCCTGTATTTCGTGATTCTACCTCAAGTGTGGTGCAACTTTTTGTAGGAGATATGCCGCTCGTTTTTTCTGTGGAGAGTCCTGTCAAAGCTGGCCTGTTTGGGTCAGCGTTGTCTCGTGGTTACTCGGTTGTACTCGATGTGTTTGTGGTCTCGCTAGCTGCTCAGTTGGGGACATTACCTCTGGTGTTGTATCACTTTGGTAGTACTAGCGCTATTTCTTTGTTGGCTAGTCCAGTGGTGTTACCTTTCTTTCCTCTGGTGATGTACGCCTTGATTATATGGTTGCTGG
>CAZTEB010000068.1:0-2481 GCA_964612735.1 uncultured Pseudomonadales bacterium
TCCCAAGATTACTCCAGTTGGTACTTTTATCATCAATGGTATCGAGCGCGCCATCGTCACCCAATTAGTTCGTGCACCTGGCATCTCATATGCTGGTGACACCGATGTCTCCTTTAAAATAGTATGTTATTTGACACGACTGTGATTTTTTTGTGGTTTTTGGTTTGAGATTTTGATAATTAGAAGAAATATGATGATTGTTAAGATCGATCGTTGTCGTAAGATGTCAGTCACAGTACTGCTCAGAGCTCTTGGTTTGGGCACCAATGAAGAAATCACTGAGGCCTTTGCCAAGGAATCCGAGAAAGACGAGTACGACTTAATCGCAACCACGCTCGAGAAAGACCCAACTGCTTCACAAGCAGAGGCACTGCTTGAAGTCTACGAGAAGATGCGTCCTGGAGAGCCAGCTGTGCTTGACACAGCTCGTGAATTTTTAGAGCAGTTATTCTTCGATCCACGTCGGTATGACTTGGGTGAAGTCGGTCGATACAAGCTCAATCGTCGCCTTAAGAATGATGAATCAGCTGACACTACTGTTTTGACTCCCAAAGATGTCATCTTGGCTGTTAAGTACTTAATTGGTCTTCAGAATGGAGTCGGTAAAACTGACGATATCGACCACTTGAGTAATCGTCGTGTTCGCCGAGTGGGAGAGCTTGTTCAAGGTAATGCATTGCGAATTGGTTTAATTCGACTTGAGCGCTCCATTAGAGAAAAAATGTCACTAACTAAGACTGACGAAACACTTTCGCCAGCTGCGCTAGTGAATGCTCGACCATTGATCGCCACCATCTCAGAGTTTTTCCGCAGAAATAGGCTTTCAGCCATCTTAGATCAAACCAACCCGTTGGCAGAGATTGATAATTTGCGCCGACTTTCCGTGATGGGTACCGGTGGCGTCACTAGAGAGCGTGCTTCGTTCTCGATGCGCGACATCAATGCCTCACAGTACTCTAGAATCGACCCAGTTCGATCTCCAGAAGGTCCGAATATTGGACTCGTTACCTACTTAGCTTTGTATGCTCGAGTCAATGACTTTGGTTTCTTAGAAGCTCCATATAGAAAAGTCGAAGTTACTAAAGATAAGGTTAAGATTACAGATGAGATCGTGTATCTTTCTGCTGACGAAGAGGAAGACCATAAGATTACCCACGCTAGCATTAACATTGATGACAAGGGCTACATTCAAGATGAATGGGTGCCTATGCGTCACATGAATGAGTTTATTGAAGGTTCAGCTGAGGAAGTTGAGTATATCGATGTAGTTCCTCGACAGGTGATCGGTACTTCTGCCTCGTTGATTCCCTTTATCGCTCATGACGAAGCCAACCGTGCCCTAATGGGTACCCACATGCAATGTCAGGCTGTACCATTGATTCAGCCTGAGACACCAGTGGTGGGTACTGGTATGGAGCAAACAGTTGCTACGGCTATGGAGCGCAGCGTAGTTGCTCGCCGAGCTGGTGTAGTTGAGTATGTTGATTCTCAGAAAGTTATCATTAAGCTCGACAAGAAGCACGCTGATGAAGCTAAGAAAGACCACAAACTTAACCCTAGTGAACACATTTCGTTAGAGGGAAGTACTGAGGTTTATACACTTGAGAAGTTTGTGAGAACATCACAGAGCACTTCATACTCTCAGCGTCCGATCGTCGCTATTGGAGACAAAGTTGCAGCTGGCGATATTTTGATCGATGGTCCTTCTTCTGACCAAGGCGAGCTTGCCTTGGGTTCTAACTTATTGATTGCCTACGCTTCATTTGAAGGCTTGGGTTATGAAGACGCTATCGTGATCTCAGACCGAGTGGTCAAAGAAGACCTGCTGACTTCGGTGCACATTAGTGAGCATCGAGCTCAGGTGATGGATACAAAGCTTGGTGCTGAAGAACTTACCAACGATATTCCTAACGTTTCAGAAGTGTATCTAAGTAATCTTGACATTGATGGCGTGATTAGAGTTGGTAGCACCGTTAAGTCTGGCGACATCTTGGTTGGTAAGATCGCCCCCAAGGGTGAGACTGAGCTAACTCCAGAGGAGCGCTTATTACGAGCTATTTTCGGTGAGAAGTCTCGAGAAGTTCGTGACACCTCACTCCGACTACCACATGGTCAGGTTGGTACTGTGATTGATGTACAAGTGCTCGATCGTGAACTTGGTGATGAGCTCGATCCTGGAACTCTCAAAGAAGTGGTGATCAAGGTTGCTCAGACTCGTAAGATTACTGTTGGTGACAAGGTAGCTGGCCGACATGGTAACAAGGGTGTTATCTCCAAGATCGTGCCTGTAGCCGACATGCCTCACTTGGAGGATGGTACTGCAGTGGATATCATTATTTCACCACTCTCAGTTTTAGCCCGTATGAACATGGGTCAGCTCTTGGAAGCTCACTTAGGCTGGGCTGCGCAGAAGCTTGGTTACCGAGTGGCTGTGCCTGCATTTGAAAAGATTGATGAAAGCAAGATTTGGGATGAGCTCGA
>CAZTEB010000069.1:0-2444 GCA_964612735.1 uncultured Pseudomonadales bacterium
GACTCCTATGTTACTACCATCAAGTCGGGGCTCAACGATGCCCACCCACCAACCGTGGGTATTGCGATATCCTCTACTATCAGCACCACCAAACTCAGCCGTACCAGTCTTGCACGCCACTGCTCCTCGCCCCAAGTCTTGGGTCACGCTAGTACCCTCCTCCCTACGCACCTCATTGCGAGCAAAAAAAGGATAGGCTGTGCCTGTAGGTGAACACGCGTCGAGCATCCCCCGTAGTACGGTATCGATGTGTTCCTCAGAAAGACTCAGGGACTGACACTCGACTCGCGAGCCACTCAATAAGGTTGGAGTGCACCGTTGACCATTATTGGCTAGAGTCTGGACCATTTGAGATACTTGGATCGGAGAGACCAACACATCACCTTGACCAATACCCATGTGATACGTGTTACCCAAAAACCATCGCTCGCCCTGCACTTCTTCTTTCCATGCTGGCGTCGGCACGAGACCATCACTCTGAGAGGCAAACTCAATCCCGGTCACTTCTCCCAACCCCATCAACTTCGACATCTCAACTAAAGCATCTACGCCCGTCCACTCGGCTGCTTTATAGAAGTAAATGTCATTACTCCGGGCTAATGATCGAACAACACCGATCTCACCCTCAGTCCTTCCAAACTGACGAAAATACCAATTCCCATACTCATACTCACCTACTTTCAGTACTCCCTCATCAACAACCGTCGTAGTAGTGTCAAAGGCACCACTTTCAAGCCCCGCGAGCGCTGTAACTAACTTATACACTGATCCCGGAGGATACTCGCCGGCTACAGCCCGGTTGAAGAACGGCTTCGTTTCGTCAGAGAATAAATTTCGAATGTAGTCCTGTCGAGCTTGCTCTGCTTGAGCATCATGGAGTGGCTTACTTAGCAAGGTTGGATTGAAGCTAGGAGCATTAACTAGTGTCAACACTTCGCCAGTAGCGGCATCCTGAATCACCACCGAGCCACGTTGTTCACCCAAGGCTCTAAAAGCAACTTCTGACAGATACGGATCAAGCGTAGTTTGTAAGCCTTCTCCTGGCTTACTTTGCTGCGTAGCTACTTTGCGCTGACGCTCAACTAGAGCATTTATCTCGTACTGCTCAGATCCGTCGATACCACGAAGCTGCGCATCAAAGAGTTGCTCTAAACCAATCCTGCCCACCACGTGCCGAGCCTTAAGATCAGAAGATCGAGCCAAGTCATCAGCCGTCACAGCGCCTAAGTACCCAACCACATGCGCCAAAGCTTCAGGAAAAAGATGTTCTCGAACTGAAGCCAAACTAACAGCGGCGCTATCAGTTGCCATTAACTGCCGAGCTTCAGCAGCATCAAGCAAAGATGTACTACTGTATAAAGCATGTGTGTCATCAATCTTGAAGTACTGACGCTGATTCCAAGCAAGTGATGCACCAAATCTATCAGATATCACTCCTCTGTCAGCTGCTACTGGCACCGTGAAGAAACGATTGTCCTCAGCCTGGGCTCGAAAACTACTACCTCTAACTAACTGTAGGTCTATCATTCGTACTAATAGCAACAACCATAGCACTGAAGTCACCACTACGAATAACAACCACCTGCTACGAACTGTGGTGCTGTGAGCCGTTGTGTGCTTGGTACTTGCCATGTTACTGAATCCGATACGTCGATGTAGCTCGTTGTGCTAACAAACCCAAGCGAACCACCCCGAATAATAAAACAAGGCTTACAATGCCATATATCCCAGCTCGCAGAGTCAGCTGTACCTCTCCGAGTGCCGCCAGCACAGCAATCACGAGCCATATGTACATAGCCAAGCTAAGGATTCTAGATGGCACTCTTTTAGAAAGTGTACGCATCCAAAATGAGCCCAAGATGAGTATCGCCGCAGCAACTACAAAGGGCAGTAAATATGCAGCCGCAAAAATACTAGTCACAAGCACCAACCAAGCTACGTGCCAGCGCCCTGTGTAGAGCGAGAGCCAAATCAGCGACAGCCCCAAAAACAACACTGGCATGCCTACCACGCGCTCAAACATACAGACGACACTTACCACCAACAATCTCGTGACAAATCTTCTCAAGGTAGTTCTAGTTGCGATCGACATCATACTCATTATTCTCGGACATATACTTCGGCTACTCGAGCTTGGTTAAAGTCTGTAATCTGTTCAATTACAATAGTCTTCGTTGGATCAGAAGGCTGAGCCACAACTTGTGCTACGCGCCCAATTAAAATATCTCTACCTATGCCTGGCTGACCAAGTGTTACCACCCGCTCGCCCAACTCAATCTCAGCATCAGAGGAAACTTCTGTCAGCAACACTCGCTTGCCATCACCAGTGACGATGCCTTCAGCGCCACCGGCTGTGACGGCTATGATGGGTTGAACACTCGATTCACTAAGTAGTGACACCGTAGAGAAATGCTCTGAGACCTCACTCACTACTCCTACCAATG
>CAZTEB010000070.1:0-2284 GCA_964612735.1 uncultured Pseudomonadales bacterium
GTAGATGATATCGAACAAGAGTATTTCGATGAACTTGTTCGCATCTGTGAGGGTGTGCTTACTAGCGAAGAGATCTTAGATGTTCTTGACATGGAAGACTTAGATGAGGCTCTGGGACTGGTCTTTTCATTCCTTATAACTAAGGATGCTATTGATCCCATGGAGTTTTTGATAGTTCAAGGCTTTTTATCTGATGAGTGATAGCTGTTTCTAGTTTTGTCATTGCTTGAGAAATGAGCATTTTTCTATCTGAGCTTGTGATGACTTTAAACTCTATGCCATACTAAAAGTATGGACACGCCCAAAAAGAAACGTGGCATACATTACGTTTCCGATGCCAACTTATCTTGGTCAAGAGTGAAGCGCGGCGCAGGCCATCGCTACCAAGATGACAAAGGTAAGCCGCTCAGTGCCACCAGGGTAGAAAAGATCAAAAAGCTCGCTATTCCTCCAGCATGGAGTGATGTCAAAATATGTCCAGACGATAAAGGTCACATTCAAGCTGTTGGCTTTGATGACAAGGGTCGTAAGCAGTACATCTATCATCCTGACTGGATCGCACACAATCAGCAGCATAAGTTTGATAGCATGGTCAGATTTGCTGAAATACTACCCATACTGCGAGAGACAGTGGCTGCAGACATGCGTCGTCACACCCTGTCGAAAGAGCGACTGCTGGCTACTATTGTGTGGCTCCTCGAACATACTTTGATCAGAATTGGTAATAAAACATACGCCAAAGAAAATAAATCATATGGCCTAACTACGCTCAGAGAGAAGCACGTCGACATACAGGGAACGAGAGTTACCTTTAGTTTTACTGGTAAAAGTGGTGTCTCGCACGTGATGATGGTGTCACATCCCAGAATTGCTCAGACGCTTAAGCAGTGTAGTGAGTTACCAGGGTATGAGCTGTTTACCTATAGGGATGAAGATGGTCAGAAGAAGCTAATTGACTCTCATGATGTGAATGACTATCTCAAGTCAGTGACTGGTGAGTCGCTTTCAGCTAAAGACTTTAGGACTTGGGGAGGTACGACCCTAGCTGGAGCGACGCTGTACGGGGCAGGAGATGCTGCTACGGAGCAAGAAGAAAAGCAGATACTCGGCTATATGGCTGAGCAAGTATCCAGTCACCTGGGGAACACTGTCGCAGTATGTAAGCAATACTATATTCACCCCAAGGTGGTGAGTAGTTATCAGAAAAAGGCGTTGGTGTCACACTTTCATGAATACCACACACGTCGTAAGCCTCGATCTGGTTATCTATCGGCTGACGAGAAGGCTACTTGGGTACTGCTCAAAGGATGATCTGAAGTAGGTCACTTTTAGGTTGTGTTTGTGATTTGACTAGGTTACTCTGAGTACCGAGTATGACTTCATCGTCGCGTCACTTTTCTTCTCAAGCTGCCACACTGCTGTCTTCTCTCAGTGGTGCTCCTTTGCTTACCTATTGGCTAGAAGCTTTTTTTGCGGATGGCGTCATCTCTTCTCGGGTAGGAATGCCACTTTGGTGGCTATTAGCTGCAGTGATGGTGGTACTACTGCTTATACGAATGACCAGTAACGTTGTGTTTGCAGCATGGATGCAAAAACTTGTGCAGGTATGGCTCGTGTGGGTAGTGCCAGCTTTGAGCATTTTTGGCATATATCTATACGTTGCAAATGATGTGGTGCACGTCAGTCACTCCCTAGTGTATTTCCATATCCACGTCGTTCCTTGGTTTAAGGCTGTGCTAGCTACTACCTGTATTGGACTGACGATGGTCATCCGTCGATCGACCTTTAACACCTGGCGCCAGCTGCTTTTCTCTGGGGGTTGGTTAGCATTCATTGGCACCATCAGCATCAAGCACTACTATGAAGCCACGCTCTTTCATACCCTTCGACGTGAAGATGGCGTGTTTGAGTATCTTTCAGCGCTAGCTTTTTTTGTGGGTGGTGTGGTATTGCTCAAGGCAGCATACAGCATGTTTAAGACGATTAAACTGCAAGCGCGTCCCGAGGTCAAAAGCATGCTTGTGTTGGTTTATTGCTTGGCGTTTGGGAGCGGAATGCTACTCATAGCTGGTGAGGAAATTTCCTGGGGTCAGCGTATCATCGGATTCGAGACTCCAGCGGCGATCGCGGATGTCAATTCACAGGAAGAAACGACCCTTCATAACCATGAAGACATTTTGCCGTTTGTGTACTATGGGTATTTGCTACTAGCTGTGTATGGAGTGTCTGCTCCCTTGATTAAGGAAGCTATCAGAAAATCTGGAAGCCAGTTCATAGAAAAGAT
>CAZTEB010000071.1:0-1826 GCA_964612735.1 uncultured Pseudomonadales bacterium
CACCATATACGGCCATGTCTGAGACCGAGTTGGCATACTCTATTCGTCCTACCATCGCGATCAACGGCAACACTTCAGAGACACCTTGTGTGTTCTTAATGTCAGCCATTGTCCGATCATTGATGACAACGTTGCTCCCAGGCTGAAGTGAAACGTCCGTCTGCTGCATCTCCTCCAGCCGGGCTACTCTACTCACCACCAGGCGCTGAAGCCCGTAGCCGATCGAAACTAAGAACACGATGGCACCAATGCCAATAGTCATACCGCCTATGGTGATAAATGTCCTGACTTTCTTATGCATCATGTTTCGCAGTGCCACTTCAATCAGGTTGTAGCGATTGATGGTCTGTTCGCTCTTGGCACCCCAGCTCACCATCTTGTCGATGACTCGAAGTACTGGGGCGGCCAGGCTTGATCTGACAAACTCTGGAGTAAACCGGTTGTTGGTCAACCACTTTATCAGAGCAGCAAGCACGTACAGCATTAGCAAACCCTCAAACAGCAAGATGTCGCGAAGCCACTTGAGAGCACCGATGGTGTTGGGCAGTAGATTCTTGAAGAACCCAAGTATTTTTTCCGGTGAGAAGTGTAGCTTTGGAAGTGTCATAACTCTACGTCCTTTAGTACACGAGTGGGAGCGGCCACCCCCTCATCAGTAGCTGCTTTTTCTACTTCACTTTTTGATGCAGCGTCTTCCTTTTTAGAAGACTTGTTTTTTTGAGAAGCTTTTTTGGTTGGAGCAGCTGGTTTTTCTTGAAGATCATCCTGAGTTTCACGTATTTCTTTAGATGACGATTTCTTGGGTGTAGATTGAGCCTGGTCAGCGCTGGGCTGTTCCAGTTCATCATCTTCATGAGGATCTACGTCTCGTGTAGCAGGTGGCTTGAGGTCATCCTGCTGTGAAGATTCTTCAGAATCTGGGGCTGCCGCGGTGGAGTCGGATTTCTGAGCTTTTTTAGGATCTGATTCCAAATTACTTGCAACTTTATTCAAACCTTGATGCTTCGGCAAGTCATCGACAATCTTCTTAAGTTCTTGACCTACTTCGATGCCAACTACTTCTCCATCAAACATCCTGATCGCCTTGGTAGCATACTTAAGATACACCAAGTCATGCGTCACCATGATCACTGTCATATTTTTCTCGGTGTTGAGCTCACTCAAGAGATTCATCACTGTCTCACCAGACTCGTAGTCGAGATTTCCAGTCGGCTCGTCGGCTACAATCAACTGAGGTTCATTAATAAGCGCTCGGGCCAATGCTACACGTTGCTGCATACCTCCAGAAAGCTCAGTAGGAATGTAGTCTATCCACTTGTCCATACCCACGTTACTCAGCAGCTTACGAGCGGTCTCGAGTGCCTCGCTCTTATCTTTGCCAAGTAGCATCAGCGGAAACGCCACATTCTCCCCCACCGTCATCGACTTAATCCAGTTCATCTGTTGATACACCATACCCACGTTCTTTTTACGAATATCAGAACGATCATCCTCTGTAGTGTCGTTATAGAGATTGTTATTCAAGAAAGTAACGCTTCCCTCGCTGGGAACTTCCAGCCCAAGCAACGTATGAAGCAGCGTCGACTTGCCACAACCAGAAGGACCAAAGATTACCACAAACTCACCCTGATTGATGTCGAACGAAACCTTTTGGAGCACCTGAACTTGATTGGCGCCCAAGTCAAAGGACTTTGCGACGCTATCAACTTTGATGACAGCACCGCCTTTGGCCTTAGCAGATGAGGTTGGTTTTGATTGGGCAGCTGGTGACATACCTACTTTATTGATTACCTTCTCAAGAAACTAAATACTTGACCTAAATTACC
>CAZTEB010000072.1:0-1723 GCA_964612735.1 uncultured Pseudomonadales bacterium
GGTTACAGAGAGAGTTCCTATTGAGCCGCCAGCTACAGAAGCAACTGAGCTTCACTTGTTAGCAAAGAAGCAGCGTGGTCACTTACTCTCACTATCATTAGTTAAAACTGCAACTAGGTAATCTATGAAAATTTATTTCAATGCGTCCAATAGCGCTAAAGCAGACTTTGAGAAGTCATATCGACACATTGTAGAAGATCTGGAGAAAAAGGGACACAAGGTCTTTCACGATCATATCTTGGACTATGATCTCAAGGATCGACGGGAAGAAAGTAAAGAAGATCGAAAAGAGTACTATCAGGATATGCTGCGCAAAATCAAAGCTGCTGATCTAATGGTGGCTGAGATATCGTTTCCCTCCACTGTTCATGTTGGTCATGAGCTCACTCTTGCTCTTGACTATAATAAGCCAGTGTTGGCATTGCACCAAGCTGGCAAACGACCAGTGCTTTTCTGGGGCGTCGATTTTGAACGCTTTTTAGTTGCAGAGTATGATGTCGAAAGCTTGGGTCAGGTGCTTGATGATTCGTTATCGTATCTGCAGGATCAGGCTGATACACGTTTTAACTTCTTTATTTCACCCAAGCAAGCTACCTATCTAGACTGGATTTCGAAACAGCAGAGAATCCCCCGCTCAGTCTACCTGCGCAACCTGATCAAAGCTGATCGCAAGAAGAATGCTGAGTTCCAGGCTGCATAACCTCTAGCTTCTTCAATCGTTGCCATGTCACAAGAGTCAAAATTTGTCGTAGTAGGTTCTATCGCTAGAGATAGTATAGCTACGGTTGATCATCTTCCTCATGCTGGAGAAACAGTGGTAGTGCGTGAGTTAACCCATGTGCCTGGCGGCAAAGCCTTTAATGTAGTATTGGCTATGTTGGCAGCTGGTGAGCTTCCGAAGCTTGTTGGGGCTGTTGGTGATGATGGATTGTTGGATAATATAGCTAAAACAGGATTAGACACCTCTCTCATTGAGGTGGTACCTAATACTCCCTCGACTCAAGTTGAAATACTACTTGCGGCTGATGGTTCAACTCTCTCAATTAGAAATCCAGGGGCTGGTGAGAGATTGTCTCTCCAGCACTTGGAGGCAGTTTTTGAATCTGTCTATCAGGGAGATACACTTGTTGTGCAAAATGATGGCACTCCACACTTGGGGGAAATTCTGAAAACTGCAGCCAACATTGGCATGCGGATTTTCTTTAATGCGAGTCCCTACTCTGACGAGCTTGTTGGGTATGTATCAACTCTCAATAGCCTCACGGAATACATATTAGTAGTTAATAAGTTCGAAGCGCGTCAATTACTTGAAGAGCAATATCAACCAAGTTTCGAATCAACAAATGTAAGTTTGCAAGTTACCACAAGGTTGCTGAGTGAGAAATACCAAAATGCCCTAGTGATTGTGACGGCTGGTGAGAGCGGGGTTTGTGCGGCAACACATCCCTTGATAGACGGTGACATTTTTGAGTTGTTCGTGCCAGCTTACTTCGTAGAAAATGTGGTCGATCCCACTGGTGCTGGCGACACCTTTTTGGGATATTTTATTGTATCTCTACTACAGTTATATAATTTGGAAATCAGTCTCAGGCTAGCAACTGTCGCAGCTGCTCTGGCAGTAACTAAGTTGGGTGCCTCAAGCTCTATTCCCAGTATGGAGCAAGTCGCAGCGGTTATCGAGCAGTTGTCAACATCCAACAATGATTAGATTGTATGAATAGGC